>DASSBZ010000175.1:0-36590 GCA_035698205.1 Gemmatimonadaceae bacterium | reverse complement strand
GCCGTTCGAGGTCGCCGTGAACCTGCCCAACGCGATCACCGCCGCGCGAATCGTCGCCGCTCCGCTGACCGCGCTGCTGGTGCTCGTGCCCGTCTGGGAGGTCCGGCTTGCCGCCTGGCTGCTCTTTCTCGCCGCGGCCATCACCGACTACTGGGATGGCCGCCTCGCCCGGACTCGCGGCGAGGTGACCGACCTGGGTCGCCTGCTCGACCCGATCGCCGACAAGCTGCTCCTCCTCTGCACGCTGGTCCCCATGTGGTGGCTCACGCGCGGCGTACCCCTTGTGGCCACCCTCCCCGGCAGCGATGCCTGGGCCACCACCGGCGTGCTCGGCGCGATCGTCGCCGGCCGTGTGCCGCACCTCGCTTTCCCCTTCGTCACGCCGTTCGCCCTCATCGGCCTGCCGCTCTGGGTGGTGCTTGTCGTGCTGGGGCGCGAAGCGGCAATGACCGTGTTCCGCCAGGTTGCCGCGCGCCGCGGTACCATCATCTCGGCCATCGGACCGGCCAAGTGGAAGACGGGATTCCAGTCCACGTGGGTCGGCGCGGCATTCTTCTGGTATGCCGCCGCCACCGCCGCGGCCGAATACGGGTGGACTTCGTCGGCGTGGCACTACCTCGCCTGGTTCAATGGGCTGCTCGGGCTCGTGACCATGGCCGGCGCCGTGGCCCTCACACTGTACTCGCTGGGTCTTTACGTCGTGCGCTATCGCCACCTGCTGGCCGGTGCGCGCGCCCCCACCAAATCGTGATCCCCGACCCCGGGCCCAACCGCCGCGCGCCGTCGCGCCCGAATCGCATGCGCGTCGAACTGCTGACCATCGGGAACGAACTGCTGCTCGGCTTTACGGTCGACACCAACGGTCCGTTCATTGCCCGCCAACTGGCCGATCTCGGCATCGGCGTCACGCGCCGTGTGTCGGTGGCCGACGACTTCGATGCCATCCGCGGCGCGGTGACGGACGCGCTCGAGCGCACCGGCGCCGTCATCACCACCGGAGGGCTTGGCCCTACCGCCGACGATCGCACCAAGCCGGCGGTGGCCGCCGCGTTCGATCGCCCGCTGGAGGAGCTCGACGGGGAATGGGATCGCCTGCGCGAGCGCTGGCATTCCATGGGACGGCGCGGCGAACCCCCCGAGGCCAACCGGCAGCAGATGATGCTCCCTGCCGGCGCAACCGCGCTGCCTAACGCGAACGGCACCGCGCCAGGGGTGTGGGTGGAGGACGATCGCGGCCGCTGGTGCGCCATGCTCCCCGGCGTGCCGCGGGAGATGCGCGCCATGACGCTCGACGCCCTCATTCCCCTCCTGCGAGAACGCGCCGGTGCCGGTGCGCCGGTCATCCGGTCTCGCTTGCTGCGCACCACCGGACTCGCCGAGTCGTCGCTGCCCACCATGCTCGGTGATCTCGCCGGTGGCGTGGACGGTCTTTCTCTGGCGTACCTGCCGGGCATCGACGGGATCGACTTGCGGCTCACCGGTCATGACCTCCCCGCCGACGATGCCGACGCCGTGCTCGCCCGTGCCCTCGCCCGTGTGGCCGAACGGATCGGCGACTACGCGTATGGGGAGGACGACACCGATCTGGCCGATGTCGTCCTGCGGCGCCTGCGCGCGCGTGGCTGGCGCGTGGCGGTCGCCGAGAGTTGTACCGGCGGCCTGCTGGGCGCGCGACTCACCGCCATCCCCGGCTCCAGCGACGTGGTCGTGGGTGGCGTGATTGCCTATGACAATGCGGTGAAGGAACGGCAGCTCGGCGTGCCGCCGGAACTGCTGCGCTCGCACGGCGCGGTGTCGGAGCCGGTGGCGCTGGCCATGGCCAGCGGCTGCCGTGCGCTGCTCGATACCGACGTCGGCATTGGCATCACCGGCATTTCGGGCCCCGGCGGCGGCACCGCCGACAAACCCGTGGGTTTCACCTGCGTGGCCATCGATATCGCCGGCGCGTTGCAAGTGCGAACCGTGCGCTTTCTCAGCGACCGCGCCGAGAACCGCTATCGATCAGCCCAATTGGCGCTCGACATGGTGCGTCGCGCCGTTGCGACGTGAACGCTGCCGCAAGGGCAGCGGGCGCCGGGCATGACGGTTGCCTCCCCTTGGTGGTGCCCCGACATTTCGAGACGCTCATCCTTTTCCGAGTGACATGACCGATCAGCGTGCCCCTCATTCGCACTTTCCCGTCGACCCGGCCGTTCCTGACCCGGCCTCGGGGGACGACCGCTCCGTCCGTGACGCACCGCCCGGGTCGGCTCCGTTGCCCAACGACGACGAGGCGGCCTCCGCGAGACTGGATGTGCAGCGCGAACTTGAGCAGCAGCGCGACAAGCTCCTGCGTCTGGCCGCCGAGTTCGACAACTATCGCAAGCGGACCATTCGCGAGCGGCAGGAAGCCGGCTTCCGGGCGCAAGGTGAGATGGTCGCGGGGATGGCCGAGGCGCTCGACGACCTCGCGCGCTTCGCGCACGTGGATCCGGCCACGACGGACGCCGCGACCATCGTGGAAGGCGTGTCGATGGTCGAACGCAAGCTGCTGAAGACCCTCGCCGGCCACGGTCTCGAGATCGTCGATCCTGCCGGGCATCCGTTCGATCCCGCGTTGCACGAAGCCGTATCGACCGTGCGCGCCGAGTCGCCGGAGGAGGATCACGTAGTGGCGCAGGTCTTTCAGCGTGGACTGGTGTTCCACGGTCAGTTGCTGCGTCCTGCGCGGGTGGTGGTGCGCCTGTGGGACGGTGCGGCGTCGCCCGCCGACTGATCCACGTCCATGGCGCCCAGCAAGGACTATTACGCAGTCCTCGGTGTCGCCTCGACCGCGTCCGCCGACGAGATCAAGAAGCAGTACCGACGACTCGCCCGGAAGCATCATCCGGACGCGAACGCGAGCGATCCCAAGGCCGCCGAACGCTTCAAGGAGATCTCCGAGGCGTACGGCGTGCTGGGCGACGCCGAGAAGCGGAAGCAGTACGACGACATGCGGCGACTCGGCGCGTTCGGCTTCGGCAGCGGCGGATCGTCGCGTACGAGCCGGCCGTCGGGTGCGGGGGGCGGCGCGGGTACGGCCGGTGGCACGAGACCGGGAAGCGCCGGTGGGTATCAGGACTTCGACATCGGCGGCATCGGCGGGCTGGGTGACCTGTTCAGCAGCATCTTCGGCGCGGGTGCCGGCGGCCGGCCCGGTGCGCAGCGTCGTGCGGCCGAGAAGGGGCAGAGCGTGGAGACCACGCTCGAGGTGCCGTTCCGCGTGGCGGCCACCGGCGGCAAGGTGCCGGTGGAGCTCGAGGTCAACGAGGAGTGCGCGACCTGCGGCGGCAATGGCGCCGCTCCCGGTGCCGGCTTCAAGACATGCCCCGAGTGCAGCGGCCGCGGCACGATCTCGTTCGGACAGGGCGGGTTCGCCGTCAACCGACCGTGCCCCATGTGTCTCGGCCGCGGTCAGGTGCCGACGGAGCGGTGCGCCACGTGTGGTGGCACCGGCGAGGTGCGCACGCGCAAGAAGGTGATCATCACCGTGCCCGCCGGTTCCGACAGCGGTTCGCGAATCCGGTTGAAGGGGCAGGGGGGACGCGGGTCGCACGGCGGCGAGCCCGGTGACCTCGTGATCACCATCCAGGTGAAGCCCGATCGGTTTTTCACGCGCGATGGGCTCGATTTGGTGGCGACCGTACCGATCAACATCGCCCAGGCAACGTTAGGCAGCCGGGTGAGCGTGCGGACGCTCGATGGCAAGAAGGTCGCGCTGCGCATTCCGGCGGGGACCGCATCGGGGAAGCGGTTCCGCGTGCGTGGACAGGGGGTGGAGAAGGATGGGCAGCGGGGCGACCTGATCGTCGAGGTGGCGATCGCGGTGCCGGAGAAGCTGACCGAGGAGCAGGAGAAGATGATGAAGGAATTCGCGGAGGCGGGTGGGCTGAAGTACTGAGGGGGGTGGAGCGGGTGCTGAGCTCGAACAGGAATGATGATGTGACCTGGCCATTCCGCCGGCGCTTCGCCCTCAGTGCCCCGCCGCGTGGCCGTCCTTCCGCGGATCCGACCCCGCCACATACCCCCGTGACAACCTGATGATCGCCTGGCTGCCGCCAAACTGCGCCGGCCGCCCGATGCGCACGTCGTGCCCCAGCGCGCGCAACGCCTGAATCACGCGGTCGGGGAGTGTGGCCTCCACCATCACGCGCGTGGAATCCATGTGGCGGAAGCGCCCCGCGTCCTGCGCCTCCTGGATGTCCATGCCGAACACCAGGTGATCGAGCAGGAACTGCACATGCCCCTGCGCCTGCATCGATCCGCCCATCAGGCCGAAGCTCATGTAGGGGCGGTCGCCCTTGCCGTCCGCCGCCGGCGTCGCGGCGGGGATGGTCACGAAGCCGGGGATCAGCGTGTGAAACGGGCGCTTCCCCGGCGCTACCGTGTTCGGCAGCCCAGGCGTGAGGGTGAAGCCCGAGCCGCGATCGTGCAGCGTGAATCCGGTGCCCGGCACCACCACGCCCGATCCGAACAGGTCGTAATTCGAGTTGATGAACGACACCATGTTCCCCGCGCTGTCCGCCACGGTGAGGTACACCGTCTCGCTCGAGACGCGCGCCGGCCCCGGGTCGGTGCGCACCATCGCGCGCGACGTATCGATGTGCCCGCGACGCTCGGCGATGAACCCGTCGGACAGGATCTGCGCCGGCGTGAGCTCCAGGTGATCGGCGTCGCCCACGTAGCGCGCCAGGTCGGCGTAGGCCAGCTTCTTGGCCTCGATCAGCAGGTGCAGGTACTTCGCAGAGTTGTGCCCCAGCGCCTTCAGGTCGTACGGCTCGAGGATGCGCAGCATCTCCAGCGCCGCGATCCCCTGGTTGTTAGGCGGCAGCTCCCACACGCGATAGCCCCTGAACGGAACGGAGATCGGGGTGACCCACGTGTTCTCGTGATGGGCAAGGTCGTCCAGCGTGATGAATCCGCCCAGCTCCTGCACGCGATCCACGATGCGCTTGCCCAGCGCGCCGCCATAGAACGCCGACGGTCCCTCGCTGGCGATGGTGCGCAGCGTACGCGCGTAGTCCGGATTGCTGAACCAGTCCCCCGCCTCGGGCGCCTGGCCATCGGGGAGGAAGGTGGCCGACGCGGCGCTGTCGCGGCGCAGGATCCGCTCCTGGCTGGCCCAGTCCTCCGCTATCACCGGCGTGACCACGAAGCCGTGTTCGGCGTATCCGATGGCCGGCTCCAGCGCCTGCGCGAGCGAGATGGTCCCGTACGTATCGAGGAGTGTCTGCCACCCCGCGAGCGCGCCAGGCACGGTGATGGCTTCCGGGCCACGCGGCACGTCGTCGCGTCCACGCCGGAGCAGTTCCTCTCGCGTCATGAGCGCGCCGGCGCGTCCGCTCGCGTTGAGCGCCACCAGGCGTCCCTCCTTCGCGAGCCAGATGAGTGCGAACATGTCGCCGCCGATTCCGGTCATCATCGGCTCGACCACGGACAGCACCGCCGCCGCCGTCACGGCGGCATCGACGGCGTTGCCGCCGCGCTGGAGCACGGCCACCGCGGCGGTCGTGGCGAGCGGCTGGCTGGTGGCCGCCACGCCGTTAGGCGCATAGACCGGTGACCGGCCCGCCATGGTGGGGGCGTGCTGGGCGCTGACGCTGGCGGTCGATGTGACGGCAATCAGCGCGACGATACAGCCTGTACGGAGAAGAGTCTGGATCATGGGCAGCACAATGCGCCCATTCGCAGCGCGCCGCCAGCCCCGCGGCGACCGAGCCTCAGGCCGCGCGCACCGGCAGCGCCGACCGTGAGCCGGCCGCGCGCTCGATGAGGCCGCCGCCGAGCACCGCCGTGCCGCGATAGAACACCACCGACTGCCCCGGCGTGATGGCGCTCACGGGCTCGTCCAGCGCGAGCTCGATCTCATCGCCGTCGAGGCGGAGCACCTCGGCGGCGGCGGGAGGTGCGTGATGGCGCACCTGCACGTCGACCCGCGCCCCGACACCCGGCGCGCTGTCGACGAGCCAGTTCACCTCGCGCGCGATGAGTCCGCTGCCGAGGAGCGCCTCACGCGGTCCGATCACGACCGCCCGGTCGGCGGGGCGAATGGCCACGACGTACATCGGCTCGCCGAATCCGCCGGGGAGCCCGCGGCGCTGGCCGATGGTGAATCGCGCATAGCCGTCGTGCTCGCCCACCAGACGGCCGTCGCGCGTGAAGATGGGACCGCGCGCGAGCGATGGCGTGTCGGCGCCAAGGGTGCGCGCGATGATCTTCGTGTGATCGCCGGCGGGGACGACGCCGATATCCTGGCTCTCCGCCTTGTCGGCCACGACGGCGAGCCCGAGCGCCCGGGCGCGCGCGCGTGTCTCCCGCTTGTCGAGCATCCCGACGGGGAGCAGCATGCGCTTTACCACGGCGCGGTCGATCCCCCAGAGGAAATAGCTCTGGTCCTTGGCCGGATCGGCGCCGCGGTGCAGCGTGCCGTCGTCGGCGCGGGCGTAGTGCCCGGTGGCGATCCGCCCCGCGTCGATGGCGTCGGCCTTGCGCAGCAGGTCACGGAACTTCGTGAACGTGTTGCACCGTACGCACGGGATGGGCGTCCGACCGCGCGCATATTCGTCGACGAAGTTCGCGACCACGTCGTGCCCGAACGCATCCTCGAGGTTGAGCACGTAGTGCGGGATGCCGAGCTGCTCACAGACGCGGCGTGCGTCGTTGACGGAATCGAGCGAGCAGCAGGGCCGGTCGGGGACCTCGCTGCCGTAGCAGAAGAGCTTCATCGTCGCCCCGACCACGTCGTACCCCTGCTCCACGAGCAGGGCGGCGGCCACGGAGGAGTCGACGCCGCCCGACATGGCGACCAGCACCCGCTCGCGCACCGCTACATCGCGACGCCGCTGAGGCGTCGTGCCTTCACGATCAGGGCGGGGAAGAGGTCGCCCACGCGCGTGATCGCCTCGTCGGTGGTGAGACTGCCGAGGCTGAAGCGGATGGCGGCGTTGGCAATGTCGTTAGGCACGCCGATGGCCGTGAGCACGTGCGATGCGCTCACGCTTCCGCTCTGGCAGGCCGATCCCGCCGAGCAGGCGACGCCGGCCAGGTCGAGCGCCATCAGCAGCGATTCGCTGTCCGTGCCGGGGACCGACACGTTGAGGATGTGCGGCGCACGTGACGCCCCGCGGCCGTGCACGACGGCGTCGGGAATGTGCGCGAGCAGCGCGGCCTGCAACCGGTCGCGCATCGCCTCGAGACGCTGCCACTCCTCCTCGCGCTCGGCCACCGCCAGCTCGGCGGCGCGCGCGAGGCCGACGGCGGCGGCCACGTTCTCGGTGCCGGGGCGCCGTCCGCGATCCTGCGAGCCGCCGTGCATCAGCGGTTCCAGCGGGGTGCCGCGGCGGATGAAAATCGCCCCGATTCCCTTGGGCGCGCCGATCTTGTGGCCGGACATCGTGAGGAGGTCGACCGGGAGCGACTTGACGTCGATGTGCATCTTCCCGAACGCCTGCACGGCGTCGGTGTGCATGACGACGCCGCGTGACTTCGCCCGTTCGGCGAGCTGGGCGACCGGCTGGCTGACGCCGATCTCGTTGTTGACCCACATCACGCTGCAGATCGCGGCGGTGTCATCGACGCGCGCGTCGAACCCGTCATCGCTGACAAGTCCGTTGGGATCGACCTCGAGCAGCCGTTCCTCGGCCCCCTCGCGGGCCGCCTGGTGGACCGCGGCGAGCACCGCCTTGTGCTCGATGGGCGTGCAGACGACGGCCGTCCTCCCCTGATCCCTCAGCGCCCGCCAGGGACCGAGGATGGCGAGATTGTCGCCCTCGGTGCCGCCCGAGGTGAAGCAGACCTCGTCAGGCGCGGCGCCAAGACATCGGGCAAGACGCTCGCGGGCCTCATCGAGCGCAGCGCGCGCCTCGCGACCCCACCGGTGCGTGCTCGACGGATTGCCGAAGCGCGGGCCATAGAAGGGCTCCATGGCCTCGAAGACTTCGCGCCGGACGGGAGTCGTAGCGGCGTGGTCGAAATAGACAGGCGGAAGCATGACGGAATATACAATGAGAAGGCGGAAGGGGGGCGGCGGACTTCTGAAGGGCGCGGACTTCTCAGGGGCGCGAGGCACCGTACGGCGTTCGTCCGTGGTCAGTCCAGCACCAGTTGCCCCCGCCGGAACCGGAGCAACGCCGCGCTCAAAATGGTCACGCTGAGCGCCACCAGGACCAGTATCGCAACCTGCTCCAGCGTCTCCCGTCCCAGCCCGGCGAGCCGCTGGACCAGCTCGAATCGGCCCATGGGGGACAGCGACTGAAATGCCAGCGCGGGTCCCATGACGCAGACGACCAGCGCGATGCCGAACGTCTGCTGCGCCTGGCGTACGGATGCGGCGCGCAGCGAGATGAAGACGCCGACGCCGGAAACGAAGGTGCACATGAGGAAGACCAGCACGAGCGTGACCAGGAAGTGGCGCGCGTCGAGCAGTACCAGGCCCTGACCATCGCCGGCCTGCGCCACGTTCACGGCGATCATGCCGAGCACGAGATTCAGCATAGCGAACGCCACGCCGTAGAGCACGACGGCCGCGACCTTGCCGAGCAGGATCGATGCATCGCTCATCCGCGTCGCCAGCAGCGTCTCCAGTGTGTGTCGCTCGCGCTCGCCGGCAATCGAATCGGTGATCAGCGTCGAGACGAGGCTCGCCGCCAGGAACGGCCAGTAGGCTTCCATCAGCGGCGACGTGACCCACTCGGCGCCCAACTGCAGCGGCGCGACGACGCCCAGCACAAGCGCGAGGATGAGCGCCGCCAGCCCGCCCTGCCGGAGTGAGAAGAGCGACGCCCGGATCTCGCGCCACTCGCGCCAGGCCACGGTGATCGTATCGCGGAGCATCAGATGGCGCTCCCGAGAAAAGTCCGGCTCTCGCGCCACGCGATGGTCATCGTCTCGCGCAGTATCACGTGGCGTTCCCGGCTCGTTGTTCTGCTGCGCGGGCGGAACCGTGCTGGCCGCCGATAGCCTCGCCCGCTTCGTGGCGATCGTGGATCAGTTCGAGGAACGTCTCCTCGAAGGTGGCCCGCTCGCGCCGCACTTCTTCCACGGCAACGCCGCGCTCGACGAGGAACGCCACGAGCGCGGCGGCGGAGGCGTCGTCCGGGAGGCGGGCGCGCAGCATACCGGTGGGCCCGAGCTCAGCCGACGCCACGAGCCGACGGTCGCGCAGCTCCTGAACCAGCGCTTCATCCATCCCGTGCCCGCTGACAGTGACGCGCGCGCCGTCCACGTTGGCGCGCAGCTCCGCCGGCGCACCGACCGCGACGAGCCGGCCGCGTCGCACCACTCCCACCTGTGCGCAGAGCCGCTCGGCCTCGGCGAGGTTGTGCGTCGTGAGAAAGACCGTCACGCCATCTCGAGTGGCGAGTGCGGCGAGGTCGTCGCGGAGCGCCGCGGTCGACACCGGATCCAGCCCCGACGTCGGTTCATCGAGGAACACGAGCTCCGGGTCGTGGAGAATGGCGCGCGAGACGGCCAGCTTCTGCTTCATCCCCCGGCTCCAGTGCCCGACCGGTTCGTGCCGGCGATCCCAGAGTCCGGCGCGATCGAGCAGTTCACGGATGCGCGCGCGCCTCGTGGGCCTGTCCAGCCGCCAGGCGCGCCCGTGAAACTCCAGGTTCTCTTCGGCAGACAGCCGCTCGTACAGGCCGGGGTGCTCCAGCAGTGCGCCGCAGCGCTCGCGGATGGATTCCGCGTCGCGCGTCACGTCGAAGCCAAGCACGTCGGCGCGGCCGGACGACGGCGCCAGCAGGCCGAGGAACGTCCGGATCGCTGTGGTCTTGCCGGCCCCGTTCGGGCCAAGGAAGCCGAAGACGATGCCGCGAGGCACCTCCAGCGACAGGCCGTCGAGCGCCCGGACCTTGCCGAAGTCGCGTACGAGGTCGGTGCAGCGGAGCGCCGGCGCGGTCATGCCCGGTGCGCGCGGACTGCCGTGCGTTCCGGCGTCAGGCTGACGCTCGGAGACCGCATCGCCAGCGGCTTCATGTTGGCTGTGCGCGAAGCACCGCGCGCACCGGCGCGGCATCGAGGGCATGGAGCCGCAACGGCAGTGCGATCAGTTCGTACGGTCCCGCCAATGCATGTCGCAGATCGAGGTTCTCGAGTACGCACGCCCCGCCGTCGAAGAGCGCATGATGCACCTCGAGCGTCCGGCTGTCGCGCTCGTCCACGGACGGCGCATCGACGCCGAACAGCCGCATGCCACGCGCCGTGAGTGATCGTGCGAGCGCAGGCGTGATGGTGGGCCACGCATCCGGAAATACGCCGCCGGCGATGCTCGCCCCCGTCCGGATCAAGAGTCGCTCTCCGTCGCGCGCGGGATCGTAGGCATCGAGCGCATCGTCGAGCGTGGGGTGCCTGGCGACCGACGAAGGCGCTGCCGGTACCAGATCGATCAGCATCGCACGCCCGATGAACGCGTCCAGCGGTAGCGTGTCGCTGCCGGGCGCACCGTCGCGGACGTGCAGCGGCGCATCAGCGTGCGTGCCGACGTGCGGACTCCCGGCGATCTGCGAGAGGTTGACGGTTGAACCCTTCGACAGCTCCGCGGTCCACCCGCACGACCACGGCGTGTCTCCGGGCCACTCCGGCGTGCCCGGGCGCAGCAGCACGCTGATGTCAATCACTTGCTCGCGCCAAAGAAGTGCGAGCGAACATCCCACAGCACGGGGAAGAAGCGCTGATTGACGGTACGCGCCAGATAACGCGCACCCAGCGTACCCCCCGTTCCGCCGGTACCGGGGCCGATGATCCGCTCGACGAGCTGGACGTGCAGGAAGCGCCAGCGCGCGAAGCCCTGCTCATACTCGAGCAGCTCCTCGGCGAGCAGGAACAGCGGCGATGGCGACGGATCGGCGTAGATGGCCTCGATGGTCGTGTCGGCTGAGGCGACCATCGACTCGAACAGCGACTGCAGCACCGGCGCTTCGAGTGCACTGGCCACCAGCGCCGGCGGTGCCCCGTGCTCCGAAATGGCGTGCATGAAGTGATCGTCGCGCAGCCCGCTGAGCGCCTCGATGGCACGGAACTGGTCGCTCTGCGAACCGCTCGACGTGCCGAGGTAGCCGCGGAACTGCGCGAAGTGCTGCGGCGGCAGCGTCTCCAGCGCGGCGAGCTGCGCCGAGACGATCCCGACGAGCGCGTTCAGCCGCTTCACGATCGCGAGCGCATCGAGGGGGGCGTTGGCCTGCATGCGCCCGATAAGCGCCCGCAACTCATGGAGGATCACCTTGAACCAGAGTTCGCTCGACTGGTGCACCACAATGAACAGGAGTTCGTCGGGGTGCTCCGGGCGCGAATGCGGGTGCTGGAGGTCGAGCAGCGCGGGGAGCTCGAGATAGTTGACGTAGGTGACTTGTGTGTCGGTCATGGTTTCATGGGTGGAAGCATGCTGCGAGCTGCACGCTGTATGCTGGTGGCTGCTTGCATCCGGTGTCCAGCCTCCCGGCGAGGCCGGCTCGTCGGGGCGTTGCATGCTGCATGCTGCCGCTCATTCCAGCCATACCCACCCGCTGCATGCAGCCGACCCGACCAGCCGACGCGGCCATGACATCGGGAACCGGTTGCACGCAGCCACCAGCAAGAAACATGAAGCTCGAAGCATGATGTCAATCACCGAAATATCAGAAACTCGACACCTCAAGCCCCATCACGTCACTGACCATCATCGTCTCGAACGTAAAGAATGGCTCCCCATAACGAGTCCGGATCAGCGTTCCGTAGTGTGCCGCCTGGTGCCGCACGACATCATACAGCGGCTCACCATTGGGATAGACTTCACCTGCCTGCACGGCTTCGTCGAACTGTGACGCATAGCAGCGGATGGCCTCGAGCTTGCGCTCGAATTCATCCGAGATATCGACGACGAAGGTCGGCTTGATGGCATCCTCCCGATATGCCAGCGCATGGATGACCTTGCGCGGGCGGTGCCGCGGCACATCGGGCGCCACCTTCTGCAATCCGGCCACGAACACGGCGTCGCGAATGAGCTGTGATGCAATCCGGTGATCGGGGTGACGCCCCGCAGGCGGCGGGGCGGGGGCGATCACCACCGACGGCCGCAGCCGTCGAATCACCCGCACCAGTTGCTCGCGCGTGGCCGGCGTATTCTCGATGCCCGCGTCGGGGAGCCCGAGGTTCTCGCGCACACTCACCCCGAGTACCGCCGTGGCCCGCGCCGCCTCCTCGGCGCGCAACTGCGCCGAGCCGCGCGTACCCATCTCCCCGGCCGTGAGATCGAGGATGCCCGTCGAGTGCCCCTGTGCAGCCGCCTTGATCAACGTGCCGCCGCAGGTGAGCTCCACGTCGTCGCGGTGGGCCGCGATCGCGAGTATGTCGACGGTCGTCATGCAGGAAGTCCGGGCGAGCGTGGTGAACAGGGGTGGCCGGCGCTGCCGCCACGGTCACTCGTACCGCAGCGCATCCACCGGATCGAGCCGGGCTGCCCGTCGTGCCGGCAGCAGTCCGAAGACTACGCCGATGGACACGGACACGGCCACCGCGATCCCCGTCAGCAGCAGCGGTGTCTGTGCATCGATGTTCATCAGCAAGGTGATCAGGCGTCCGAACGCCAGGCCGATCACGATGCCGATCACGCCGCCGGCGCCGGTCAGGGTGGCCGCCTCAATCAGGAACTGGAGCATGATGTCGCGGCGCGTCGCGCCGAGTGCCTTGCGCACGCCGATCTCGCGGGTGCGGTCGGTGACCGACACCATCATGATGGCCATCACGCCGATGCCACCCACCATCAGCGACACCGCCGACAGCACGATCATCACGACGAAGAAGGTGCTGGTCAACTTGTTGAAGATGTCGAGGATCTGGTCCTGCGTGATGAGGTCGAAGGTGTTGATCTGTCCGGGCCGCAGCTTGCGCATCGAGCGCAGCTCGACGATGACGGCCGCCTGTGCCGCCGCCACGCTCACCCCGTCGGCCGGCTTGACGTTGATCCAGAGCGCGTTGGTGCGATCGATGGTGTACTGGCGGTCGGCCATCCGGTACGGAATGATGGCGCCCACCTCCGAGCCCGCCGGGGCGAAGATGTTCGCCGGCGGTTGATAGAGTCCGATCACCGTCGCCGGCCGCCCGCTCACGCGGATGGACTTCCCGAGAATCGATTCGCGGCCGAAGAGGCGATGCGCGGCATCTTCCTGCACGACGACCACCGCGGCGCCGCTCGACAGCTCGGCGCGCGTGAACCAGCGGCCAGCCACGAGGTCGCCCCCCTGCACCTCGGTGAAGCCGTCGTCCGCGCCATAGATCGTCATCGGCTGCGTCCGCTCCCCCTTGTACTCGAGCCGGCCGAACACCTGCGCCCATAACGACGCGTAGTGGATCTCCGGCAGGCCGGCAATGCGTTCCGCCTCCTCCGGCGAGAGGTCGGGGCGGATGCGCACATCGCGTGGGAGGTTGTCCGGATTGAGCGGCGTCTCCGAATACTTCTTCATCACGTAGAACGTTGTCGGGCCGGCGACCTCGATGGTGCGCACGATCTGCGAACGGATGCCGCTCACGATCGCGGCCATCGCCATCACGGTCGATACGCCGATCACGACGCCGAGGATCGTGAGGAACGACCGCAGCTTGCTGCTGCGCAGCGCGTCCAGGGCGATCGTCAGGTTCTCGCGGACGCGATCGAGAAAGCTCATCGCGTCCCCGCGCGCACCGATCGTGCCGCTCCTCGCGGCACCATACCGCCGCGAATCACCCACCGAACGTGCGCCATCAACGGCATGGAGCCCTGTGGCTTGATCACTTCTCGAAGCTCAGCGCGGCAATGGGATCGAGCCGTGCCGCACGCCGGGCGGGGTACACACCGAACAGCACGCCCACACCGGCGCCGAGCCCGATGGCCAGCGCCACCGACCACATGCTCACCCGCGCCGGCAATGGGGACACGGCCGCGATCATGAACGCGAACAGCCAGCCGGCGATCACACCGAGCACGCCGCCCAGGCTGGCGAGTGCGATCGCCTCCGCGAGGAACTGGCGTGAGATGTCATCGGCCGTTGCCCCCACAGCCTTGCGAATGCCGATCTCCTTGGTGCGTTCATTCACGGACATGAGCATGATGTTCATGATTACGATCCCCCCAACCAGCACGCCGATCGAGACCACCGCCGGCACCACGCTGAAGAGCACTGCGGTCAACTGCTTCCAGAAGGCCACCAGCGCGTCGGCCGTCTCCACCGAGAAATCATTCTCCTCCCCGGGACGCAGGCCGTGGGCCAACCGCATGGCCTCTTCGGCGCGCGCCATGGCAGGGGCGACCGATTCGGCGGTTGGCATCTTCACCGAGATCGTCGTCGTGTTCCGCCGGCCGTAGATCATCTCGAAGCGCGTGATCGGCATCATCACGAAGCCGTCGAAGCTCTGCCCGAGCACGCGCCCCTTGGGCTGCATGGTGCCCACGATCGTGAACCGTTCGCTCAGCAGGCGCACCTCGCGATTGATCGGATCCACGCTCTCGAACAGCTTGTCGGCGACATCGGCGCCGATCACGATCACCGCCCGGCGCTGCGAAATGTCAACCGCCTGCAATGGACGGCCGCGTGCGATGCGGTAGTCCTGCACCTCCTGGAACGACGGGGTCACGCCGAAGACCTGGACGTCGCCGAGTGTGCGATCGCGCCAGATGACGTCTGCCTGCGGGGTGGGCCACCCGCTCTGCAGGCTGATGGCGCTGGCGTCGGGGAGTGCGGCACGCACCACCTCGGCATCCTGCGGCGTGATCTTCGGCCGCCGCCTGATGCGGTCCATCTCGGCGTCGTTGATCGGCCCCACCTGGATGGGGGTGCGCCGGACCTGGAACGCGTTGGCCCCGATCACCGCGCCGGCCACGTTCTCGCGCACGTAGGCGTTCATCCCCTGGATGATCGCCACAACGGCCACGAGGAAGGTGACCGAGACGATGATGCCGAGCAGGGTGAAGAAGGAGCGCAGCTTGTTGGTGCGGATCTGCCCGAGGGCGACCGCAATCACGTCGGCGAAGCGCATCGACGAACAGCAACGGGGGGACCGGACGTCAGCCGTGCGCTGGCATCCCGGGCGGGCTCACGGGGAAGGTATCACCCGGCGCCGCACCCGGCGATGCGGCCGCTATTCGTAGCGCAGCGCTTCCACCGGATCGAGGCGTGCCGCACGGGCGGCGGGCATGATGCCGAACAGGATCCCGGTCACGGCAGAACCCACCAGTGCGGCCACGATGGCCGATGCCGGCACCGAGGCGGGGATGGGTGTGGCGGCGGCCACCAGCGCCGCGAGCGTGGCGCCGACGGCGAGTCCGATCAGCGCCCCGATCGACGTCAGCGTAGCGGCCTCCACAAGAAACTGCCAGAGGATGATGCCCTTCGTGGCGCCAAGCGCCTTGCGTACGCCAATCTCGCGGGTGCGCTCGGTAACCGAGATCATCATGATGGCGATCACGCCGACGCCTCCCACCAGCAGACCGACTGCCGAGAGCGCGAGCCCCACGAGGAAGATCGCGCCGAAGAGCTGGTCGAACACGTCCATCATGCGTTCCGACGTGACCAGCGCGAAGTTGTTGGGCTGGCTGGGGCGCAGGCCGCGCATGCCGCGCAGGAGTGCGGTGACCTCATCCATCACGACGTCCTGCTGCTGCCCGACGCGCGGCTTCACCATCAGCACCACGCCGTACTCCCACATGCCGAGATGGCGGCGCGCGGTGACGAACGGGATCACGGCGCGCGGCTTGTCGGGGCCACGGCCGTCCATGGTCTTGAGGAAGCCCGCCTTGGTGTGGTACACCCCGATGACCGTGAACGGCTGGTCGCCGATCTGCACCTGCTTGCCGATCGGGTCGGACGGCCCGAAGAGCTGCGACTTGAGCGAGTCGTTGATCACGACGACGCGCGCGGCGGCCACCTCCTCGGCGAGCGAGAAGTTGCGCCCGGGATAGATGTCGCCGGCATCGGTCTCCAGCCACTGCGCGCTCATCGCGTCGTAGCCGACGTTCTGGAGGAAGCGGTCGTGATAGCGGAAGGAGCGTGATCCGCCCCAGATGGCGGTGACGGCATCGACCGACGGCAGCGCGCGAATGGCCGCCGCCTCTCGCAGCGTGACGGCGGGGTTGCGGCGCTCGGGGCAGTTGTCTTCCGTGCCGTCGCATCCGCTCAGGCTGATCGAGCGGCGGCGGACCTGGAACGAGGTGGCCCCGAAGGAATCCACGTCCTCCTGGAAGCTCGCGCGGATGCCGTGTACTGTCGCGGCCATGGCGGTCACGACGAAGACGCCGACCGCCACGCCCATGATGGTCAGGGCGGCGCGCACCTTGTTCTGGCGGATGGCATCGAGGGCGATACCGATGCCCTCGAACATGAGGAGGATCCGGTCGAAGAAGCGCATCGGCTATTCCTGCCGGAGGGCGGCGA
The DNA here is from genome assembly GCA_035698205.1 of Gemmatimonadaceae bacterium. GTDB lineage: Bacteria > Gemmatimonadota > Gemmatimonadetes > Gemmatimonadales > Gemmatimonadaceae > DASSBZ01. The sequence goes on along the minus strand of DASSBZ010000175.1, from coordinate 20,190 downwards.
TCGGGTCGAGTCGCGCGGCGCGACTGGCGGGGTAGACGCCAGCCACAATGCCGACACCGGCACCGACGAGCAGCCCCACCACGATGGACCACGGCGCAACCGCCGCCGGCATCACAGTTGTGGCCTCGATGATCTTGGCGATGATGATGCCGAGCGTGATCCCGATGGCCGCGCCAACGACGCTGAGCGTGGCCGATTCGACGAGGAACTGCCAGAGGATGTCGCGGCGTCGCGCCCCGAGCGCCTTGCGGATGCCGATCTCGCGGGTGCGCTCGGCCACGGCCACCAGCATGATGTTCATGATGACCATCGCGCCGACCACCAGCCCGATGGCGGGGAGCGCGGTGCCGAAGAGAATGAGGCGTCCCTTGAGCGCGTCGAAGAACGACAGCGCCGAGTCGGACGTTTCGAGGGCGAAGTTGTCGGGCTCCGCCGGGCCGAGGCCGCGGGCGCCGCGCATGACGCCGCGCGCGAGCTCCATGGCCTCGTCCAGCACGATCCGGTTTGGCGCCTGGACCACCAGCGCGTCGATATCGCCGCGCGGATTGGTCACGCGCGAGAGCGCCGACTGATATGGCCCGATCACCATGCGATCGAGGGAGAAGCCGAAGACGTTCCCCTGCTTCTCGAGGAGCCCGACGACGCGGTACGGAATGCCACCGATACGCAGTTGGCGGTCGATCGGGTCGAGTCCGGGAAAGAAGTGCTCGGCGACCTCGGTCCCGATCACGATCACCGGCGTCCCGCGCACCGCCTCCTGCTGCGTGAAGATGCGCCCGCTGGTGAGGTTGAACGCCTTGATGTTGAAGTAGGACGGCTCGGTGGCAATCACCTGCACCTGCCGCGGCCGCGCCGATGGAGTATTGGCCCAGGCGAAGGTCTCGTTCTCGATGGCCGAGAGCGTGTTGGGGGGGAGCGCCGAACGCACGATCGCCACGTCACGTTCGTAGACGCGGGGGCGACGCGCCAGCTCGCGCCACTCCTGCTCGGAAATCTCGCCGACGTTGAAGCCGGGGCGGCGCCGGAACGTGAAGGTGTTGACGCCGATGAGCCGCGCGGCAAAGTCCTCCTCCACGTACTTGCTCATCCCTTCCACGATGGAAACGACGGCGATGAGAAACATCACGCCGATCATGACGCCGAGCAGCGTGAAGAAGCTCTTCAGCTTCTGCACGCGGATGGTGGACAGCGCGAGTCGAACAGCCTCGAACCAGGCCACTCAGAGCCCCATGCGCGCCGTGAACTGCGACCGCCGGTCGTCGCTCTCGATCAGGCCGTCGCGCAGGACGACGATGCGGCGCGCGTGCGCCGCGATGTCGGGCTCGTGCGTCACCATGATGACCGTCTGGCCGCCGCTGGCGAGCTCCTCGAACACGCGCATGATCTCCTCGGAGGTCTGCGAGTCGAGGTTTCCGGTGGGTTCGTCGGCGAGCAGGATGGACGGGCGATTGACGAGCGCGCGGGCGATTGCCACGCGCTGCCGCTGGCCGCCGGAAAGCTCGTTGGGGCGGTGGTGCATGCGCTCACCGAGGGCCACGCGCTCCAGCGCCTCCTGCGCGCGCTTCTTCCGCTCGTCGGAACTGACGCCGGCGTACACGAGCGGCAACTCCACGTTATGCAGCGCCGTGGCGCGCGGCAGCAGGTTGAACGTCTGGAAGACGAAGCCGATCTCCTTGTTGCGCACGCGGGCGAGCTCGTCGTCCTTCATCTGCGAGACTTCGACGCCGTTGAGCCAGTACTCGCCCCCGTTCGGGGTGTCGAGACAGCCGATGACGTTCATGAGCGTCGACTTGCCCGAGCCCGACGGTCCCATGATGGCGACGTATTCGTTGCGCCGGATGGCGACGTCCACGCCACGGAGTGCGCGCACGATCTCGCCGCCCATGTCGTACTCGCGCTTGATACCGCGCGTCACGATCACCCAGTCCTTGCCCGGGGCCTGGCCCCGGGCGGATGTCACCTGGTTGCGCTCCTCGAGCGCGGTGATGGCGTGCTCGCCGGTGATGGTCAGGGCCGGCTGGCCCGTGGCGTCGGTGGTCACGATTTGGTTGCCTGCGCAGTGGAGGTCGGCGGTACTTCGGCTTCGCGCACGAGCGCGCCGTCGGTGAGTTCGCGGATTGCCTGGTATGTGCCACCCACGATGCGTTCGCCGGCCTTGAGCCCCGACAGCACCTCGAAGTAGCGCTCCCCCGCGATTCCCACCTTTACGGGGCGGAAGGTCACTTTGTTGTCCGCGCCGACCACGAACACGCCCTCCACATCGGTGCGGCCGATCTGCTTCACCGGCGCGCGCCGCCCGGGGATGGTGGCCGTGTCGGCGTCACCCAGCGGCTCGTTCTCGCGGACGGTGAGCGCGATGATCGGAATCGACAGCACCTTGCTCCGCACGTCGGTCACGACCTTGGCCGTGGCCGAGAAGTCGGGGCGCGTATCGGCGGGGTGATTCAGCAACTGGATGGTCACCTCGTAGTCCACGGCCTGGTCGGTGGACTGGCCGGCGACGCCCGCGGTGACGGAGCTGTTGGAAATGTCCGTCACGCGCCCGACAAAGGTCGTGTCGGGGAAGGCATCGATCTGGATGATTGCCGAGTCGCCCACGCTGACGCGCGCCACGTCGGTCTCGTCGACCTTCACCTTGGTCTCGAGGACGGTCATGTCCGAGATGGTGAGCAGCGTGGCCGCATCCTTGTTGAACGTACCGGGCACCGCGGTCTCGCCCTGCTCGACCACGAGACGGGTGATCTGCCCGTCCATGGGTGCGAGAATGGTGGTGCGCGCGAGGTTGCTGCGCGCGTCCTTGAGGGAGGCCGATGCCTGGTCCACCTGATGGCGGGCGGCTTCGTGGAGCGCTTCGTCCACGTCGGCCTGCGTGCGCAGCTGCTCGATCTGCTCGTCGGAGATGAGCGTGGGATTGCTCTTCTTGATCTCCGCCGAGCGCTCGAAGTTGCGCCGCGCCTGCAGGAGGTTGGCGTTGGATTGCGCGGCCTGCGCTCTCGCGGCCGCGAGCGCGGCCTCGGAACGCTGCACCGCGGCCTGATACTGCGCCGGATCGATCTCGAGGAGGAACTGCCCCTTCTTGACCATCTCGCCCTCCTTCACCGCGAGCCGCACGATGCGGCCGCTGATGTCGGCGGCGACGTCCACCTTGGTGCGCGGCTGCACCTGCCCACTGGCGGTGACCGATGCCACGAGGTCGCGCGACTCAACCGCTTCGATGCGCACCTCGGTGCCCCGTCCGCTCTGGCGGGCGGCGGTGACGGCTACGTAGGCGGCGATGCCGACGAGTACGATACCGCCGATTCCCCACTTCATTCGCTTCGTCATGGGCGTCCTCGGTTAACGCAGGGGGCGACCGACCGCTGCTTCGAGCGCGGCGACAGCCTTGTGAAAGTCGTAGATGGCATTGATGCGGTCGGTCTCGGCGAGTTCGTAGTCGGCTCGTGCCTGCTGCACGTCGATGAACGTGCCCGCGCCGACGCGGAAGCGCTCCTGCGCCAGAGTCTGCGCGTCCCTCGCCGCCACGGAGTTGCGCTCCTGGATCTGCACCGCCGCATAGGCAGCCTGCAGGTTCAGGTAGGCGGTGGTGACGTCGGCGGTGAGCGCCAACTGCTGCTGCCGGACGTTGAGGTCGGCGTCGCGGCGGGCGGCCGTGGCCTGCTGGATGTTCTCCTCGCGACCGAATCCGTCCCAGATGGGCAGCGAGAGCTGCACCGAGAAGCTCAGCGGATTGCGGGTGAAGTCGAACGGATACTTGTCGTTGAAGCTGCGAATGCGGTCGGCGTCGGCCGGCGTGAACACAATGGCGTTGCACTGACCGGTGATGCCGGGGAGACCGGCCCCCTGACGCAGGCTGTCCTGCGTGAAACAGCTCGCGCGGCTGCGCAATGCGCTCTGCTGTTCGCCGGTGATCACGCCGTTGATGTCTTGCTGCTGCTGGGTGAAGCCGCTCAGGCCGGTGGAGATGGAGAGCGTGGGGATGTACGACATGCGCGAGCGCGTCACCGCCACGTCAGCCACCCGCGAGCGGGCCTCGAGGGCATGGAGCTGCGGGTTGCCCCGTCGCGCCTGGTCGAGCAGGTCGTCGAGCTCGTACGTGGGCTCGGTGACCGGGAACGTGGTGGACAGGCGAGCATTCTCCGGCTGCGGCACCCCCATCTGCTGGAACAGCCGCAGCAGCTCGATCTGCGCCGAGTTGCGCTCGCGGATTCGCGACACCTGCTGCTGCCCGAGCTGCACCTCGGCGCGGCGCACATCGAGCGACGTGGCGGATCCAACGCTCTCGCGTGCACGGGCCAGTTCGAGTTGCGCCTCCGCCGTGACGACGAGGGTGTCCTGCAGGTCGGCGCGCGCCTGTGCCTGCAGGGCGGTGAGATACTGTGTGGCGATGGTGTTGCGCAGCGACACTTCGGAGCTCGAGATATCCGCTTCGGCGGCGTCGAGGCTGGCGCGCTGCTGCTTGGGGAACAGGATGGAAGCACCGCTCCACTGCGCCTGCAGCGACAGGCTGGCGCTGGAGCTGATGACGTCCGTGTTGGCGCCGAACTCCACACCGTTGAAGATCTGCGGACGCCCCTCGCGATAGCTCGTGTTGAAGTTCGAGCTCAGGCTGGGGAAGAGCGCCCCGTAGGCGCTGCGCAGCGCCGCGCCAGCGCGCTGCCGCGCGGTCATGGACTGCTGATGCTGGGGATTGTTCCGTTGAGCGAGCGTGATCGCCTCCTCCAGCGAGAGCACCGGGCCGGAGGTGGTCGAGTCGCGAACCTGCGCGTGAACGGGCTGTGCCAGCGCCATGGCGCACGCGGCAACGAACAAAGAACGCATTGGGCAGTGGTCCTGGGGTGAAGTCTGGCTCAGCGTACGACGGAGGTTACGGTCGGGTTTCAGCCGATGCCGAGTCGAACGGTTTCGGGGCGTGTCAGGGCATTGCGGGCGCGGGGCGAACCGGCGGTGGATCGTCCCGGACAGCGACCAACTGCCGCCCGGGCAATTCGACGCGGAGGACCCGCCTGGCATTATCGACCCACACGTCGCGTATCGTCCCATCGGGCTCCGTAAGCGCCAGGTGGGTGGCACTGAGCAGCTGACCGGCGATCAGGACGCGCTCGGTGCCGGCGTCGCGCACCTGCAGGCTGATCTGGGCACCGCGACGCGGTACCAGCACCGTGACGTGCCCACGCGAAGCGACGTCCCGCAGGGCGAGAAAGTAATACTGGTGAAAGACGTCGTCTTCCAGGATCAGTACGTCGGACACCACGAACTCGCTGGCCGACTCGCCGCGCGGGCCCTGTACATGGAGGCTCGCCCGCCCCCGGTCGATCGACCCCCGCAGCCGCTCGCGCGTCACCGTGCCGCGGCGTGTCTCCACCTGGTACTCCAGCGGCGCGCCGGTGGAATCGGTGCGCAGGATGGGCACGAGGCGCAGGTCGCGAAGGGAAACCGTGGCCGAGGCGATCATCGACGCCCCCTGTGGTCCAGGGGTGCTGACGATCCGGAACTGCTCGCGGCCGGCCCGGGATCCCTCGACGGTGATGGTGAAGCTGCCTTCATCGACGACCGCGGCCTGGGCGGCGATGGAGGCGGAGGGTGCCATCGTCGCCATGAGGGCCACGCCCAGGAGGCGTGCGCGAAACATCCGCGAAAGGTAGCGAGTCGCGCCGACGCTACTCCACCGGATCGGGTGCGCGGAACACGCGTTCGGCGATCACCGAGCGAATGCGCTCGTAGAGCAGCGCGCCCTTGGCCGCCGAGGCCTGCGACGGGCTGCCGATGGAACCCGCGCTCGCGCGCGGTGGCGCCCGACCGGCGCGGCGCGTCCATCGCCCGCCACCCGACGGCACGGTATAATCCTGCGCGAGCTCCATGCGCACGAGTTGGGGACACAGGTGTAGCAGCAGCGACGTGTCCACCTCGTCGCCGTGAAGCGGTTCGAGCTGCGCGCTCAGCAGGTCGGTGAGCCGCACGGCGAACGCATCGACCACCCTGACCCGGGCCTCCCGCGTGACGACGGTTTCCAGCGCCTCGAGATGCGGATCGTACCCCTGGACGGTGATCAGGATGAATTCGCGCACGCCAGCGCGCTCCCAGCCGTCGAGCAGGTCGTTGAGCGTGCCGTGCAGCGTCTTCCGCCGGAGCACCGCGCTGCCGGGGAATCGCTCGTCCGGGGTGGGGCCGACCCCATACTCCAGCGTGGGCGCGCAGAGCACGCCGAACTCGGCCGACAGGTCGGCGGCGAGCCGTTCGACGATGATGGAGTCGCAACCGAAGGGCAGGTGCGGACCGTGAGCCTCGGTGGTGCCGACCGGCACGATCAGCCGCGGGTCGCGCTCGAGCGTGGCCGCCACCTCCGAAGGCACCAGTTCCTTGATACGCCGCGGCCGGGCCGCGGGGAGTGAATCGGGCATTACAGCGCGAAGAGGCGAGAGGAACGCAATCGGGGCGACCCGGCGGCCGCGAGCGTGGCTCGTGGCCGGCGCGGTGGTCGTTGCCGCCGGTGCGATGTGGCTGCGGACGCCGGCCGTACCTTATCTCGCCGCCTGCGGCATCGCCACTCTGGTGCTCTGTGTGCTGGCAGTGCGCGAAGGGCGGCTGGCGCTCGTCTGCGCGCTCGCGGCGCTCGGCTTCTGCGTCGTAGCGGGGCTCGCCCAGCGAAGCCTGCAGCGGATCGACGGCAACTGGAGCGGTTACCGCGCCGAGCTGGAGTTCGGCAGCGCGGAGGCCCTGCAGCGTGCGCTCGTGCAGGTTGCGGCCGAGCTGCGAGCTACGGCCGCCGCGGCGCTTGAGGCCCCCGCCGATCCGGCCGGTCGATTCGATCATCTCGGACGGATGGTGGACGGGCGCGACGACCGCGGCGTCGTGATGTACGAGAACGGGCGACCGGTGGCGTGGGGCGGATCGGTGCGCGTGGCGACGGATCCGGCGCCCGCCGGCCTGGGCGTCTTCCGGACGCCGTTCTATCTCGTGCTGTACGCCACCGCCGAGCGCGATTCGCGCCGGACGGTCGCCACGTCGATCATCCATGCCGACGCGCCGGCCGATCGACTCTCGCAGCCGCTCGACGTGGAGGTGGCGCGCCGCTCCGGCGTGCGCGAATTCCTGTACGAGGATGGCCCCAACGCGCCGGCCGGCTTCACGACCTTTGCCAGCGGCAGCGATACCCTCTTCGCGGCCCGCCCTGCTCCCATCGCGCAAGGGGAGGCGAGGCTGCGCGAGCTGGAGTCGGCGCGCGTTCGCGGTTCGCTGCTGCTGGCGCTGACGCTGCTGGTGGTACTCGCCGGCGCGTGGCGGGCACCAACCGGGCTGGGACTGCGACTGGGATCGTTGCTGCTCGCGCTCGGCGCACTGGCCGTGGTACCGCTCAATGCGTTCTCCAACCTCACCTCGGTGTTCGACCCGGCGGTGTACTACGCGCCGCTCGGCGGTCCGCTCACCGGCAGCGTGGGCTCACTCGCCGCGTCGAGCGCGCTCGTGCTCCTCGGCGTGCTCACCGTCCTGCGTGGCGCGCCGCTCACGCGATCACGCTGGCTCGCGGTAGCAGTCGTCGCGCTGATCGCATCGCTCGCTCCGTTCCTGCTGCGCGATCTCGCCCGCGGTATCTCGCCGCCGCCGTGGGGGATCAGCACACCGCTGTGGATCTGGTGGCAGGTCGCGATCTTCCTCGCCGCCGCGGCGCTGCTGCTCGCGGGCGCGTCCGCCGGGCGCGTGGCGCTCGGTGCTCGTCGCGGGCTGCCGCCACTGATCGCACCGGTGATGGCCGGGGTGGCCGGTCTGCTCGCGCCGGTGCTGTGGGCCGCGCCCGGCCAGTGGCCGCCCTGGTATCCGGTGCTCTGGATCGTGGCCATGGCGGCGCTCGCCCTCACGCGCCGGTCACGAGGATTCGTCCTCAACGCGGCCATCGTGGCCGCCATCGGGAGCCTGGTGCTGGTGTGGGGGACCACGTCGCGTCGCCGGCTCGCGCTCGCCGAACGCGACGTGACGGGGCTCATGCAGGTGGACAACAACGCGGCGATGCTCCTCGGACGGATGGCGCGTGATCTCGCCGACGGACCCGCACCACTCGACCGCGCAGCATTGCTCAAGGAGTACGTGCGGTCCGACCTGGACGACGCTGGCAACCCGGTACAGTTGACCACCTGGACGCGGACGAACAGCGGGACCTTCCAGCCGGGCGCGACGCTCGTGCTCTCCGACTTTCTGCAGCCGGCGGCGTCGGTGGCGGCGGTGGTCGATGAAGCGGCAGTCAGCGGACAGCCGGTGATCCGCGCCGCTGATGGATTCGCGGGCGTGGACCTGTATCTCGCCGTGCCGCACGGGAACGATCGATTCACATCCGTGGCGGTGGCGCCGCGTACACGCTTGATACCGGGCGATCCCTTCTCGGTGCTCCTCGGGCTCGCGCCGGAATCGGCCACCGAACCGCCGTACACGCTCGCGCTGGAGAGCGTGCCCATGGGCACGGAAGCGCGCGATCGCCCGTGGGAGCGCAACGGCAATGAGATGCACGGCGACTGGCGGGTGCAGACCCTGCGCGGGCAGACGCGCGCCCACGTTGAAGTCGAACTGCGTTCCGTGGCCGCGCTGGTGCAGCGCGGCGTGCTGCTCGTGCTGCTCGACCTGGTGCTGCTGGCCGCGCTGTGGACCGTGAGCGCCGCGGCGGACGGTGGGCTCGGTCGCTGGGCACGACGGCGTTCCCGAACCTGGAGCACGAGCTACCGCGCTCGACTCACCTTCTCGCTGTTCGCGTTCTTCGTCGCCCCCGCCGTCACCTTCGCCATCTGGTCGTACGGGCGATTGCAGAGCGACGATCGTCAGTCGCGCGAGCTGCTGCTGCGGGAAACGCTGCGATCGTTCGCGGCCGAGGGGCGATACGATTCGCTGGCCGCGGAGAGCGACCGGCTGGACGTGCCGCTCTTCGTGTACCGGCAGGGGAATCTCCAGGCCACGAGCGATCCGCTGTACGAACTCCTGGCGCCGGTCGGGCTGCTCCTGCCGCCGCCGATCGAGCTGCTGCTCGATGTCGAGAACGAAGTCTCCGCGGGCTATCGCACGCAGATTGGCGCGCTGCCGGCGCTGTTCGGTTACCGATCTGCCATTGCCAACGGAGGCGCGACGCGCATTGTCGTTGGCGCACCGGCACGCTCCGACGAACTGGCGCTCGATCGTCAGCGACGCGACCTCGGCACGCTGGTGCTCTTCGCCACCGCCATGGGTGCGCTGGCGGCGCTGGGGCTGAGCGGCATCGCCGCACGCACCATCGCGCGCCCCATCGGCGAGCTGCGCAATGCGGCGCTGGCAATCGGCGAGGGAGCGCGCACCACCGAGCTCGCCGAACAGCCGCCGCGGGAGTTCATGCCGGTGTATGCCGCCTTCCGGCACATGACCGCCGACCTCACGGCCAGCCGCACCGCACTCGAGCAGGCGCAGCGGCGCACCGAGGCCGTTCTGCGCAACGTGGCCAGCGGCGTGCTCGCGGTATCCGGATCGGGGCACATCTCGCTGGCAAACCCTCGCGTGGAGACGATGCTCGGCCGCGGCTTCACCCCGGGCACGCCGCTGTCGTCGATCGATGGTACGGGGCTGCACGAGCGCGTGCAGGCATTCCTCGAGACGACCGTGGACGAGGAGGACTTCGACGTGTTCATGCACGGCCGGCAACTGCGCGGACGGCTCACCCGGCTGCACAGCGCCGGGGGCGGCGTGGTGGTGACGCTCGAGGACGTGACCGAGGTCGCGCGGGCGCAGCGCGTGCTGGCGTGGGGCGAGATGGCCCGGCAGGTGGCGCACGAGATCAAGAATCCGCTCACGCCCATCAGGCTGGGCGTGCAGCATCTCAAGCGGGCGCACGGCGACGATCGCGTGGACTACGAACAGGTGCTCGCGCAGAACGTCTCGCGCATCCTCGCCGAGATCGACCGGCTGGATGAGATCGCGCGCGCCTTCAGTCGCTACGGCCGTGCTCCGGCGGAGCGCGAGCAGGGCGAAGTGGTCGATGTGTCGGAAGTTCTGCGCGACGTGGTGGAGCTGGAGCGCATGGGGGAGGGGCGCGTGGCCTGGATGCTCGATGACCCGAGCGACGCCGTGCCTGCGATTGCGCGCGGCGACGAGCTGCGAGAGGTGCTGCTGAACGTGCTGGAGAACGCACGGCTGGCCAATGCCGCATCGGTGCGCATCGGAATCGTGCTCTCCGGCAACCGCGTCAACGTTGTGGTCGAGGACGACGGCGACGGCATTGCCGCCGACGTGCTCCCGCGCGTGTTCGAGCCGCACTTTTCCACACGCACCAGCGGCAGCGGCCTGGGACTGGCCATCTCTCGCACACTGGTGAACGGCTGGGGCGGGGACATCGCCATCCACAGCGAGGCTGGGCGGGGCACGCGCGTGACGATTACGCTGGCATCGCCCCCCGCCGCGGAACAGACTTAGGAAATGTCCTCGATTCCGGGCTCGGACGAAGCTCGACCGCTCGAACGCGATGCGGTCGGCGCGAACATCAACACGACCGAGCTGCCGCCTCACCTTGCCAACTGGGAGCTCCCGCCGGACTGGCGATGGGGCGGTGAGGGTGTGCGCTTCGAGCAGCGCCACTTCCAGGAAATCATCGACGCGCTCGGCCGTTCGCTGTCGCTGGTCAGCGCGCCGGATCCGGCACACCATCGGTGGCTCGCTGCCGAGGCGCGCCAGCTCGGGCACCGGAACCATCCGGCAATTTCCACCACGTATCACTACTGGACCGAGTACGCCACGATTCGTCGTGGTCCCGGCTATCTGCGTCGGTGGATTTCCGGCGAGACGGTCGGGATGCACGTGCGGCGCAGCGGATCGGACGACGTGCCATACGTGATGAAGCTGTTGCGCATGACCGGATCGGCGGTGGCGTATCTCCATGACGCGGGTACCGCGCATGGTGCAGTATCTCCCGAGTACATCTGGGTGACGCCGACGGGGCGGATCTGGCTGTTGGGCTGGCAGTGGGCGCTGCCGCGCTCGGACATCCCCGAGGAGGTGGCACCCGATCCACGCTGGACGCCGACCCCCCCCGAGTGGCACCACGGCACCTGGCGCCCCACCCCCGAGAGCGACCAGTGGCAGCTCGCGGCGACATGCTTCATGGCGCTCACGGGGGAGATGCCGCCGGCCAACGACATTCCGCCAATTCGGCTGCTGCGTCCGAGTGTGCCGCAGGGGGTGGGCGCCGCGCTCGATCGCGCGCTCGCGGAGAATCCGGGCGAGCGACATCGATCGGTCGTGAGCATGCTGCGCGCCCTCGATCGCGCGGCGCCGTCGCGGAATGTGTTTGTCTCGGGGAGCATGCTCGCAGCGGAGGCGCCGGCGCAGTCGGAGGAGGGGCGGCTGCGCTGGGCAGTGGGAGACGACTACGACGTGCTCGCCCTGCTCGGACGCGGCACGTTCGGCACGGTCTGGCGGGTGCGCGACCTCACGCTCGAGCGCGAGGTGGCGCTCAAGATGCTGCACCCGCACGTCGCGACGGACCTTGCCGCGGTGGCCCGCTTCCGCCGCGAGGCGCGGATGGCGGCGCAGCTTGCGCATCCGGCGATCGTCCCGATCTACGACCTGGACAGCCGCGGGGAGGTGACCTGGTACACGATGGAGCTGGCCGAGGCGGGCTCGGTGGCGGATCTGGTGGCGAGCCGTGGTCCGCGGCCGCTGCGCGAGGTCGCACCGCAGGTTGACCTCCTGCTCGACGCGCTGGTGGCGGCGCACGCGAGCGGCATCGTGCACCGTGACCTCAAGCCCGAGAACATCCTGATCGATCGCTACCGCCGCTGGCGCGTGGCGGACTTCGGCATCGCGCGGATGACGGACGAGGAGATCGCCGGCGCGACGGGGACGCCGGCGTTTGCCGCGCCGGAGCAGTTGCTGGGGGAGTCACAGGGGCCGGCGGTGGACCTCTTTGCGCTGGCGGCGATCGTGGTATTCGTGCTGAGCGGCGAGCCGCCGTTCCCCGGTCGCGATGGACCATCCATCCTCGCGCAGCAGCTGTCGGGGAAGCTGGACCTGCACGGATTCGAGCCGCCGCTGGCCGATTGGCTGTCGCGTGCGATGGCGGTGGACGTGGAGGAGCGATTCGGTCAGGCGTCCGAGATGCAGCGCACCTGGGTGCAGGTAATGGAGCGGCTGATGCCGTCGGCCCGGCGGCCCTCGGGGCTCTGGAGCCGGTTGCGGGGGTGACGCTGGCGCTCCGGCGCCGGTGCGTGCTGCCTAACGATTGTCGCCGTCGACGAGCCCGCCGAGCATCCCGAGCACGCTCCCCTCGCCCTTGCGCTGGCCGCCGGCGCGTGGCGACGCGGCAATGATGCGATCGGCCAGCCGCGAGAACGGCAACGTCTGCAGCGTGACGCGCCCCGGACCGGTGAGCCGCACGAAGAACAGCCCCTCGCCACCGAACAGCGCCGTCTTGATGCCGGGCACCCGCTGGATGTCGTAGTCCACGGACGGCTGGAAGGCGACCAGGCAGCCGGTGTCGACGCGCAGCTCCTCGCCCGCCGCGAGCTCCTTCGTGATCAGCGTGCCTGACGCGTGGAGGAACACCAGTCCGTCACCCTCCAGCTTCTGGAGGATGAACCCCTCGCCGCCGAAGAAGCCCGCGCCGAACTTTCGCGAGAACGCGATGCTCACGTCGACACCGCGCGCACCGCAGAGAAAGGCGTCCTTCTGGGCGATCAGCGTGCCCCCGACGTCGCTCAGGTCGATCGGCTGGATCTTCCCGGGGTAGGGTGACGCAAAGGCCACATCGCGCCGCTTCGTCGCGGCGTTGGTGTACCATGTCACGAAGAACGAATCGCCGGCGAGCACGCGCTTGCCGGCGCCCACCAGCTTGTCGAACAACCCGCCGCCGCGGCCGGTCGCATCCAGCGTGGTGGCCATCTCGATTCCGGACTGCATGAACATCATCGATCCCGCCTCGGCCACCACGGTCTCGCCGGGATCCAGCGTGATGACAACCGCCTGCAGGTCGTCGCCAATGAGCTGATAGTCGATTTCGTCGGCCATTTCTCCTCCGATGCGCGTCCACGTCGCGCCGCCACCGGACGCGGCCGCGCGAGTCCGGAGAAATAAGGGACTGCAGGTTACCGCCACAAGGAGGACGCCGTCGGTGGCGTGGCCGGTCTCGGTATGCTGCTACCGCCGCTGATTGCGCTGCTCTGGTTGCCCGGCGTGGCGTGCCGTACGTTTGCGGCATGCGCGCGCGCCCCTTCTATCACCGGGAGACCGAGGGCATCCGGGTGACCGTCCGGCCGCTGTATGTGCGTGAGCACTCGCGGCCGCATCATGGCCACTACGTGTTCGCCTACTTTGTGCGGCTGGAGAACGTCGGTTCGGCAACTGCGCAGCTCCTCACCAGGCAGTGGCATATCCACGACGAGGCCGGCAAGGACTCGGTGGTGGAGGGCGACGGCGTCATTGGCGAGCAGCCAACGCTGGCGCGCGGGGCGGTGCACGAGTACCAGAGCTTCTGCATTCTTTCCGGACCGCTGGGGTGGATGGAGGGACACTATCACTTCGTGCGCGCCGATGGCTCTGCGTTCGATGCGCTCATCCCGCGATTCGTGCTCGACGCCACGGTGACGGCCGACCCGCTGTCATGAGGGCGACGGTGCGGTACGACGCGCGGGGCGTTTGCGCGCGGTGGCACACGTGGATGCGCGGCTCGCTGCGGTGCGGCGTCACAATCGTTGTCGCTGTGGGCGGGATCGCGGCGTGCACCGGTTCCGGCGGTGAAGCCGGGCAAGCCGCCGCCGACAGCGCCGCCGTGACGGCGTCGATACCCACCGACACGAACGCGCCAGCCGGGCAGGGAGCGCTCCCCATCGATGAGTGCCCGATGGTCGGCAGCTGGAAGCAGTGCTCGCTCGAGAAGCGGCTGGAACAGTCCGGTCTCGTTCCGGTGCTGCTCCCCGCTGACGATCACGAGCCGGTCACGGCGGTGCCGGCGCTCGTCTATCGGCTTGGCAGCGCCGAGCTGCACGTCTGGATCTTTGCCGACTCCAGCGCCCGCGCCACGGAGCAGGCGCGACTCGATCCCGGAACATCGCAGCCGCTCGGGTCGCTGCGCCGATGGCCCCGCCCCGCGGAGACGATCGCATCGAACAACCTGCTCGCCGTGCTGCTCGCGGAGAACGAACGGACCACGGAGCGGATCCGGCTGTCGCTCAGGGCGGGGCTGCCGCCGCGGTGAGCGCCTAACGAGTACGTCGCCGGGCCGCCAGCAGCGCGGGACCGATGGCGTCCGTACCGAACTTGCCGCGCAGCCGGTCGATCGCCGCCGCGAGTGCGCGGTCACGGGCGGTCTCCTCGATGGAACCGCCCCCGTTCGATGCATCGACGTCGAACAGCCCGAGCTGCGCCGCGTCGTCCGGTGCCGACAGCGACGACAGCGCCACGCCGAGCAGCCGCGCCGGCACCCGTCGCTGCCGCCGCAGCCGGTGGAGGAGGGTGCGCGCCACCTGGAACGCGGGGCGGTCGGCCACGATCGGCGCTGGCAGCGATTGCCGCGCCGACCGGGTGCGGAAGTCGGCGTCGCGCAGCTTCACGGTGATCGTCCGCGCGGCGAGCGACTGGCCGCGCAGGTCTGCGGCGGCGCGCGTGACAAGCGCCAGCAGCTCGTGCTCCAGCGCGTCGTCACCGTCGATGTCCTCGGCGAACGTCTCCTCCCGGCTCACCTGTCGCGGCAGGTCGCGCGGCACCACCGGCGTGTCGTCGATGCCGTTCGCGCGCGACAGCAGCCAGCGCGCTGCACGAACGCCGAGCCAGCGCTCGATCGCCTCCGCCGGCTGTGACAGCAGGTCGGGGACGGTGCGGAGGCCGAACCGTTCGAGCCGTTCGCGGAACGCCGGCCCCACCTGCGGCAGTTCGCCAAGCGCGAATCCGCGCAGAAACTCGCGTTCACTCCCTGCTGCGACGATGCACACGCCGTCGGCACCCGATCCCGGCACGGGCTTGGCACGCTCCACCGCGAGCTTCGCAACGAACCGCGACGTACCGCCGCCGATCGATACTGTCATCCCCGTGTCCACGCGCACGGCGTCGCGAATGCGATGCGCGGTCGTCGCCAGCGGCTCGTCGTGGTGCATGCGCTCGGTGCCGCTCAGGTCGAGATACCACTCGTCGATGCTCGCGCCCTCCACCACCGGTGCGTGCCGCTCCAGCGTGCGTCGAATCTGCCGACTCATCCGGCTGCATTCGCCGCGCGGGACCGGCACGAAGGTCGCCTCGGGGCAGAGCCGGCGTGCGTGGGCGAGTGGCATCGCCGAGCGTACGCCGAACTGGCGCGCCTCGTACGACGCGGAGCAGACCACGCCGCGCGAGTCGGGCGATCCACCGACGATCAGGAGCGTGGCGCGGCCGGCACCCTCGGGATCGACGCGCCGCGCCACGGCGACGAAGAACGCGTCGGCGTCAACGAGGAGAATGCGTCGTTCCGTCACGTGCGTGCTGCCGGCATTCGTGTTCGTACCTGAGGAGATGGCGTCACCGGAGGCTACGCCGGCGGAGCCGCTCGCACAACGTTTCCGGCCGGACGCGGCGTCTATCGAACGCAGCGATTGCGCCCCAGATTGCACCGGCCGCCACGAATGTCGCGTGCCCCCTCGTACCAGTGTGCCTGATGCGAATCGTCTTCGCCCTGCTGGCCATCTCCTCCGCCGTTGGCGCGCAGACGCCGGCCCCCGACATCTGGCTGGCGCGCATTGCGGTGCAGGGGACCGAACTCCGCGTCGAGCCACCCGCCAACGCCACGCACCGGCCGGGCTACGACAACCAGCCGTCGTTCAGTACCGACGGCGGCAGGCTGTATTTCACAAGCGTACGCGACGACGCCCAGGCCGATATCCATGTGATGGACCTGGCCACGGGCGAGTCCCGCCCGTTCCTCCACACGGTGCCCGAGAGCGAGTACTCGGCCACACCCACGCCCGACGGGGGCGCGGTCTCGGTGATTCGCGTGGAGCGGGACTCCACGCAGCGGCTCTGGCGGCTGCCGCTCGATGGCTCGCCGGCGAGTGTGCTGCTCCCGGGCATCGCGCCGGTGGGCTATCACGCCTGGGCGGATGCACGGACCGTGGCGATCTTCGTGCTGGGCCAGCCAAACACCCTGCAGATCGCCGATATCACATCGGGCGTGGCGGATACCATCGCGCGCAGCGTGGGGCGGTCGCTGCACCGCCGGCCGGTGCGCGATGCGGTGGAGATCTCCTTCGTGGAGAAGCGCGGCGACGCCGACTGGTGGCTGAGTATTGTCGACGTGGGCACGCGCGCCGTGCGTCCCCTTGTGCGCATGCCCGAGGGGGTGGAGGACTACGTATGGCTGCCGGATGGCAGCGCGCTCTGCGGACGCGGGAGCACGCTGCTGCGCTGGCGGGTCGGGGCGACGGAGTGGGAGACCGTGGCAGAGCTGTCCAGCGCCGGCGTGCATAACGTGACACGACTGGCCGTCTCGCGTGATGGTACGCGGCTGGCGATCGTGGCGGACGGCGGGGCGGACTGACCGATGGTCGGCGTTCCGTCCATGGCGGCGCGAGCCGTCGCCTGCGATGCTGCGTTGCGGTAGAAGTGGGCAGACCCGCCGATGAGCCAAGCGGCTGTCACGAGATCCCGAGAGCAAGAGCCTACAGCGTCAGCACCAGCTTCCCGAACGTCGCATTCCGCTCCATGCGTTCGTGCGCCTCGGCGATGCGCTCGAGCGGCAGCACGTCGTCCACCTCGGGGGTGATCGCCCCGCTGGCCAGCAAGGGGAGTACATCGCGCTCGAAGGCGCGTGCCACGAGCGCCTTCTCGGCCACCGATCGCGGCCGGAGCAGGGTACCCGTGATGCGCAGGAATCGCGAAAGCACACCACGCAGGTCGATCTCCGCCCGTGCACCGGCCATCAGGCCGACGAGCATCAGCCGCCCGTGCGGCGCGAGGACGTCGACACCGGCCCCGGTCCAGGCGCCGCCCACGAGGTCGAGTACCACATCCATGCCATCGTTCGACCAGCCCCGCACGGCGGCGGCAAGCTGGCCAGCATCCTCGACCACGGCGCACCCCGCCAGTCCAAGCGCCGCAGCACGATCGAGCTTGGCGGCGGTGCGCGTGGTGCCGAAGGCGTGGGCGCCCATGGCGGCGGCGATCCGCGCGGCGGCGATCCCCACCCCGGATGTCACGGCAAGCAGCAGCACGCGCTCGCCGGCGGCGAGCCCCGCCTGCGTGCACAGTGCGTCGTACGCCGTCATGAACGCCTCGGGCACCGCGGCGGCGTCGACCCACGACAGCGCATCGGGGATGCGGACCGCGGTCGGCGCCGGTACCAGCACGAACTCGGCGTGAGCGCCACCACTCACGATGCCGAAGACGCGCTCGCCCGCGCTGAATCCGGTTACGCCGGGGCCCAAGGCGTCCACTTCGCCGGCGTACTCCAGCCCGGGGATCAGCGCCGTGGCTCCGGCGGGAACCGCGTAGCGGCCGCGTCGCTGCAGCAGGTCGGCCCGGTTAAGCGCCGACGCATGCACGCGCACGCGCAGCTCCGCCGGGCCGGGTTCGGGCACGGGGACGTTCCGGATCTCGAGCACGCCGGGATCCCCAGGCGCGACGATTACCGCGGCGCGCACTGCCTAACGAGATGTGCTGATGGAACGTTCATTGCTCGTGCTGGATACTTGAAGAGAGTGCTGGATGCTGCATGCTGCACATTGACTGCTGCCGCAGCATGCTGCATGCAGCCCCAGCATGCAGCAGTAGCAGGTAGCTTGAAGTACACAGCACTCAGTGGAGGTCAATGAAACTTCCACCGCGCCCAGCCGTACGGCCACCCAGCACCTGCATTTCGCCTGATTCATTCCGTCTGACGGAGGTCTTCCGTGCTCGGATTGCTTGCATTCGCGGCCACCAGCGCCGCCGTCATCGTCGGCTTCATCCAGTCCAAGGTGTTTGTCGCGCGCAAGTTGCGCTACGTGGACGCCGCCCGCTCACCGCTGGCCCCCGTCGTCGCCGGCGTCGGCGCCGCGCTCGTGGCCGCTCCGGTCGTCGCGTTGCTCCCCATCATCGGGGGTGGCACCGCGCTCCTCTTCGGCATCTCGGTCGGGGCCGGTGTCGCCGCCGGCGCGCGTGATATCAGGCGGCAGCTCCCGCCCGGGCTGTAGCGCGTTCCCGCGAGTCGCTAACCGGGCTCAGCGCTTCGCGGTGTCCTCGTCCGGCGGCTTGCCGGACTGCGCTTCCGCCTCACGCTCCGCCAGCACCTCTCGGGCATGCTCCAGCGCGTCCTCGAGCGTAATGAACACCTGATCGGCCATCTCGTCGCCCAGCTCTGAGTTCTCCAGCGCCAGCTTCGGCTGTGCGTGCAGCTCGGCCAGCAGCACCAGCGTCCCGTCGCGACGGAACCGGTGCACGATGTCGCGCAGCGCGCGCATCCCGGTGGAATCGAGCACCCCCACCGCGCGCAATCGCAGGATCAGCACCCTGGGTGGAGCGGCAATCTGGGTGAACGTGTCCTTGAAGAAGTTGGCGACGCCGAAGAAGAACGGCCCGTTGATCTCGTAGATCGCCACGTCGCGCGGCACGGACTCCAGCAGCGCGCGGTCGGCCGCGTCGAGCTCCTGCTCCGCATCGCCCAGCTCGCGCGTCACCGCGGTCACCTGCGCACTCTCCGCCACCCGCTGCATGAACAGGAAGCTGGCGAGGATCATCCCCACCGTGATCGCCACGGTGAGATCCACGAACACGGTGAGCAGGAACGTCAGCACGAGCACGAACACATCACCGCGCGGTCCGCGCAGCTCCGAGCGGAACGTGCGCCACTCCGACATCTGGTAGGCGACGATGACGAGAATGGCGGCCAGCACCGCCAGCGGAATGCGCCCCGCCAGCGAGCCGAAGAACACGGTGATGAGCAGCAGCGTCACGGCGTGCCAGATCCCCGCAATCGGCGTGCGGCCGCCGTTGCGCACGTTCGTGGCCGTGCGGGCGATGGCGCCGGTGGCGGGGATGCCCCCCACCAGCGGACTCACCACGTTCGCGACTCCCTGCGCCACGAGCTCCATCTTCGACCGATGCCGGCCGCCGATCATCGCGTCCGATACGACCGCCGAGAGCAGCGATTCGATGGAGCCCAGCATGGCGATCGAGAACGCGGGAGCCACGAGGTTGCGCACGTCGGCAAGCGTGACGTGCGGAATGGAGGGCATGGGGAGTGAACGCGTGATCTCGCCGAACCGGCTGCTGATGGTCTCGACCGGGAGCGCGAACAGCTCAGCGACGATGGTACACAGGATCAGCGCGACGATCGGAGCCGGCACGCGTTTGGAGATCCGCGGCCAGTAGAGCAGGATCCCCAGCGACAGCGCCGAGAGCCCGACCGTGGGCCACGATGCCTGGCCGAAGTGCCCCGCGAAGGCGATCCATTTGTCGACGAAACCCGCGGGCACGTCGCCCATGGGCAGACCGAGCAGGTCCTTCACCTGGCTCGAGAAGATGATGACCGCGATGCCGCTCGTGAATCCGGTGATCAGCGGGAGCGGCACGAACTTGATCATCGAGCCCAGGCGCGAGAATCCGAGCGCGAGCATGATCACGCCGGCCATGATCGTCGCGACCGTCAGCCCGTCGATACCATACGTCTGGACGATGCCGTAGACGATGATGATGAACGCGCCGGTGGGTCCGCCGATCTGCACGCGCGATCCGCCGAGCGCCGAGATGATGAAGCCGGCGACGATGGCGGTGTAGAGGCCCCGCTCGGGGGACACACCGGAGGCGATTGCAAACGCAATCGCCAGTGGCAGGGCCACCACGCCCACGATGGTGCCGGCGAGGAGGTCGGCAACCAGTTGCTCTCGGTCGTACGTTTTGAGCGTGGTGAACAGCTTCGGAACGAGCACCGCAGGCGTCGGACCTGCCGGCATCGCCCTCCCGCGGGGGCGGCGCGCCAGCTTATATGTGGGTGTGAGGGGATGAACGGACCGCGCCGTGTTGACGCCCCATTTGTCCAGGTGTCACCGAGCGGACCATCCGGAGGAATCTATGCCGTCTTCGCTGCCGTCCGGCGTCGGCCGATCGCTCGTTCTCGAGCTGCTGGCCGAGTCGTTCGCGATCTGCCGCCTCGGAGCCAACGACCCGGTGCCGGCGTGGGCACTGCTGCCCGGCGCCTTCGCCTCGATCTGTCGATCGCCCGATGAGCTGTCCATCGTGTGCCCCGATCCGGCG
>DASSBZ010000174.1:0-5685 GCA_035698205.1 Gemmatimonadaceae bacterium | reverse complement strand
GTGGCTGCGAGCACGCGCTCTCGAGTCAGGGCTCACGACTGCTTCACGAGGCGCGGCAAGCAGCAAGCTGCATGCAGTGCCCCTACCCTCGAAAGCTGCCACCTGGCCGCACGCAGAGGCAGGCAGCCACCAGCATACAGCGAGTAGCAGTCAGCGTGCCGTTACCGCACCACTGCAGGTGAGGTTCGCCGCATCGATACCACGACCACGCCAGTCAACACCACCGCGATCGCTATCGCCTGCGCCACCGTCAACGGACCGACGAATCGATCGTCCTTCGCGCGGAAGAACTCCACGATGAACCGCTCGATCCCGGCCAGGATGCACCACACGCCGAACAGCCACCCCTCGGCGTGCTTGTGGTCGCGCATGCGCCAGAGGATCGCGAACATGATCCCCCCCATCACCACTTCATAGAGCTGGGTGGGGTGCACGCCGAGCAGCGTGTCGGGGAGTGCGCCCGGCGGCGGGGTGATCCCGAACGCGCGCTCCATGACCCCGGCGTATGTGGGGGGCGCGCCGTCGGGAAATGCGACGGCGAGCGGTCCGTTCCACGGTCGGCCATAGTCGTCGCCCACCGCCCAGCACCCCGCACGTCCGACTGAGTAGCCGGCGGCCAGGCACAGCCCCGCCACGTCCGCCATCCGCACGAAGCTCAACTTCTTCATCCGCACCACGATCCAGCATGCCACCACCGACCCGATGAACCCCCCCCAGAATACGAACCCGGCGCGCGTGAACAGGTCGCTCCAGTCGCGCGTGATGCCGGTCACGTAGTACAGCTTCCCGCCCACCAGCGTGCCGATCACGCACGCAAGGATCAGGTCGGGGATCGCCCGCGCGTCGGCGTGATGCCCGCGGCGCGTGAGTTCGCGCATGGCGATCACCTGCGAGATCATGAAGGCCCCGAGCACGGCCAGGCCGAAGCCGGTCAGCGTGAGCGGCCCGATGGGGATCTCGAAGGGGTGTACGATCGTGGGCGAGCGCTGGAGCAGCATCGCGGGCGGGTGGAGTGTTCGCGCCGTGCGTCAGGCGGCGCGCAGCCCGGGCAGGGGAAGCGAAGCGTAGGCGTTGAGCCCGGGACCGGCAACCTCGCCGCGCGACAGACGGAACAACCCCGCCCGCGCAATCATCGCCGCGTTGTCGGTCGCCAGGCGCGGCGATGGCGCGTGCACCGCCACGCCGCGCGGATCGAGTCGGGCGCGCAACGCCTCCACCAGTGCGCGGTTGCCTGCCACGCCACCCCCCAGCACCACTCTCGGCCTCCCGTACGCCTCCACCGCCCGCAGCGTCTTCTCCGCGAGACTCTCCACCAGCGCATCCTGGAATGCGCGCGCGATCGATGCGCGATCGAGATCGTGGTCCGCACTCTCGCGCACCGTCCGCAGCACCGCCGTCTTCAGGCCGCTGAAGGAGAACGCGTAGTAATCGTCGTCACCCGGGTGCTGGTTGCCGCGCAGCATCGGCCGAGTATAGCGCAGCGGTCGATCATTCCCCCCGGCAGCCTGCGCGGGCGCCTCGCGGGCGAGCGCCTCGAGATGGCGCCCCCCCGGATACGGAAGACCGAGCAGCTTCGCCACCTTGTCGAAGGCCTCCCCCGCGGCGTCGTCGCGCGTGGTGCCGAGCAGCGTGTAGTCACCCCACGCCGGCACGTCGAGCAGCATCGTATGGCCGCCGCTGACGAGCAGTGCGGTGAACGGGGGCACGGCGTCGGTCGCATCGAGCGACGTCGCGAACAGGTGCCCCTCCATGTGATGTACCCCCACCAGCGGCACCCCGCTGCCATACGCCAGCGCCTTGCCGTAGCTCACGCCCACGAGCAGCGCGCCGACGAGCCCAGGCCCTTGTGTCACCGCCACCGCATCGAGGTCGCGCAGCGTTACCCCCGCATCGTCCAGCGCACGATCCACCACCGGGACGATCGACGCGAGGTGCGCCCTCGATGCGATCTCGGGAACCACGCCACCGAACACCTCGTGCACGTCCTGCGACAGGATCACGAGCGATTCGCACTCCACGGCGCTGCCTGACGAATCGCCGCGCAGCACCGCCGCCGAGGTTTCATCGCACGACGTCTCGATGCCGAGGATCCGCGTCACGGCTGGCGCAGGCTGGTGGTGTCGATAAGGGGCGGCGGGACCCGGGGAGGGGCCGCAGCGGCGCGATCTGTCGACAACGGCGCGAAGACGCGCACATGTGCCGGTCGCACGCGCACGCCCAGTCCGGCGGTATCCAGCGGCAGCAGCACGCTGCTCGTGTCGCGCAGCAGCACCGACTGCGCATGCGTGGGCACGTGCTCGATGCGCCTGACGCGGCTGCGCGCGCCGGAAACGGTCACGCTCTCGGGCTCGATGCGCGGCTCGGCGAGCGGCGGCGCTTCGGTGGCGACGGCGATGCGCAGCAGCGAGCGCACGGGAACCAGTCGCTGTTCGCGCACGTCGAAGGTGAGCAGCACCGAGCGCGGTTGTACGTCGCGCACCAATGCCTCGGTGCCGGGGCGCAGGAGCACGTCTCCCGGTCGAAGCTCGAGTCGAACGGTATCGGGAGAATCCTCGGTGATGACGCGCCGAATCGTCGGCGGCGAGTCGTAGAGCTTGATCAGGTCGCGCGCGCGTCCTACCACCAGCGCGCGGAGCTGGGGGCGGGTGCCGACGAGCGTGCGGCCGCTGTCGAACACGGTCACGAGCTGCACCGGCACGAGTTCCTCGGATGGTTCCTCGAACCGGACGATCAGCCAGAGCACCAGCGCGAAGAACAGCGCCGCCGCCTTGTACCCCAGGCGTTCCGTGAACGCGGCCCGGATGCGACGTCGAAGCGACGGTGGGGTACGACCGGCGTCGGGAGTCACGCTATCGCCGCTCCCCGCCGCCGTCCATCGGGTGCGCGCTGTCGTTGGCGATCGGACCATCGGGGGAGACGCCGAGCAGGCTGGCGATCAGCGCACGGTTCGCCGGCGAGTCCCAGTCTGAGGCGCCAATCACGCGCTTCCGGATGATTCCCTTTCGATCGATCACGAAGGTCTCGGGGACACCATTCGTGCGATACGCATCCTGGATGGCGCCGGTGGGCTCGTGCAGCAGTTCGAACGTCAGGTGGTACTCGCGCCCGAAGGCGACGATCTCGTCGTCCAGCCCCGCGCGGTCGACGCTGACGGCGACGGCCTTCAACCCGTACGGTGCGAACCGTTCATGCAGCGCCTGGATGCTGGGCATCTCGGTGCGGCAGGGCACGCACCAGGTGGCCCAGAGGTTGAGCAGCAGCACGCTCCCCTCGTAGTCGTCGAGCGTCTTCACGGCATCCGTGCCATCGAGGGTCGCGGCGCTGAAGTCCGGTGCGTGCGAACCGATACCGGCTGGAGGGCGCGCCGCCGCCATCCCGCGCTGCCCGGCCCACAGCAGCACGACGAACGTCAGCACGACAACGCCGATCATCAGCCACTGCCGCCGCGGGCTCATGCCGATACCGCGCACCGCTTGCGCAGCGCCTCGATCTCGCCCTGCGGGTTCTTCGCCGAGAAGATCGCATTGCCCGCCACGAAGGTATCGGCGCCGGCGCGCCAGCAGGCGTGGATCGTCTCACGCGAAACGCCGCCATCCACCTCGAGCGCGGCGGCGCCGCCGGCCGCGTGGATCATCGCCCGGGCCCGCCCCACCTTGTCGAGCATGCCGTTGATGAACGACTGCCCGCCGAACCCCGGGTTCACGGTCATGATCAGCAGCAGGTCGAGATCCCCCACCACCTCGCGCACATGCTCCAGCGGCGTCGATGGATTCAGGGCGACACCGGCGCGCATGCCCAGCTCGCGGATGCGCGACAGGTGCCGGTGCAGGTGCGGCGCGACCTCGGCGTGGATGGTGAGCCCGTCGGCGCCGGCACGGCGGAAATCATCGAAGTAGCGCTCGGGCTCCACGACCATCAGGTGCACATCGAGCGGCAGCGCGGTCAGGCGACGGACCGTTTCGATGACCTTCGCGCCGAAGGTGAGATTCGGCACGAATCGGCCGTCCATGACGTCGATGTGGATCAGGTCCGCGCCCCCCGCCTCGCACATCGCGATCTCGTCGGCGAGGCGGGCGAAGTCGGCGCTCAGGATGGACGGTGCGATGCGCGCGTTCACTCGCGCCCTCTCCCCCCGCCGCCGGCCACGGTGACGTTCACGCGCGTTCCGGGTTGCACGAGCGAGCCGGCTGCCGGTGACTGCGCTATGATCGTGTTGGGATCGCGAAAGGTGAGCGAGTCGAAGCGCACGTCGCCCAGCTCCAGCCCGAGCTGCTCGAGCATGGCACGGGCGATCGCATAGTTCTGGCCGATCACGTCGGGGGTCTTCACCTCCCCCGGGCCGTCGCTCATCACCAGTGCGATCTCGGCACCGGGGGGCAACCGTTCGCCGGCGGCGGGGCGGGTGCCGATCACGGCGCCGCGTGGCGCATCGCTGTGCTCCTCGACCACCTCGCCCAGCGTGAAGCCGGCGCGTTCGAGCGCGGCCAGCGCCTCGTCGCGCGACATGCCGGTGACCGGCGGTACGTCACGCGCCTGCGAGCCGCCGCTCACGTCCAGCGTGACCGTGGTGCCGCGCGATGCCTGTTCGCCGGCGGCCGGGTCCTGCGAGATCACCGCGTTGGCGGGCGCCCGCTCACTCGGCCGACGCTCGCCGAGTCTGGCGTCGAAGCCGGCGACCTCCAGCTTCTGCGTTGCCTCGTCGAAGGTGAATCCCACCACCGACGGGATCTCCCCCTCGATCGGGGCGGCGTTAGGCGGGAAGACGAAGAGGGCGATGAGCAGGATGCCGAGCACCAGCCCGCCCCCGGCCGCCGCGGCGTACGGCACCAGCGGCCGCAGGTCGCGGAACGGCCGCGCGCGGGGACGCCTGATCACGATGCTCCCCCCCCGCCGGAGCGCCGGAGCCGCGCCGCGAATGCGCCGTCCACGCCATGCCGGTGCGGAAGCACGCGCAGCCGGCCGGCATCGAGAACGCCCTCGGGCACCGCGCCGGCTGGCGGCGGCTCCAGCTTCCAGTCGGGAAATTCCTGCAGGAAGGATTCCACCTGTGAATCGTTCTCCTCCGGCTCGAGCGAGCAGGTGCTGTAGACCAGCAGGCCACCCGGCCGTACGAGGGCCATGGCCGCGCGCAGCATCTGGCGCTGCACCGCGCCCATGACCGCGAGATCGGATACCTTGAGCCGCCACCTGGCGTCGGGGTGCCGACGGAATGTGCCCGTGCCGGTGCACGGCACGTCGAGCAGCACCACGTCGACCTCCCGCAGGGCGGGGAGCCGCGCGTCCGCCACCATCGCGACCACGTTCGCCGCATCGAGCCGTGCGGTGTTCTCCAGCAGCCGACGCAGTCGCGTCGACGACCGGTCGGCGGCCACCACCAGGCGCGCCGTGCGCGCCAGTTCCAGCGCCTTGCCGCCCGGGGCAGCGCACAGGTCGGCGACGATCGCATGGTCGGGGATGGCTGCATAACGCGACACCAGCGTCGCGCCCGGATCCTGCACGAAGAACAGTCCATCGCGAAATGCCGCGACGTCCGCCAGCGATGTTGGCGCGGCCAGTCGCATCGAGTCGCCGAGCAGCGCCACCTCGGTGACGTGCACCCCTGCCGACTCGAGCGTGGCCTCGAGCTGTTCGCGCACGATCCCCCACGGTCGGATGAAGATCGGTGCCTCGCTGTTGTTCGACTCG
>DASSBZ010000173.1:0-9493 GCA_035698205.1 Gemmatimonadaceae bacterium | reverse complement strand
GCGTTCGACCGGGCAACCGGGCTGCGGAGCGCGGTCGTAAGGCTCGGCATCTCGAGGGCAATCATCTTCGCCAAGCTGCTCCACGGCATCACGATCCCCATGCTCGCCCTGTTTGGCTGGGGCGCGGGATTCGGCGCCTGGTACTTTGCGGGGGTCGTGATTGCCGCGCTGCTCCTCGCCTGGGAGCACCAGCTGGTGAGCGCCAACGATCTCTCGCGCCTCGACGCCGCGTTCTTCCGGATGAACGCCGTCCTGTCGATCACGGTGTTCGCGTTCGCACTGATCGACCGATGGGTTTGACCGCCCCGGTTTGGTCCGGCAGCGCCAGCATCGACGCCGCCCGTCTCCCCGGTTACCGTACAACGGGCGACTCATCCCGCCCGTATGACAGGTTGGCCCCGATCCGCTCGCGTCGACGCGTCCGGCTGCGCCCTCTTTGCCGACCGCGTTTTCCGCCGATCCGACCGCTCCACTCCTCGCTCATCCCCCTCCCATCAGGCTCCGCTCCATGAGACCAGCCTTCCGCAACCTCGCCATCGCAGGCGTCGGGATCGCGGCACTCGCCGCCCCTCCGGCCGCGCGCCCCGCTGCCGCGCAGGGACTCGACTCCCTCACCATCGCCGGCATGCCGTGGCGACAGATCGGCCCGGCCAACATGATGGGCCGTGTCACCGACATCGAGGGCATTCCGTCGCCCTCCAGGACCTTCTATGTGGCTGCCGCGGGCGGTGGCATCTGGAAGACGACGAACAACGGCACGACTTTCCGCCCGATCTTCGACCACCAGAAGTGCATCGCGATGGGCGACATGGCCATCGCGCCCTCCGACACGAATGTGCTCTACGCCGGCACCGGTGAAGAGGACAGCCGCAACTCCATCTCCCCGGGCTGCGGTGTGTTCAAGAGCACCGATGGCGGCAAGACCTGGACAGACGTGGGGCTCGAGAAGACCGAGGCGATCGGCCGGATCGTCGTCCACCCCACGGATCCGAACACCGCCTACGTCGCAGCACTCGGCGCGATCTGGCGCAGCAATCCGGAGCGGGGGCTCTACAAGACGACCGACGGCGGCGCCACGTGGAAGCTGGTCAAGTTCGTCAGCGACAAGGCCGGCTTCGTGGACGTCATTCTCGATCCGCGCGATCCCAACACCGTGTGGGCCACGAGCTGGGAGCGTGTGCGCGGTCCGTACTTCCTGAAGAGCGGCGGCCCCGGCAGTGCGCTCTGGAAGAGCACCGACGCCGGCGCCACGTGGACGGAGATCAAGGGGAACGGACTCCCCACGTCCACCAAGGGCCGCATCATGATCGACATCTCGGACAGCAACCCGGACTACATCTACCTGATGGTGGAGGCCGACACGCTGCCGAATACCGTCAAGGCCGATACGGCGCAGCGCCGCCCGTCGGGGCTGTATCGCTCCACCGATGGCGGCAAGACGTGGGAGAAGCGCGCCGACAACAATGTGCGCCCCTTCTACTACTCGCAGGTCCGCGTCGACCCCAAGGATCCGGAGCGCGTGTACTGGTCGTCGACGCCGGTGAACTTCTCCACCGACGGCGGCAAGACGGTGCGCAACGCCACGCAGGGGCTGCACGTGGATCACCACGCCATGTGGATCGATCCCGTGGATCCGCAGCGCTTCGTCGTTGGCAATGACGGTGGCATCGGCATCACGTTCGACAAGGGGGGCAACTACCTCTTCCCCGCGAACTTCGCCATCGGACAGTTCTACAACATCAGCTTCGACATGGCCGTGCCGTATCGCGTCTGCGGCGGCCTGCAGGACAACGGCTCCTG
The DNA here is from genome assembly GCA_035698205.1 of Gemmatimonadaceae bacterium. Classification (GTDB taxonomy): domain Bacteria; phylum Gemmatimonadota; class Gemmatimonadetes; order Gemmatimonadales; family Gemmatimonadaceae; genus DASSBZ01. The sequence continues at coordinate 7,693 of DASSBZ010000173.1, read as the reverse complement.
GTGCGGGCCGAGCCGGCGCCGCGACGGTGACATCACCAACGTGGCCTGGTTCAACGTGAGCGGTGGCGATGGCTTCGTCACGCAGCAGGATCCCACCGATCCGAACATCGTGTACTCGGAATCGCAGGGTGGCAACATCCAGCGCACCAACCTCGTCACCGGCGAAGGGGAGCGGCTGGTCAAGCCGTCCTGGCGCGTGCGCTACCGGCAGTTCGAGGACTCGATCATCATCGAGCGCGGCGACACCACCAGGGCCGCCACGGCCGAGCAGAAGCAGCACATCGCCGACTGGCGCAAAATGCAGCTCGCCGACTCGCTGGCCTTCGAGCTGCGCTGGAACTGGAACACGCCGTACCTCATCTCGCCGCACAACTCGCACGTGCTCTACGCCGGTTCCAACCGGGTGCTCAAGTCCACGATGATGGGCGACGATTTCTATCCCATCTCGCCCGACCTCACCACGAAGGATTCGGTGAAGATCCACGTCTCCACCGAGACGACGGGCGGCATCACCCCCGACGCCACGGGCGCCGAGACCTACAGCACGATCGTTTCGCTCAACGAGTCGCCGGTGCGCCCGGGGCTGCTCTACGCGGGCACCGATGACGGCAACGTCTGGCTCACGCGCAACGACGGCGCCACCTGGGAGAACCTCACGGGTCGCTTCCCCGGCGTGCCGAAGAACACGTACGTGAGCCGCATCGAGCCGTCGAGCCACGACTCGTCGACGATCTACGTGACCTTCGACAACCACCGTAACGGCGACTTCACGCCGTACGTGTACGTCTCCAATGACTACGGCAAGACGTTCCGCTCCATCGCCAACGATCTGCCGAAGGGCGGCATCAACTTCGTGCACGTGATCCGCGAGGATCCGGTCAACCGCGACCTCCTCTTCGTCGGAACGGACATCGGCGCGTACGTGTCCATCGATCGCGGCGCCCACTGGCAGGAGTTCATGACGAACCTGCCGCGCGTGCCGGTGCACGACCTCAAGATCCATCCGCGCGAACACGAGCTGATCGCGGGCACGCATGGGCGGTCGATCTGGATCGCGGACATCGCACCGCTGCAGCAGATGACGCCGACGGTGATCGCCGAGGGCACCTACTTCTTCAAGCCGAAGACGGCGTTCGAATACAATGAGTCGCCCACCGCCGGCCCGATGGGCGGTGGCGGCGGCTGGGGCCACGGCAACTTTGAAGTCAGTGGCGGCCAGTACGGCGCCGAGATCACCTACCGCGTGGCCGGCAGCGCCGCGGCGGACGGCGACAACGGACGCGCGGCACAGGCGAAGATCGTCATCACCGACGTTGTCGGCGACACACTCCAGTCGCTGAACGGCCCGGCGCGCCCTGGCATCCATCGCGTCTACTGGAACTTCATGGGCAAGCGGCCGCCCGCCGAGCCGCTCGGCCCCTCGGGCAAGCGCGACAGTGCCGAGGTGATGAACCGGATGAACTTCGTGTTCGACTCGCTGAAGAAGGCGGGGCGGAACGAACAGATGCTGGAGAACACGCGAAAGCAGTTGCTCTCCGGAGACCTTGGCGGATTCTTCCGCCGTGGCGGCGGGGGTGGCGGCGGTTCGGGATTCCAGGCGCGGCCGGGTGAAAGCAATCCGCCCGCCCCGCCTCGTGAAGCCGGCGCGCGTCGGGACACAACGGCCCGCCGTGCGGCAGGTGGCGCTGGCGGCGCGGGCGCCCAGGCCGGTGCACCGGACATGGACTTCCTGCGCGAACTGGCCGGCCTGCTGTCGCCGGGTGGCGGTGGCGGCGGCTTCCGTGGCATCGGTCGTATCACCGAGGCGCTGGCGGGGAACCGCGGGCCGGCACAGCTGGTGGAGACCGGCGATTACCTCGTGACGATCACGGTCGGCGACAAGACCATGAAGCAGCTCCTGCGCGTCGAGCGAATCGGCAACGCACAGGCCATTCCCGTGGCCGAGCTGCTGGGCGAGGAGGACGAGGAGCCTGTGCGGCGTTAGGCCCGCCGACGCTCCGGCAGAACGAGATCGCCCCCCGTGCACGGTGCACGGGGGGCGGTTTTCGTTTGGACATGCCTGTCCGGCTCCGGGTCGCCGGCCTGCGTCAATCCCGGTTCAATCCGCGGCAGTAAGGGGGCCCTGCTCACGGCGCCACGCCACGATGCCCCCCTCGAGGTTCCGCACGTCGGCGCGGCCGGCGGCGCGCAGCACGCTGGCCGCGATCGCCGAACGCGACCCCGACTGGCAGTGCACGACGATCTCGCGGTCGCCAGGCAGGTCGGCGAGGCGCGACGGCAGGTCGCCGAGCGGGATGTGCACCGCGCCCGGCACATGCCCCGACTCCCATTCGGTCTGTCGGCGCACGTCGAGTATCACCGCGTCACCGGCGTCCACGAGTTCGCGAGCCTCGGCGACTGCAACGTTCCGCGCCGTCGAAAGCTCGCCATGCGCGGCCGACCAGGCGTCCACCGCGCCCGGCGGCACCCACCCCGTTACCCGGTCGAGTCCGATCAGCACAAGGGCGCGAACGGCGCGGGTGGCGGCTGCCTCGTCGGCCGCGATCAGCAGCACGTCGCGATCGTAGGGCACGAGCGAACCGGCCCAGGTGGCAAAGCTGCGATTCACCGGAATATTGATCGTCCCCGGTACGTGGCCCGCAGCGTGCGCGGCCACCGTGCGTGTGTCCACCACCACACTGCCGTTGGCCAGCGCCGAGCCTAACGAGTCGGCGGGGAGCGCCGGCACGGCGAGCGGATGGACTTCACGGGGCGGACCATCACGGTTGACGCGCTTCATGATCGCGAAGTAGGCCGGCGGCTCGGGCTGTCCGTCGAGCACGCCTTGCACGAACGTCGCCTCGTCCGTCGTCGCGACTCCCCAGTTGGCGATCTTCTCGTAGCCGACCGTCGTCGACGGGACCGCACCGAGCGACTTGCCGCACGCCGAACCGGCTCCGTGTCCGGGCCAGACCTGCAGATGATCGGGGAGCGCCCGGAACCGCTCCAGTGAACGGAACAGCGTCTTCGCGCCCTCCACCATCGTCCCCACCTGCCGCGCCGCCTTTTCGAGAAGATCCGGGCGGCCAACGTCTCCGACGAACACGAAATCGCCGCTCACCATCGCCATCGGCTCCTCGGTGGCGGCGGTGTTCGTCACCAGGAACGCGATGTGTTCCGGCGTGTGCCCCGGGGTGTGCATCACCTCGAACCGCACGGTCCCCACATTGAACCGATCGCCATCGTGCAGCAGCGTCGCGCCATCCGCGGCGGCGAATGCGTACTGCCAGTCCGTGCCGCCCTCGGCGGACAGCAGCAGCGTGGCACCCGTGCGCGCGGCCAGCGCGCGCGCCCCCGACACGAAATCGGCGTGGATGTGCGTCTCGCTCACATGCGTGATGCGCAGCCCCTCCGCCCTGGCACCGGCGAGGTACTGCTCGATGTCGCGGTTGGGATCGACGACTATCGCCTCGCCGGTAGCGGGCGACCCGATGAGGTAGCTCGCCTGAGCGAGGTCATCGTCGTAGAAGCGGCGAACGAACATGCATGGTCTCCGTCAGGAGTTGGCCGGCACCGGTGCCGGAGGCGGCGAATCGGCGCCCGGATTCGCCAGGGCGTGACGATTCTGCACGAGAATGAGTGCGCCAACAAGAATGAGAAAGATGCCGAAGGCGCGCTTGAGGGCTGCGGCGGGAACGCGGCTGGCAACGCGCGTACCGACCAGCACCCCCGTCAGCGCGAGCGCGGTGAACAGGATCACGACCCGCCAGTCGAAGGCCACATGCGTCGCGTAGCCCAGCGATCCCGACACGGTGTTCATCGCGATCACGAGCAACGACGTGCCGATCGCCTGCCGGATCGGGACCCGTCCGAGCACCACCAGCGCCGGCACGATGAGGAATCCGCCACCGATGCCGACAATTCCCGTAAGCAGGCCGACCCCCACTCCCACGAGGGCCAGCAGCGCGGGAGATGCCGACGCATGCTCGGTCGGCACCGTCCGACGCAGCATCGAGACCGCCGAGACGATCATCACGACCGCCAGCAGCAGCAGTTGCAGGGTGCCGGACAGGAGCTCGGCGAAGCGGGCGCCGGTGTACGAGCCGGCCATCGCCACGAGCCCGAAGAGCACGGCGACGCGTACATCGACGTTGCCCGCTCGCCAGTGCGAAAGCGCCCCGACCAGGCTGGTCGTTCCCACCACCGGCAGGCTCATGGCAATCGCGCTCTTCGCGGGGAGCCCCAGCACGTACACGAAGATGGGGACGGTCAGCGTCGATCCGCCGCCGCCGAGCAGCCCGAGCGAGAGGCCGACGACAATGGCGAGCAGGTAGCCGAGAACGGTCACGAAGGGCTCTGGTGCATGCGGCGAAGCGATGGGTGATTGGTGACGTGTGACCGAATATCGCGCGACCGATGACCGAGGAGAACCGGTTATCGTCCACACGAAGGCAATAGGCCGACGAGGCGAAAGATTGCGCGACAACCGGCTCGACAGGCGAGTAATGCCCGCCCCGTGGCGAAGTGCAATGCGCCCGGTTTCGCCGCGCGGGCGTTGGGGGCCTGTGAGCGGGGGCAAGTCCGCTCGAGGAGGCCGGCACAGGCGTTGACTATATGGAACGCGCAATCCGCACGCGCTGTCGACGCATTTGGCTTCCCACGCTGATCCGCATCGTGCCATGAAACGGAACCCCGACCTGCGATTCTACGACAATTCCGGAGTCGACTGGCGCATCTACGAGGTGCCCAGCAGCCGGGTGCCGGCTCCTCGTGGAAGCAACTGCCTCATTTTCGAGTCGGACGCCGCAATCCGTCGCGTCTGGAACTATCCGAATGACTGGCAGGGGCTGTCCGAGCCGGAGCTCGCGGAGCTGAGCTGGAGCACCTGATCCCTCGCGGTCCGACCGCTCGCACCGGCACTCGGAGTGGCATTCGCACGCGGCCCATCGTCTCCCGACGATGGGCCGCGGTGCGTTCCGGGGCCGACCGGCCGCGCCCCGTGGAATGAAACGCGCGACCCGCCGCAGGGTGCCGGGACGCGGCTGAGCCGGAACTCCCGACCCTGCGGGACGTACGATGAGAAGCGTCCCGGGCCGGGAACGGCCTGGGACGTTCGCGGATCGATATGCCAGGGCGCGCGCGTTGCGCGCCACTTTCGAAGGAGATGCAATGAGCCGAAGGCTCGTACGGTCCATATCCCTCGTCCTCCCTGCGCTCGCGATGGCCGTGGCGGGTGGCGTGCGACTTGGCGCGCAACAGCCGCCGGAGTCGACCATGCTGCCTCGGAGTACCACGGTGCAGTCGTCAGCGGTGCGTGCACCCGTCCCGTTCTCGGTGGGCGAGCGCCTTCGGTACGAAGTGCGCTTCGGCGGCATCAAGGTCGGCACAGGCGCCATGGAAGTCCTGGGCATCGACGAGATTCGCGGCCAGGAGGCGTGGCACACGCGGTTCACGGTGAAGGGCGGCATTCCCTTCTACAAGGTGAATGATCGCATGGAGAGCTGGATCGATACGCAGGAGCTGCACTCGCTCCGCTTCATCCAGGACCTCGAGGAGGGGCGTCGCGACCGCGAACGGCACTACGAGATCTACCCCGAACGTCGCGTATACGTGGAGCGTCCGGCGACCGAGGAGATCGAGAGCGTTTCCGATCCGCTCGACGACGGGGCGTTTCTCTACTTCGTGCGTACCATCCCGCTCGAGGTGGGGCAGACGTACACGTTCAACAACTACTTTCGCCCCGATCGCAATCCGGTGAAGATCACCGTGCTGCGCCGCGAGTCGATCGAGGTGCCGGCCGGCACGTTCGAGACGATCGTCATCCAGCCGTCGATCAAGACGAACGGCCTCTTCTCGGAGAAGGGACACGCCGAGATCTGGCTCACGGATGACGATCGCCGCATGATGGTCCAGATGAAGTCGCGTCTGTCCATCGGCTCGCTGAACCTGTACCTGACGGACTCGCGCGCCGGGGAACCGGCGCCGTAGCTTTTGCGGATGCGCCTCCTCGTCCGCTCCACCCGGAATCGCAGGGCCACGCACGCGGCGACGATTGTTCTCGTCGCCGCAATGCTTTCCCCCTCCTCGCGCGCGCAGGCCCAGGCGGCGCGCGACAGCACGGTCCATGAGATTCTCCGGCAGCGCGTTGCCACCGGGGTGGTACCGGGGCTCGTCGCCGGCTGGATCGACTCCGCGGGCGGCGCGCATGTGGTGAGCGCCGGTGCGTCAGGCAAGGCGGGCGTGCCACTCGACGGCGCGTCGGTCTTCGAGATCGGCTCGATCACCAAGACGTTCACCACGACGCTGCTCGCCGACATGGTCCTGCGCGGCGAGGTCGCGCTCGACGATCCGGTGCAGCGCTTCCTCCCGGATTCGGTGCACGTGCCATCGCGTGGTGGCCGCCAGATCACGCTGCTCGATCTCGCTACCCAGTCGTCGGGGTTGCCGCGCATGCCGACGAACTTCAAGCCGGCAGACCCGTCGAATCCGTATGCCGACTACTCGGTCGCGCAGATGTATGCGTTTCTGTCATCGTACACGCTGCCGCGCGATCCGGGCGCGCAGTACGAGTACTCCAACCTCGGCATGGGATTGCTCGGCCATGCGTTGGCGTTGCGTGCGGGGACCAGCTACGAGGCGCTGCTCGTCGAACGCGTGCTCGAACCGCTTGGGATGCACGACACCCGCATCACGCTCACGCCGTCGATGCGCTCGCGCATGGTAGCCGGCCACGATGCGGACGGTACCGTCGTGCCGCCGTGGGACCTGCCTACCCTTGCCGGCGCCGGCGCGTTGCGCTCCACCGTACAGGACATGCTGATCTGGATGCGCGCGCAGCGCGATACCTCGCACGGGCCGCTTGCCGCCGCCATCGCCCTGACCCAGCATCGGCATCGAGACGGGCCCGATGCGCGCACGAGCATGGGGCTCGGCTGGCACCTGATCGCGGCCGGCGATCACGCCATCGTGTTTCACAATGGCGGCACGGGCGGGTTTCACAGCTTCATGGCGCTCGATCCGGCGACCGGCACCAACGCCGTGATGTTCGGCAACTCAAGCGCGAACATCGACGACATCGGCTTTCATCTCGTCGTCCCGACGGCACCGCTGCAGCCGCCGGCGCCGCCGCGCGCAACCGTGAGCGTCGCGCCGGAGATCCTCGAACAGTACGTCGGTACGTACGAGATGAACCCGCAGTTCTCGATCACCATTTCGCGCCGGGACAGCGCGCTGTTCGCGCAGGCCACGGGGCAGCCGGAGTTCCGGTTGTTCGCGGCCTCGGAAAGCGAGTTCTTCCTCAAGGTCGTCGAGGCGTCGGTGACGTTCGAGCGGGATGCGGCCGGAACCGTCACGGGGCTCGTGCTGCACCAGGGCGGTGCCCACCAGCGGGCACGAAAGCTCCGCTGAGGGGTGGGAGTGGCTCGTGGAAGAGAGGGTGAGGGTGCAGACGACCGTTGCAAGACACTGAGCGTAAGCAGGGCGCGCCCAACGATCACGATCTGTTTGATGAACCGCCCGCCGAACGACGCGACACACATCTCATGTGGAGCAGGACAGAGCTGGCAACGATCGCTGCGAATACGATTCCCCAGCTGAATATGCGCGCCAGCGTCGGTCCGTCTCGCCATTCGGAAGCAACGACCGCGGGTACGCTGATCACCGCAACGAGAGAACCCAGTGCTACGGCATGACCGTAGCGCACAACCCCTTGGGT
>DASSBZ010000172.1:0-9904 GCA_035698205.1 Gemmatimonadaceae bacterium | reverse complement strand
CGAGCGCCCTTCCACGTCGCCGTCCTTGAAGGTGCCATCCGGATTCCGCTCGGCGTACACCTCGGGGCGGAAGATGGCCATCACGAGATCGGCGTCCTGCTCGATGGCACCGGACTCTCGCAGATCGGAGAGCTGCGGACGTTTGTTCTCTCCCGTGCGCTGCTCGGGCGCGCGCGAGAGCTGCGACAGCGCGACGACCGGCACGCCGACCTCCTTGGCCAGCGCCTTGAGCGAGCGCGAGATCTGGCTGATTTCCTGCTGCCGGTTCTCGGCGCGCGAGGAGCCCTGGATGAGCTGCAGATAGTCGACCACCACCAGGCCGAGCCCGGAGTCCGCCTTGAGCCGGCGCGCCTTGGAGCGCATCTCGAGCAGGGAGATCCCCGCCGAGTCGTCAATGTGGATGGGCGCACCGCTGAGCAGCCCGGCGGCACGGGCGAGCCGGGGGAAGTCGTCGTCGCGCAACTGCCCCTTCCGGAGCCGTTGCGCATCGATGCGGGCCTCACTGGTGAGCATGCGCTGCACGAGTGATTCCTTACTCATTTCGAGCGAGAAGAACGCAATCGGAATCTTGTGCTCGATGGCCGCGTATTGCGCGAGGTTGAGCACGAATGCCGTCTTCCCCATGGACGGCCGCGCGGCGATGATCACGAGATCGGAGGGCTGGAATCCCGAGGTGAGCTCGTCGAGGTCGGGGAAGCCGCTGGCAACGCCGGTGATGGTCTTGCCGCCGCGTTGCAGCGCCTCGATGCGTTCCATCGTGGGCCAGAGCAGCTCCTTGATGCGCGTGAACCCGCCCGCGCCGCGCTGCTGGCTGACGTGGAAGATCTTCTGCTCCGCCTCGTCGAGCAGTTCGGCCGCCGTCATGCGCCCCTGGAACGCCTCGCCCACGATGGATGTGGACACCTCGATGAGGCTGCGCAGCAGTGCCTTCTCGCGCACGATCTGCGCGTGGTATTCAACATTCGCCGACGTCGGGACCACGTCGACCAGCAGCGCCACGTACTCCTTGCCGCCGCTCTGCGCCAGTTCGCCACGCCGATCGAGTTCATCGGAAAGGGTGAGCGGATCGGCGATGGCGCCGCGCTCCGAGAGCGCGATCATGGCGCGATAGATCCGCCGGTGGCGCTCGGCATAGAACATGGAGTCGTCCACGAACTCGGCCGCGCGCAGGATGGCGTCGCCGTCCATGAGCATCGCGCCCAGCACGGCCTGTTCGGCATCCTCCGAATAGGGAGGCTGCCGATCGCCGTACGGGTCACGCGTTGGCGGCACTATCGAGTATTCGACGGGCGAGCTTGACATCGTCCCAGGCAGGGCGCTTCCAGTTGGGGTTCCGCAGCAGCGCCGCGGGGTGATAGGTCACGACGAGCGGTATGCCGTGATAGCGGTGCTCGAACCCACGAAGTTTGCCGATTGCCTGCCTGCTGTCCAGCAGCGTCTGCGCGGCGAAGGCGCCGAAGGCCAGGATCACCGAGGGCCGGATCAGTTCGAGCTGCCGGATCAGGTACGGGCTGCAGGCCGCGATCTCGTCCGGCGTGGGATTGCGATTCCCCGGCGGACGGTGCTTGAGCACGTTGCAGATGAAGACCTCTTCGCGCGTGAGCTGGATGGCGGCGAGGATCTTCGTGAGCAGCTGTCCGGCGCGACCGACAAACGGGCGCCCGGTGGCGTCTTCGCTCTCGCCGGGCGCCTCGCCCACGCACACCAGACGTGCGGTGGGGCTGCCGTCACCGGGCACCGGATTCCGTGCCGACTTGCACAGTTCGCATAGCGTGCACGCCGCGACCGCCCGGGCCACGTCGTCGAGCGAGGTGAGGTGCGACAGCGGACCGTGTGCGGTTTCGCGAAGCGTACTGCCCACGATGATCCCGAGCGGTGCATCGGCCGTGGGGACCAGCTCTTCCTCGGCGTTCGCCGGCGGCGTCGCGGCGGGTTCATCCGGCTCGCTCACCGTACGCGGCGGCGGCGCAGGCGTGTCGGCGGCGCGGGGCGCGCGTGGCGCGGCCTCGGCATCGACCGAGCGGAGCACGCTGCGCCAGTCGGCGGTGTCGGGGGGCGCATCGGTCGTGCGAATGTCGGATGATGCATTGGGCGACGAAGCGGCGCGCGGCGATGCCGGCGGATCGGCCGTCACGGCTCCGGCGGAGGCACCGAGCATGCGCATCACGTCGTCGACCGACAGATCATCGAGCACGAGTTCGCGCTCGCCCATGTCGCGCCGCTGTTCGAGATAGCGGCGCAGCGTTTCCCTAGCGTCCATCGAGCAACCGCTGTACGCGATCGAGCAGGCGATCCGCGACCTCGTCCTTGGTGAGCAGCGGCAGTGCGTCGCGCGAACCGTCCGCGCCGAGGATCGTCACGCGATTGGTGTCCACGCCAAAGCCGGCGCCGGGCTCGGTGGCATCGTTCATCACGACGAGATCGAGCTCCTTTGCCTGGAGCTTGGCGAGCGCGTTGGCCTCGACATCGTTGGTTTCCAGCGCGAAGCCCACGGCGATCATCCCCGGGGCGCGAGCGGACCGTGTGGAGGCCAGGATGTCGGGGGTCTCCTCGAGCCCCACGGTCTCGAGTCCGTCACGCTTCTTGATCTTGCGCGCGGCAGGGTCGGCAGGGCGAAAGTCGGCGGGCGCGGCGGCCATGACCAGGACGTCGGCCGCGCCGATGGCCGCCGACACCGCGTCGCGCATCTGCGCGGTCGTCTCCACCGGTTCCACCGTCACGCCAACGGGCGCGGGCACGGCAAGTGGGCCGGCGATGAGCCGCACGTTCGCGCCGCGCCGCCAGGCCGCGGCGGCGATCGCCACGCCCATTCGCCCGCTGCTGTGATTCGAGAGGAATCGCACGGGGTCGAGCGGCTCACGTGTGGGCCCCGCCGACACCACCACCTGGCGCCCGTGCAGCGACGTAGCCGGTTCGAGCAACCGCGCGGCGTGCGCGAAGATGACTTCGGGATCCGGGAGCCGCCCGGGCCCCTGCCCTTCGCCCGCCGCGAGGTCGCCCTCCACCGGATCGAGCACGGTGTAGCCGATCGAGCGTGCGCGTGTGGCGTTCTCGCGCACTGCCGGATGCGCCCACATGCGGTCGTTCATGGCCGGAGCGAGCAGCACGGGCGCTGTGGTGGCCAGCAGGCAGGCCGAGAGCAGGTCGTCTGCGCGCCCCGATACCGCACGCGCGAGAAAATCGGCGGTGGCCGGAGCCACCACCACCAGTTCGGCCTCGCGCGCAAGGCGAATGTGGTCGAGCGCGTTGCCGCGTTCGATCAGCTCGGTGTGCACGGCGCGACCGGTCAGCGCCTCGAACGTGATGGGCCCCACGAACTCGGACGCCGAGCGCGTGAGCACCACGTCCACGTCGGCGCCCGCCTTGTGCAGCAGGCGCGCGAGGAGGGCGGACTTGTAGGAGGCGATCCCCCCCGTTACCCCGAGAAGAACGCGCCGGCCCTGAAACGGTCGCGACACGGAGTGGCGCTCAGCCCTCGTTGCCTCGCTGCCTCGGCACCACGCGATACTCGATGCTGCCGTCGGCCAGCTCCTCGAGCGCGCGCGTGGTCAGCTTCTTCTCCTTGGTGGACGAGCGATCGCGCGGGAACTCGTTGAGCAGGCGCGCGAACTTGGCGGCGATGAGCACGCCGAGATACTTGTTGGCCGCGTGCGCGGTGATCTCGTTCGGGGTGAACACTTGCATGGGGTTACTCCGCTCTGGCGGTGAATGAATCGATCGCGTTGTCGAGCTCTCCGATCAGGCGCGTCACCCGCTCCCGCAGCAGCGGGAGACGATGGTGCCGGACCGTCTCGGCGTCGATGATGGCCGCGACCTGGCTGTATGCGCGCTCCAGGTCATCGTTCACCACGACGTACTGATACTCCTCCAGCGCCCGCAGCTCCTCGCGCGCGCTCTGCAGGCGCGCCAGCAGTCCGTCCTCGTTTTCGGTGCGGCGCTCCCGCAGCCGGCGCACCAGCACGTCGGTGGACGGCGGCAGCAGGAACACGCGAACCGCCTCCTGAAACGCCGACGCAAACTGCCGCGCGCCCTGCACGTCGATATCCATCACGACGTGCTGCCCGCCACCCAGTACGCGCTCCACCTCGCTGCGCAGCGTCCCATACAGGTTGCCGTGCACCGAGGCCCACTCGGCGAATTCGCCGCGCCCGCGGCGGGCCATGAACTCGTCGCGCGAGAGGAAATGGTAATCGTCGCCGTTCACCTCCCCCGGGCGCGGCGGGCGCGTGGTGCACGACACCGAATACCCCACGTCTCCCCGACGATCGAGGAGCAGCCGCGCGATGGTCGTCTTGCCGCCGCCGGAGGGGGACGAGAGGATCACCGGAAACGGAATCACTCGAGGTTCTCCACCTGCTCGCGCACGCGCTCGAGCTCCTCCTTGATCAGCACCACATCCTGCAGGATGGCGGAGTCGTTGGCCTTGCTCCCCGTCGTATTCGCCTCGCGCAGCATCTCCTGCACGAGGAAGCCGAGTCGCTTCCCCACCGGTTCGTCGCGCGGCTGGCCGATGGACTCGCGAAAGGCGGTGATGTGCGATGCGAAGCGGCTCAGCTCCTCCTGCACATCGAGTCGATCGGCGAGAATGGCGATCTCCTGCGCCAGTCGCTGCTCGTCCACCGCCACGCCCTCGGCGAGCTGCTGCACGTTGCGGCGCAGGCGATCGCGCTGCGCGAGCATGCGCTCCGGCGCGCGTTCCGTGATCCGGGCCAGCGCCGACTCGATGGCCTGGAGGCGCTCCTCGAGAAAGGTCGCGAGCCGTCCACCCTCGTCGCTGCGCGATACGGAGAGCGCTTCGAGCGCCTGCTCCACGATGGCCAGCAGTTCGTCCGCGGAACCGGCTTCCTCGTTGGCCGCCGCGCTGAACACGTCGGGCATGCGCAGGACGCTGGCGAGGTCGACACCACCCGCGAGGCCGTGCCGCTCGTGCAGATCGCGAAGCGCGGACGCATACGCGCCGAACCGCGCTTCGTCGATGACCACCGTGGGGGCGCGCCCGTCGTCGCCGCGGTCCATCCGGGCACCGAGGGTGACGTGCCCCCGCGTGACGTGACGCTTGAGGGCGTCGCGGACCTCCTGCTCCCAGCGAGCGAGCTCCTGCGGGAGCTTGATGCTGGACGTGAAGAAGCGATGGTTGACCGTGCGCAGATCCACGCTCACGCGCGCTCCACCCACGACCCCCTCGGCGGCCCCGAATCCCGTCATGCTCCGTATCATGTGTAGCGCCGTATCTTACGGATTGACAAGCGTTTTGTCAATTGATGAAGCTCCAGCGAATGCCATAGAAGTTGGTCGCCGGAGGCACCTCGAAACCGGGGATCCGGATGAACGGACCGTTCTGCAGGTTACGGAACTGCCACCAGATCGCGGCATCGTAAAGCCGCAGCTCCAGCAGCGATCCCCACCAGCGATACTGATCGGTCTGCAGCGCCGCGCCGGCGATGGGAAATGCGGATTCGGTGCGGTATTCGTGCTGGATGGCCGCGAGGATGCGGAAGTTGTGCGTGGGGAACCGGCTCAACCACCAGGTATCGAGATACAACCTGCTCTGGACGACGTACTGCGGCATGTACGCCTCGTCTTCGTCGGCCCATCGCGTGGCGGTGATGTCGAGCCCCACGTCGCGCCAGAACTTGCCATGAATGCCGGCGAAGATGCCGGTGCGCGACCCACCGGCAAAGTCCACATAGCCGGTGTCGAAGACCGTTGGCGCCAGCGTTCGGGTGGTATCGAGGCGCATCACGCCCCCCGTGAGCCAGGTGCGTCCCAGTCGCAGCCCCGCCTCGGCGCGCAGGGCCAGCGATGCCGGTCTGAGGTCGTCGCTCTCGGTGGGACTCGAGCGTGAGGCGGCGACACCGAGCGCCACGAAGTCGAAGGGGCGAATGGTCACCGCGCCATCGATGCGCCGGAGCGAGTCATCGGCCGCCTGCTCGGCGTGGAACGTCGTGGAGAGCCAGCCGCGATCGTAGCCCAGCCGCACCGATGGCGAGAGATACTGCTCACCCTCCACGCGACGCAGTCGCAGCGCACCGTCGCCGTGCAGTCCGCCGCGGCGCGATCCGCCCGAGAGCACGAACTGCGTGCGGACGGCGGTGGTGTCCACGGAATCCCGGGGAAGACCATCGGCAGCGCCACCCGGACGCTTGGGGGAGGTCTCATCGAGTTCGAATCGACCGGCCATCACCTGCAGCCACGTTCCGACATCAGGATCGCCATAGCCGAATCGCGCGTAGCTCTGCGTTTCGCGCAACTGCTGCGGTGTGAGCACGGGGCGCGTGTCGTCTTCGTCGGAGCGCGGCTGCCCCGACGAGGAACGCCGCGTGCGCGACAGCATGGCGTCGAACTTCCAGTTGCCACTGGCCCATCCGGCACGACCGAACACGGTGACGACATCGCCATCGATGTTGCGCTGGTCGTCCATGCTCCACTGCTGCGCGCCGACCTGCAGTGCCTCGCCATGCTTGAATCGCTTGGCGTAGTAGCCGCGGAAGGAGTTGGTCTTGAGATCGCCGGTGGCGACGTCGATGCGGGTGGCGGCCGAGGTTCGCCGATCGGTCCACGTGCGCAGGTGCACGCGCAGCTCGCCGGCCGTGCGTTCCACCACCACGGTCTCGAGCAGCCAGAGCTGGATGAACGACAGGTCGAGCATGCCGCCCATGCGCGAGTCGATGGGGTCGATCTCCAGTCCATCCATGAACACGCGCACGCGACCGAACGAGCCGAGGTAGTTGCCCACCGCGGGCGCGACGGCACTCGCGCTGTACGTGACGTAGCCCGGAATCACGTCGAGCAGCTCGGCGAGCGTGGTGGCGCCGGAGCGGAAGATGTCCTCCCGCTCCCAGCGCCAGGTGCCGGCGGCCGACTGGTACGTGGGCAGCGGCGCCTGGGCCAGCGGCGCCTTGACCGTGTCCTTCGGCACGGAATCGGCCACCGCGATCGGCACCACGCTCGTGTCGGCCCGCGCGGTCGAATCGGCTACCTGCGCCTCCGCGGCGCGCCCGATGAGGGCGAGCCCGAGGATCAGCACCATGCCCTTCATGAAGCGTGCTTCAGCCTGATCTCCCGCGCACAAATTCGACGAACGTGCCGACCGGCACCCCTGTTGGCCCCTTTGGAATCGCAACCAGGTCGCTCTCGGAGTATGCGGTGCCGGCAACGTCCAGGTGTACCCACGGATAGTCGGAGACGAACTCCTGCAGAAAGAGTCCGGCGGTGATCGCACCGGCCGCCCGACCGCCGGTGTTTCGCACGTCAGCCACGTCGGACTTGATCTGCTCCTTGTACTCGTCCATCAGCGGAAGTTGCCACCCCGGCTCGGCGGCGCGCTCGCCGGCGGCGAGCACATCCTGCACCAGCGCCGCATCGGACCCCATCACCCCCGTGGCACCGTAACCCAGGGCGATGACGCAGGCGCCGGTGAGCGTCGCGGCATCGATGACCGCCTGCGGCTTGAATCGCGACGCGTATGCGAGCAGGTCGGCGAGCACCAGTCGCCCTTCGGCGTCGGTATTGATAATCTCGATGGTCTTGCCTGACGACGCCGTCACCACGTCGCCGGGCTTGACGGCGGTGCCTGACGGCATGTTGGTCGTCGCGCCGAACATGCCGATCACGTTGACCTTGAGTCCGAGCCGCGCGATGGCTTCCATGGCACCGAGCACGCCGGCCGCGCCGCACATGTCGTACTTCATGTACTCCATGCGATCGGCGGGCTTGATGGAGATGCCCCCGGTATCGAAGCAGAGGCCCTTCCCCACCAGCACGATCGGCGCGTCGCCGCGACGGCCCTTGCGATACTCGATGATCCCGAGTTTCGGCTCCTGCGGCGTGCCCTGCGCCACGCTGAGGAAGGAGCCCATGCTGAGCTTCGTGAGCTCGGCGCGGCCGAGGATCCTGACCTTCAGCTTGTGACGCTTGCCGATGTCGCGCGCGGTATCGGCGAGCAGGTCCGGCGTGCAGACGTTGCCCGGCATGTGCGCGACGCGGCGGGCGAGATCGTAGCCGGCGGCAATGGCCTCACCGGCGGCGAGGGCGTCGCGATGTGCGCGCGCCTCGGCGAGCACGATGGCCCTGGACAGCGGCTCACTCCGTTCCTCGGGCGGGGGGGGCGTACGCATGGTCCACTCCCAACTGCCGCGCGCGACGCCAATGGTCATCGCTTCGACGGCCTTGTCATCGGGCTCCTCGCACCAGAGCGCGACGGTGCCGACGCCGAGCCGGGCGGACTGCCGGCCGGCGATGCTGGCGGCGCGTCGAACGGAGGCGGGGCGTTCGGCGGTACCCATGCCCACGAGGAGCACCCGCTTGGTGTTGGCCGAGCCACCATCGAGGTAGAGGGTTTCGTCGCGGCCGCCGCGGAAGTCGCGGCGCGAGAGGGCGCGGCCCAGCGAGCCGCCCAGCGCCTTGTCGAGCCCGGCGAGGGGCGCGGGGAGCGCGTTGCCGGCCGGGAGCAGGAGCGCGAGCAGGGGGACGTTCGCGGCAGCGGGGTCCCCGCCACGAAGGGAGAATGAGATGGGCATGAGGTGAGGGCGGACGGTTCAGGTGCAAGCCGCGGGGTTGCGGCGCCGACAGGATGCACGGGCGCGTCACCCGACCGTCACTTGCACCCTGGCGGGCGGAAAGCTAGGACGGCTCCGGCGCGACCGGCAAGCAACGAACGACACGCCCGGCGCCCTCTGGAGAGCGCCGGGCGCGATACCCGGGACGAGACTCGAACTCGTATACCACTCGCGTGGTGGAGGATTTTGAGTCCTCTGCGTCTACCGATTCCGCCACCCGGGCCAAGGGGGTGAATCTAGCCGGGGCGGCGGCGCGGCTCAACGCTGATCGCGCGGGCTCATCGCCGCGGAACGGGCCGGCGTCCGGCCGCGCCCGCCGCCCCGCCGGCGCCATCGCGGCCACGTACGACTTCCTCGATCCTGCGGCGAAACTGCTCCTGGATGCCCAGGTAGCGCGCCCGCTGGACCGGCGTGAGGAAGCCGGCCAGCTCCCGCTGCTCCTCGCCGAGCAACCGGCTCCGGGACTGGTTCACTTCGAGCAGTTCGTCGAGCAGGGCGGCCACCCGATCCTGGTCGGCAGTCGTGCCCTCGGCGAGCTGCTTCCGCAGTTCGGCGCGCGCGGTGCGCTCACGCCGCACCAGTTCGCGGCGACGCCCCTCGAAGCGCTGGTTGGTCTGCTGCAGGCGGCGCATCCCCGCATCGTCCAACCCGAGTTCGCGGCGCACCACCTGCGCGAGTCGTTCCGTCACCTGTCGCTCGAGGCGCTCCCGACGCGCGGCGGCGGCGGGCGGCCCTGCCTGCTTCGCGGCGCGCTGGGCCAGCGCAGGTGCATCGGCGACGACCAGCGCGAGCATGGCGGGGAGCAGGAATCTCATGAACTTCCACTTCATTCGCTGGCTCCGTTGATTGATTCCATGGGGAGCGGAGCGACGTGCTCCGGCTCGGCGACGGGGGTCGCAGTGATCTCGTCGATGGACTGCACCAGTGCCTCGAGCTCTGTCGCGTCGAGGTCGTTCACCCCGCCCGCGAACGAGATGGCCGGCGCCGGTTCGCCCTGACGCTGCCATGGGATGCCGGTGGCGGAGAGCGCACCGATCGCGACGAGCACGACGGCGGCGGCGGCGAGCTGCCAGCGCGCTGGCGCGAAGCGTCGTGGAGCGCGCTGCGGAACGGCGGGGCGCGCGGTGTGCGTCCCCGCGACGGGGCGCGGGAGGGCGCGCACGATTGCCGCGACGTCCGGCGCTGTTGCGTTTACCGGCGCCCAGGCGCGGTGCACCGTGCGAAGCAGCTCGAGCTCCTCGCGGCAGTCGTCGCACCGCTCGAGATGCGCCTGCACGCTGGCCGCGTCGCCGGGGCTCAGCGTGCCATGCACGTAGTCCGGCAACCGGTCCCGCACGAACGTGTTC
>DASSBZ010000171.1:0-6960 GCA_035698205.1 Gemmatimonadaceae bacterium | reverse complement strand
GGCGGCACCGATGGCTCGGTGTACTTCGTGTCGTACTGGTATCCGCAGATGGCGGTGTACGACGACCTTGGCGGGTGGCAGACCGACCCGTATCTGGGGAACGCCGAGTTCTACATGGGGTGGGGGGACTACGAAGTGCTGCTCACCGTGCCGGCGGGGTGGCTGATCGGTGCGACCGGGGAGCTGTTGAATGCGAACGCGGTGCTGACGCCGCGCATCCGGGGCCGACTCGACGGCCTGCGCGACGACCCGGTAGCGCGGGGCGGGGGCACGGTGCACGTCGTGGAGGAGGGGGACCGTGGCGCCGGGCGCGCCACGCAGCGTGGCTCGAGCGGGCGGCTCACCTGGCACTATCGCGCGCACAACGTGCGCGACTTCGCGTGGGGCGCGTCGAGTGAATACCTGTGGGACGCGGCGCTGGCACCGGTCGGCGATGGCGACGGCGACGGGCGCCCGGATTCGGCGGTCGTCCACACGCTGTATCGCCCCGATCGCGTGTCGTGGGCGTGGGACCAGTCGGCGCGTTATGCACGGCACTCGCTGCAGTTCCTGTCGAAGGAGCTCTGGTCGTATCCGTATCCGCAGGTGACGGCGGTGGACGGCCCGACGTCGTGCGGCGGGATGGAGTATCCGATGATCACCTGCATCGGCGGCCCGCGCGATACGCTGAGCCTCTATTCGGTCACCGTGCACGAGCTTGGGCACATGTGGTTCCCCATGCAGGTGGGTTCGAACGAGACGCGGCATTCGTGGCAGGACGAGGGGCTGACGCGCTTCAACCAGGCGCAGGCGATGCGCGACTTCTTCCCCGGCTACGACCTCGAGGCGATCGTGCGCGACTCATATCTGTCGCTGGCGCGCACCGGCGGGGAGACGGCGCTGATGCGCCACGGCGATCGCTATCCGGTGGACTCGCCCGCGTTCGGGGTGGCGAGCTACCAGAAGATGTCGACGATCCTCTCGATGCTGCGCGGGCTGCTGGGGGACGAGATGTTCTGGCGCGCGTACCGCGAGTATGGCCGGCGGTGGATCGGCGGACATCCCACGCCGCTCGACTTCTGGCGCACCTTCGAGGACATGTCGGGGGAGGACCTGGGCTGGTTCTGGCGGACGTGGTTCTACGAGACATGGACGCTGGATCATGCCATCGACACCGTGACGGCGCGCGGCAGCGAGACGGTGATCGTCGTGTCGGACCTGGGGCGGGCCCCGATGCCGGCGCGGCTGGTGATCCGCCGGGCCGACGGGACGATCGAGTCGCGCGAGGTGCCGGTGACGACGTGGCTGGCCGGGGCCACGCGGTTCGAGTTCACGGTTCCCACGCTGCCGGCGATCAGCAGCGTGGAGCTCGACCCCGGCCACCTGTTCCCCGACATCGACCGCCGCAACGACCGCTGGCCGCGTTAGGCGCGTGCGCCGGCTGGTGGTGGTGACCGACCTCGATGGCACGCTGCTCGACGCCCGGACCTACAGCACGGCGGCCGCCGGCCCGGCGCTGGCCGCGCTGCGCGCGCGCGGGGTGCCGCTGGTGCTGTGCACGAGCAAGACACGCGCGGAGGTGGAGCCGCTGCACGGGTCGCTGGGGCTGCGGGCGCCGTTCATCGTGGAGAACGGGGGCGCGATCGTGGCGCCGGCGGGGGCGTGGCCGGCGGAGCGTGCCCCCGGTGCACCCGCGGGCGAGCCCGGGGAGGATGGCACAGGCGACGCGGTGATCGCGTTAGGCACCGCATACACGGATGTGGTGGCGGCGCTGGCGGCGGCGGCCGCCGAGTCCGGGGCACGCGTGCGGGGCTTCCACGACATGACGGAGGCGGAGGTGGCGGCGGCCACCGGGCTGCCATCGGCCGACGCCGGTCGCGCGCGCCAGCGCGAGTATGGCGAGGCGTTCACCGTGCTCGATGCGGCGCGCGAGCCGGCGCTGCTGGCGGCGCTGGAGCGGCGCGGCTTCCGCTGGGCCATCGGCGGCCGGTTCCACCACGTGTTCGCGGGCAACGACAAGGGCGAGGCCGTCCGGCGGGTGCTGGCGCGCTACCGCAGGGCATGGCCGGGGCTGGCGTCGGCCGGGCTGGGGGACGCGCCTAACGATATATCGATGCTGTGCGAGGTCGATCGCCCGGTGATCGTGCGCGGGCGGCATGTGGACGTCATGCACGAACGGGTCCCCGGCGCGGTCGTCACCGCGGAGGAGGGGCCGGCCGGGTGGAACACCGCGGTGCTGGCGCTGCTGGAGGAGTTCGACCGCTGAGGGCCGGCGCGCGCGCGGCGCACCGGCGCGCCCGGCTCAGACCGTGGGAACGAACACCGGCTCCATGTCCTTCGTGGCCTCGAGCAGGTCGTCGAAGAACGCGGGGATGGCGTGGTGCACGCGGTTCCAGCTCGGGATGTGCGAGAGCCCTTGCGGGTTCTCCATGAAGGCGCGTGACGCCTCGCGGAGACTTTCGGAGAAGGCACCGACCGCGGTGGCCTCGGCGTGGCGGTCGAACGAGAGCCCGTTGACCATTGCGTCGGCGTAGTACCGGTTGATCGTGTCCTGCGCCATGCGCACATAGAGCACCTGCAGCGTGCGCAGCGATGCATCGCTCAGGATGATCCCCTCGGCGGCCAGCGTGCGGAACAGCTGCTTGCCGATCTCCGACGACATGCGGCGCAGTCCGATGGTGGCGTCGTGTTCCGAGAGGGGCTGGTGCTTGTGGTCGTAGTTGTCGGCGATGTCCACCTGGCAGACGCGCGCCGGCGCACAGTTGCGATAGATCTCGCTGAGCACCCCCACTTCGAGCCCCCAGTCGCTCGGGATGCGGTTGGCGCGGGCGAGGTCGGTGCGCATGGCGAACTCGCCGGAGAGCGCGTAGCGGAAGCTGTCGAGGAACTGCAGGTACGGCACCTCGCCCACGATGCGCAGCAGCGCGCGCACGAGTGGCGTGAAGAACAGGCGCATCACGCGCCCGTGCATGGTTTCCGAGACGCGCGCGTAGTAGCCCTTGCTGAACTCGAAGCCGAGGTTCGGGTTGGCCACCGGGTAGACGAGACGCGCAAGCATCGAGCGATCGTAGTTGCGGATGTCGCAGTCGTGGAGCGCAATGACGTCCACGTCCTCGGTGGCCAGCAGGTAGCCGTACGAGAGCCAGCAGGTGCGCCCCTTGCCGGCGCCACCGGCGCCGATGCCATGCTGTTCGAGCGTGACGAACAGCTTCTCGATGCGCGGGTCCTCCATCCAGAGCATCGTCACCGGCGTGGGGACGTCGCGGAAGAAGGTGCACGCGTGTTCGTACTGTTCGCGCGTGGCCTGCCCCACCGCGCAGACGATGCGCTTGAGGTAGTGTACCTGCGCGAGCTGGTCGACGATGCGCTGCATGGCCGGGTGCTGGAACTCGGTGTAGAGCGCGGGGAGGATCAGGCCGATCCGGTTGGACGCGGCGAGTTCGTCGAGCTGGCCCTCGAGTTCACGCAGGCCGTTGCGGTTGAGGCGATGCAGCGTCGTGATGACGCCGTTCTGGAAGAAGTCGGACATGGACGCCTCGCTTCGGGAGTTCAGGAGCGGCCGGGCGCACCATCGTCCGGTCCGTCGTCAGCCGGAGACGGGCTCCAGCCACCACACTGCATATGCGTCGAGTGCGATGCGCAACGAGCCATCGCCGGCCACGCGCACCCGCTGCTCCGTGAGCAGGTTCGTCCAGTACACGGCTGAAGAACGCAACTGCGATGCCGGGATCGTGACCGTCTGATGCCCGGCGGTCACGTTCGTGAGCACCAGGACACGCGCCTGATCGTCGCGCGTTTCCCGCATGAACGCCAGCACCGAGCGATCGCTCGCGATCTGCCGGTACCGGGCGGACGGGTGAAAGGCGCGACAGCGGGAGCGCGCCCTGATCATGATACCGAAGGGGAGGAGGATCCGCGAGGCATGCGAGTCCGGCTCCTCCAATTGATTTAACAGCTCCTGCAAGTGGATGGTATTGCGGTTGATGCTCCGGGGATCCTTTTCATTGACCGACTGGCCAGCGGTGACGTGGGCCCCCACGATGCTCGGGAGATAGACCGCGGCCACCCCCGGGAGGGTGAGGGCGATGGCGCGGGAGGCCAGGAACTTTCGAACCTTGTGTTCTTCCGGCTCGAGCTCGTCGTCGGAGTTGAGGGCGTTGTACCAGGGGATGTTCAACTCGTAAGGCACCGAGCGGCCGTCGCGCCCCGTGCGATACGAGACCAGCCCGCCGTGCGCATACGTGCGCTCCACCAGCTCGTCGCGCTGTGACTCGGTGAGCAGCGTCTGCACCGGCAGGATGCCGATGCCATCGTGCGAGTCGAGAAAGTTGAAGAACGTGGTGAACTCGCTCGGCGTCTCGAGCGACGCGGCCCACTCTCCCAGGATCGTCGCGTCCCCCGAATGGAACGTCCAGAGCACGAGCGGCGGGAGCGCGAAGTTGTAGACGATGTGCGCCTCGTTGGTGCCGTCGCCGAAGTAGCTGATGTTATCGGCGTGGGGCACGTTGGTCTCGGTGATCAGCGAGACCTGGGGAGCGGCCACGTCGATCACCGCGCGGAAGAACTGGACGAGGGCGTGCGTCTGGGGGAGGTGCGCGCTCGATGTGCCGATCTCGCGCCAGAGATAGGTCGCGGCATCGAGCCGGATGATGTCGGCGCCGCGGCGCACGTAGAGCAGCAGCACCGCGAGCACGCGGAACAGCACCGTCTCGTTGCGGAAGTTCAGGTCCACCTGGTCGGGGCTGAACGTTGTCCAGACCCAGCGTGGGCCGTCGAGCGTTTCCACGCGCGTGAGCAGGTTGCTCGTGCGCGGGCGCAGGATCAGCCGCAGGTCCTTCTCGGCGATTGCCTTCTCGTGATCGAAGCTGATGAAGTAGTCGGTGAAGCGCGGGTTGCGATTGACGAACTCGCGGAACCACTCGCTGCGCGAGGAGATGTGGTTGATCACCCCGTCGAACATCATCCGATAGCGGTCGCCGAGCCGTTCGACGTCGTCCCAGGTGCCCATCCGGGGGTCGACTTCGGTGTAGTCGATCACGCTGAAGCCGCGATCGGACGAATACGGATAGAAGGGGAGGAGGTGGACCGTATTGAAGACGTCCTGGAGCAGATGTTCGAAGATGATGGACAACGCGCGCAACGGGTGCATCTTGGGGCTGTTGATCAGGTCCCCGTAGGTGATGGCGACGATGTCTTCCGCGGTGAATCGCGTCCGGGGATCGAAGCTCGCCTCGTCATCCACGATTTCCGGCGTCTTGTGCGCGTGGTGTACGCGGATGAGCCGTTCGACCTCGCTCCAGCAGGCGTCGGCCTTGTCGCGCCCGTAGAGCACGGTGAGCGCGTCGGTGATGCGTTCGCGATCGGCGTCGGGGATGTCGAGGCGGGGGCGGGTATAGTCGGGGTCGGCGAGGTGTCGCCGGCGGTAGCGGGGCATCGGGTCTCGGAGGTCGAATCCGGCGCCGATGGGTGGCGGCGCCGGCGGATGGTGCGGCGGAAGAGGCAGAGAGTGTTCAGGCGGCGCTGTACGCGTTCAATCGCAACTTCGTTCGGGGACTGACATGGCTCAAGGGTTATCCGCGCTGGATCTGGGTGTGCTCATCGCCTACCTGCTCGGCGTCGTCGGCATGTCGTTCTACCTGGCCCGCAAGCAGACCACCGGTGAAGACTACTTCCTGGCCGGGCGCAGCATGCGGGGGAGTACGCTGGCGGTGTCGATCATGGCGAACCAGGTGAGCGCGGTAAGCCTCATCAGCGCGCCGGCGTTCGTGGCGCTGCGCGAGGGCGGGGGGCTGCGCTGGCTGCAGTATGAGCTCGCCCTCCCGATCGCGATGCTGCTGGTGATCGTCCTCCTGCTGCCGGTGCTGCGCGCGGTGCCGGGGTCGTCGATCTATGCGTTCGCCGAGCAGCGCTTCGGGAGGCCGACTCGTCAGGCGCTGGCGGCGAGCTTCCTGCTTTCGCGCGGGCTCTCGCTCGGGGTGGTGCTGTACGCATCGGCGATCGTCGTGTCGCAGGCGCTGGACTGGCAGGTGACCACGGCGCTGCTTGGCATCGGGATGTTCGCGGTGTTCTACACGAGCCTTGGCGGCCTGGCGGCCGACATCTGGAGCGATGTCGCGCAGTTCATCATCCTCTGGGCGGGCACCCTGATGGCCGTGCTGTACGTGCTCTTTCACGAGGGGTGGGCGGTGGTGCAGGCGATCCCCGCGGAGCGGAGTCGCGCGCTCATCCTGGATTCGGCGGGGATCACCGACGGCAACACGTTCGCGTTCTGGCCGATGCTGGTGGGCGGGCTGTTCCTGTACATGTCGTACTACGGATGCGACCAGAGCCAGGCGCAGCGGCTGCTCGCGGCGCGGAGCGACGCTGACGCGCGGCGTGCGCTGGTGATCAACGGGCTGGTGCGCTTTCCGCTGGTGCTGACGTACTGCGGGCTCGGGCTGCTGCTGGCGGGGCTGCTGGTGGTGAGTCCAACGTTTGCCGCCGAGATGAACGGGAAGGCGGCTGACACGCTCGTGCCCACGTTCATGATCGGGTATCTGCCGAGCGGGTTTCGGGGGCTGCTGTTCGCCGCGCTGATGGCGGCGGCGATGTCGTCGATCGACTCGGCGTTGAACTCGCTGGCGGCGGTCACGCTGGAGGATGTGGCCGGGGTGGCGCCGGAGCGACAGAACGTCTGGTTGTCGCGCGGGGTGTCGCTGGTGTGGGGGCTGTTCGCGGTGGCGAGCGGGCTCTGGTTTGCGGGGGGCGAGCAGACCGTGCTGGAGATGATCAACCAGGTGGGGAGCGCGTTCTACGGTCCCGTGCTGGCGGTGTTCGTGGTGGGGGCGCTGACGAAGCGGACGACGCAGCGTGGCGCGCTGATGGGGCTGGTGGCGGGGCTCGTGGGGAATCTGCTGCTGGCGCGGCTCGCGCCCGGGCTGTCGTGGCTGTGGTGGAATCCGATCGGGTTCGCGGTAGCGGCAGTGGTGGCGATGGGGGCGG
>DASSBZ010000170.1:0-2279 GCA_035698205.1 Gemmatimonadaceae bacterium | reverse complement strand
ACCTCGGTGCGCGGACTGATTCGGTAGGTGGCACCCAGGTCCAGGTTGCCGTTCCAGTTGGATCGATCCGAACTGCCGGCCTGCCGGAGAAAGGTGATCGGGTCGGTGAGCAGGTTCTGGCGGAGTTCGGTCGATGAACGTTCGTCGCCCGAGAGCCCGAGCGACGCGCCGCCGTTGAGCGTCAACGGTCCGCGCTGAAGGGTTGCGCGGCCGCCTCCGCGGAGCTGTCCGCGCGTCCCGCCGCTCGCAAACGCATTGCCGCTGAGCCCCAGACCGACGTCCTTCTTGAGCACGATGTTCACGATGCCGCCGGCGCCCTCGGCGTTGTAGCGGGGCGATGGATTGGGCATCACCTCGATGCTCTCAATGTTCTCGGCGGCGAACTGCTCCAGGAACAGCGTCAGCGATTCACCGCGCATGGGCGCCGGACGACCGTTGATGTAGATGGCGGGCCCCTCACCGAGCAGCTTGACCGCGCCATTGATGTCCACCTCGAGGTCCGGAATTCCGCGCAGGATGTCGCTCACCGACCCGCCCGCCGCGCCGGCGACCGCCGACGCCAGATAGATATCGCGGTCCGCGGCGTAGACGACGGACGGCTGCTCGGTGACGACCTGCACATCGCTGAGTTGCACCGGGATCGTCCTGAGGCGGATGGTGCCGATGTCCACCGTGCCGTCAGAGCCGGCCCCCACGGTCACCTGCTGCGAATCGGGGGCAAAGCCCATCCGGATGAAACGCACTTCGTATTGCCCGGCCGTCACACCCCGGATGACAAACCGGCCATCGTCGCCAGTGCTGCTCGCGAGCGTGACGGTCGGATTGTCCTGCGCACGCGCGAGCACCTGCACCGCCGCCAACGGTGCCGCGGTCGCTGAATCGGTGACGAGACCGGTGAGCGCACGCGTCGCGGACTGCTGCGCGACGACGGGGGGCGCGACCACTCCCATCGCCGTGCCCAGCACGAGCGCAATGCGTACGATTGCGCTGCCGCGCCAGCAGCGACGGCTCACTGGCCACCCTCCCGGGCTTCACGCGTGCGAAGATTATCGAGCACCACGGCCGCGTTTCGCTTCAGGCCACCGAGCTTTGCCCGCTTCATTGGCGATCTCCTGAACGCCGTCACGTAATCGTCCTGGGACATGGCGAGGATGTCGCTCGCCAGCGTCCGTGCATCCTTTCCCGCGATCGAGGCCCGCGGCGCGAACGCCGGTTCACTCAGCTCCCGCGCGAACCGCACGTTCCACGGACAGACCTCCTGGCACACATCGCATCCGTACAACAGCTCGCCTATTCCGTTCCGCATCTCCTCCGGAATCCCCTCGCGCAGCTCGATGGTGAGGTACGAGATGCACCTGTTTGCGTCGATCACGCCGGGTTCCACGATCGCCTGCGTGGGGCACGCCTCGAGGCAGCGCGTGCACGTGCCGCAGTGGTCACTCTCGAAGGGCTGATCTGCCGGGAGCTCGAGGTCGAGCACCAGTGACCCGATGAAGAAGAACGATCCGCGCTCCGGCGAGATCAGGTTGGCATTCTTGCCGAACCAACCGAGCCCCGCGCGCCGTGCGAGGTCGCGCTCGAGCAGCGGACCGGTGTCAACGTACGCGCGCCCATGCACCTCGCGCGCGAGCCACTCGTTGAGCCGTGCGTGCACCGCGCGCAACCGGTCGCGCATCAGCTCGTGGTAGTCGTCGCCCCGTGCATAACGAGCCACCGGCCCCGCGGGCTCCCGCCCGCCGTAGTCCAACGCAACAACGAGCGCCGAACGCATGCCGGGTTCCGGGAGACGGCTGTCGTGCCGGATCTCGCGGTTGCGCGCCATGTACTCCATCTGCCCGTGCTGGCCGCGCTCCAGCCAGCGATCGTACGCATCGGCGGTCTCCACCGGGCCCAGCGCCGCAATGCCCGCGGCGCTGAATCCCTGCGCATACGCCTCCGCCTTGAGTCGTTGCGCAATGACGTCGGGCTTCATCGCTCAGTCGCCCCCCGCCACCCACCGTGCATAGGCCACCACATCGTCCACTGACGGAATGGCGCCGTGGCTGCCGTATGCCGTGTGCATGCGCCACCGCACGTAGTCGCGCGCCGGCAGCGGGAGGAACGGTGGCCGCCTGTACCAGTTCCGGCGCCGGAACCTCCACGCCACGAGCAACAGGGCGCGCGCCAGGCTGGGCGACAGCACGGCGCGAGCGGTCAGCCCCAGCACAAGGGAGGTCCAGGAGGAGGACATACCGGGAAGATACCACAACAGCCGCGCGGGGCCGGAGGGCGGGTCGCTC
>DASSBZ010000169.1:0-8174 GCA_035698205.1 Gemmatimonadaceae bacterium | reverse complement strand
CAGTGCTTGAGCGTGACCACGATGATGCTGATCGGATCGGGACCGACACGCCCAGCCGAGTACTTGACGACCTCGATCGACTCGATGTCGTCGGGCGCGATCGAGGACAGTCCGTCCGGTGAGCCCACGCGCGTGACCGCGTTCGACTTGCCGGGAGAACCGACCTTCGATGGCGACCGGAGGGCAATCCGCACGCGCGGCAGCTCCGTTGACTTCTCAACCGTCGCACTCCCCTCCACCCGGCTGAGCCGCATCTCTCGACCCACCACGGCTCGCTCAAACTGGGCGCGCTCCACCGCGACCTCACGGATGGCCGAGGAATCCGGCAGCCGGATCCCCGCGACCACTGCCCTTTTCTCCGCACTCACCCCTCCCTCTGTCCGTCCCACGGCAGTCTTGTACCGAGATCCGGACGCCGCCTCACGCGTCAATGCGACTTCTTGCCCGGCACGCGCGACCCGCAGCTCCCGGCTCAGCTCCTCCGCGTCCCAACGCTGCGCCAGTACCAGCGTACCCCCGGCATCGCGTGCGAGCACGATCGTCTGCGGACCCGCACCGGTCATCACCTCGGGGAAGTACTCGGCCACCGTCGCCTCCAGCGCGCCGGGACCCCTCGCGGTGTACGTGGACTTGCTGCCGTAGACCGTGCGCGCGGCTTCGTCCTCGCCACTCGGGCCAAGCATCTCGGCCGACGGCGGCTCGCAGGCCACCAGCACACCGGCCAGCGCCGCCGCGAGTGCGCCGGCAACGCGCAGCCGTGGAACGCGCGTGGGAATCGAGAACATCGCGATAATCCTCCGTTCGAGTGAAGAAGGGCGCTCCAGCAATGCAAGCGCTGCAACGGGCAACCGGGTGCCGGATCGTCGCGCACCCACCGAGACGAGCAGGGCGCCATAGGCGCGAGCGTTGCGCATGGTGCGGAGCACGCGGCTGTCGCAGTCGAGCTCCACGGCCAGCCTGAGTCGGCGCGCCAGCCACCAGGCACCGATGTTCCAGGGCATCGCCACCACGGCGAGCGTCGCGGCGTGCAGCAGCAGCGGATCACGACCGCGAACGTGTTCGCGCTCATGCGCGTGCATCATCGCCCGCTCCTGCGGCGGCAGATCGAGCGACCACTCGGGGAGCACGATGCGCGGGCGCAGGAGGCCGATGACCGCGGGCCCCGTGTCGCGCGCGATGTACACCGCATCGCCGTCGATGTCTTCGCGACGCCACCCCCGACGCTGACGCGCGAGCACGCGTGCCCCCGCACCCCAGAGCACGAGCAGCAGCAGCGACCCCCCGCCCCACGCCAGCAGCGCCGGGAGTTGCAGCATGTCCATGCGCGACGCATCGATGCGCCAGCTCTCGAGCACCACGGGCCACCACGCACCCAGCGCCCGATCCGGGCCGGCGGGTTCACCCGGGTTCTGCACAACACCAGCGGCGGTCGACACAGCCACCGCGCTCTCCGCTGATCGAACGCTCGGCAACAGCAGCACCACCACGGTCGCGATCAGCGCCGCCACCCATACCCAGCGCCGCGGCCATCGTCGGGTCGCGAACACGCCGTCGAGTGCCCATGCCGCCAGCGCGAACGACAGCGTGGCAAGGGTCGCCCAGAACATCCAGATCGCAATCATGGCGCGTCCTCCTCGAGACGTTCGTCCACCAGCTTTCGCAGGCGTCGCAGTTCCTCGCTGGACAGGTCGCGATCGCCCACGAGCTGCGCCAGGAGCATCTCCGGTGAGCCGGCGAAGACCTTGTCGATGAGGCGGGCGAGCGCGCTGCGGCCGGCGGCCCGGCGCTCGACGAGCGGGGTGTAGCGGTGCGCCTTCCCCTCCTCCGTGTGCCCAACGTGCCCCTTCTCCTCGAGGGTCCGGAGCACGCTGAGTACGGTGGTGTAGGCCAGCGGGTCGGCGAGCCGTTCGCGCACGTCGGCCACCGTGGCGGAGCCAAGCTCCCACAGCACGGCCATGACGTCGAGTTCGCGGTCGGTAAAAGAGACGGGTGTCGGCATGGTCATCAACTAGAGTTCTAGTAGATGATACGTCGGACACCCGGACTTGTCAACTAGTTTTCTAGTAGACCTGCGGGACGGCGCGGACCTGGGCGCCTCGCCCCCCGAATACGACAAGCGGGACGGCCGGAATGGCGCCCCGCCCGTCCGAATCCCACCGCGAGCTACTTCCCCGCCACCGCCACACGCGGCCCGGCGCCTACCGCGTTCTCCCGCGCCGGATCGCGCAGTTCGCAGATGATCCGCGCCGCGATCGCGTCCAGCATGGTCCGATCCGGCATCGTGGACCCGTCGAACGGCAGCGGAACGTCGAATCCGTCGCCCGCGCGACGCGGAATCAGATGTATGTGGTAGTGGAACACGTTCTGCCCGGCTGCCGCACCACTGTTCACCACGATGTTCATGTCCTCGGATCCGGCAACGCGCTGCACCACCGGAATGAGCTTCGTAGTCACGTCGTACAGGTGTCGCCCCACCTCGGACGGGATGTCGCGCAACACTTCGTAGTGCTCGCGCGGCACCACGAGCACGTGCCCCGCGTTCACGGGCTGGATGTCCATGAACGCAATGGCATCCGAGTCCTCGTAGCAGATAGAGACTTCCGCGGCGCCCTTGATGAGGTCGCAGAAGGTGCAGTGGCCTGAGACTCTGGACATCGCGCCTCGCCAGGTTGGAGTCGGGAGGATGGTCAGCCGCGCCCCGCGGTGTTCGAGAAGGCGGTTCGGTGGCCCGCGCGAACGGAGAACCGTGCACGTGCCAACAGAACGTAGCAATCGCGGTGCCGCCCGCTCTGCCCGTCCGGCTTATCTTTCCCGCAGATCGCGGGGCCCCCAGCGGCTCCCGTTGCGCCTGCCCGTCGCGAGGCGGAGTTTCGCGGAACATGCCGCGGTGAGTCCCGCCGGCGCGTTCGTGTCACTCCGCTCGTGTTCGGCCCATCCGGAAATGATCCTGGAGTGAACCTTGGCCACCCAGACCCGCGCCGAGAAGAAGACCACCGGCCTTCCCCGCGAGCAGCTCGTTGCCGCGTATCGCACCATGCTGCTGTCGCGTCGCCTGGACGACAAGGAGATCCAGCTCAAGCGCCAGAACAAGATCTTCTTCCAGATCTCCGGCGCCGGCCATGAGGCGGTGCTGACGGCGGCCGGCATGGTCATGCGCCCCACGCACGACTGGTTCTTCCCCTACTATCGCGACCGCGCGCTCTGCCTCGCGCTCGGCATGACGCCGGCCGAGATGCTGTACGAGGCGGTCGGTGCGGCCATCGACCCGAATTCGGGCGGTCGGCAGATGCCCAGCCATTGGGGGCACAAGGACCTCAACATCGCGTCGTCATCGTCGCCAACGGGCACGCAGTTCCTGCAGGCGGTCGGCGCGGCCGAGGCCTCGCTGCGCGCGCGGCTGCTCGACATCACCGAAGGGTTCGAACGTGACGAAGTGATCTTCGTCTCCACCGGCGACGGCACCACCAGCGAGGGGGAGTTCTGGGAGTCGCTGAACACGGCGTGCAACCTGAAGCTGCCCGTGGTCTACCTGGTGGAAGACAACGGCTATGCCATCTCCGTGCCGGTGGAAGTCAATACGGCCGGCGGCTCCATCTCGAAGCTGGTGCGCGGCTTCCCCGATCTGCACGTGCAGGAGGTGGACGGCTGTGACTTCGTCGCGTCGCATGCGGCGATGACCCGTGCGGTGGATTACGCCCGAGCGCGCAAGGGGCCGGCGCTCGTGCATGCGCAGGTCATTCGCCCGTATTCGCACTCGCTCTCCGACGACGAGGTGCTCTACCGTCCGCCGGAGGAGCGCGAAGCGGAGGCGGCACGCGATCCGCTCACGACCTATCCGAGGTGGCTCGTGGAGAGCGGGCACATCACGGAGCAGGAGCTCGAGCAGATCCGCGAGGCGGTGGACCAGGAGATCGCCGCGGCCACCGACGACGCGCTCGAGAAGGAGCAGCCCGGCCCCGAGACGGTGCACTTCGCCGTCTACTCCCCCGACGTCGATCCCACCAGCGAGCAATTCGACACCGAGGACGACCCACGCTTCTCGGGGAACGAGACAACGATGGTCGACCTGCTCAATGTGTGCATGAAGGACGAGATGAAGCGCGACGAGCGCATCCTCGTGTTCGGCGAGGACGTGGCGGACCTCTCGCGCGACCAGCACATGGGGAAGGTCAAGGGAAAGGGTGGCGTCTTCAAGGTCACCTGGGGGCTGCAGAAGGAGTTCGGTTCGGCGCGCGTCTACAACTCGCCGCTGGCCGAAGCCAACATCATCGGCCGTGCGATCGGCCTCGCGCTGCGCGGCTTCAAGCCGGTGGTCGAAATCCAGTTCTTCGATTACATCTGGCCGGCCTACCAGCAGCTTCGCAACGAGCTCGCGACGATGCGCTGGCGTTCGAACAACGCCTTTGCCGCGCCGATGGTGGTGCGCACGACCTATGGTGGCTACATCCGCGGCGCGATCTACCACTCGCAGACCGGCGCGTCGCTGTTCACCCACTGCCCGGGGTTGCGGGTGGTGTGCCCGTCCACGGCGCTCGACGCCAACGGCCTGCTGCGCACCGCCATCCGTTGCGACGATCCGGTGATCTTCCTCGAACACAAGCACCTGTATCGCCAGACGTACAACAAGTCGGCCAACCCCGGCCCGAACTTCATGATCCCGTTCGGGAAGGCACGCGTGGTCCGTGAGGGTACCGACGTCACCGTCGTGACGTACGGCGCGACGGTCAATCGCGCCCTGCAGGCCGCCAACCAGGTGGCCGAAGCGGGGCTCTCGGTGGAGGTG
Source organism: Gemmatimonadaceae bacterium (assembly GCA_035698205.1). GTDB lineage: Bacteria > Gemmatimonadota > Gemmatimonadetes > Gemmatimonadales > Gemmatimonadaceae > DASSBZ01. The sequence goes on along the minus strand of DASSBZ010000169.1, from coordinate 3,391 downwards.
ATCGACCTCCGCACGCTGTCGCCGTGGGACGCGGAAACCGTATATGCGAGCGTGAAGAAGACCTCGCGCGTGATCGTCGCCTACGAGGATTCGCTGTCGTGGGGCTATGGCGCCGAGATCGCCGCGCGCATCGCCGACGACTGCTTCGCCTGGCTCGACGCCCCGGTGAAGCGCGTGGCGAGCACCGACACCTTCGTCGGATACGCGCCACGCCTCGAGGATGCGATCCTTCCGCAGGTGGATGACTTCCGCCGCGCCTACGAGGAGATCACGGCCTTCTGATCGCGCCGCCCGTCAGGGCGAGTACACGATCCTGCCGCCAACAGCCGTCAGCACCACACGCGCATTCCGCAGGGAATCGATCGGAACGCGCGTGAGGTCGCGATCGATCATGACGAAGTCGGCCAGCTTGCCCGTTTCGATCGTGCCGCGATCCTGTTCGTCGAACGCCGCGTAGGCGCCGCCCGCGGTGTAGGCGCGCAGCGCTTCCTCCACGGTGATGCGCTCGGCGGGCACCCATCCATCGGGGTGGCGATCATCGAGCGTGCGACGCGTCACGGCCGCGTAGATCCCCTCGATGGGGGTGGGGGGCGCGACGAACCAGTCGGAACCGAATGCCAGCACGGCGCCGGCGTCGAGCAGCGAGCGAAAAGCGTACGTGCCCTTCGCGCGCTCGGCGCCGATGACACTTTCAGCCCAGCGCCCGTCGTCGATGGCGTGGTAGGGCTGCATGCTCGCCACCACGCCGAGGGCACCGAAGCGCGGGATGTCGGCGGGGGCGATGTGCTGCGCATGCTCGATTCGAAAGCGCCGGTCACGCTCGCCGTTCTCGCGCGCGACGCGCTCGAAGATGTCGAGCTGCGTGCGAATCGCGCGGTCGCCGATGGCGTGCACCATCACATGGAGCCCGGCGGAATCGGCGCCATGCACCTGCGCGTAGAGCGTCTCCGGTGGCGTGACGAAGAACCCGCTGTCGCGCGGCGAGTCCGTGAACGGGGCGAGCATGGCAGCGGTGTGCGAACCGAGCGACCCGTCCACAAAGCCCTTGAGACCGCCGATGGACAGCCATTCATCGCCCCGTCCACGGGCGGCGACCGTATCGGCAAGGGTACGCCACGTGGCAAGGGGCACCGCGGCGTGGATGCGCGTGTTGAGCCTGCCCGCTGCACGGGCGCGTTCAAAGACCTTCAGATCGGACCACGAACCCATGTTGTGCACCGTGGTCACGCCGCGCTCGGCCACGTAGCGCATCGCCGCATCGAGCGCACGGTCCTCGAGCTCCGGCGATGGCGGCGGAATGACGCGCGTCACCGGGTCCATCGCGTTGTCCTTGAGCAGGCCGGTCGGCTCGCCCCGCGCATCGCGAACGATCGTGCCCCCGCTCGGGCTTTCCGCGTCGCGTGTGATCCCCGCCGCCTGCAACGCCGCCGAATTGGCGAGCGCCATGTGGCCATCGAGCCGATTCACCCAGACGGGGTTGTCGGGGGTGATGGAATCGATCCAGGCGCGAGTGGGGAGTTCCCCTCCCCAGTTCTGGTGGTCCCAGTCGCCGCCGGTGATCCAGGTGCCGGGCGACACCGTGGCCGCGAACGCCTTGATCCGTGCAATGAACTCCGCCGGCGAGGCGGCGTCGCGCAGTTGCACCGATGCGAGCCTGAATCCGCCATCCACGAAGTGCACGTGCGCATCGATGAAGCCGGGGACGATCAGTTGGCCGCCGGCATCGATCACGCGCGCGTCGCCGGCGGCCTTCCGCACCGCGGCGCTCGAGCCGACCATCGCGAACCGTTCGTCGCCGACCGCCAGTGCTTCGGCCCACGGGCGCGCGGTGTCGCCGGTCCAGATGCGGGCGTTGACGACCGCAAGCGTAATTGCCGACGGGTCGGGCGCGTCGTTGCCGCTCACGCCGCACCCCACGGCGACGAGCGCCGCGCCAAGCAGCGCCACGCCTCGCGCATGACGGCGACGGGCACGCTCACCGGCGTTCGATGGCATCCCGGACATCGAGCAGGATCTCGAAGTAGAGCTGTTCGCGACGGTACGCGAAGTCGAGCGAGGCCATCTGCGAGTCGTCCTCGGTGGCTTTCGCGCGTTCGAAGGCCTCGCGATACATGTCGTCGAGGTTGGCCAGGATGCGTTCGCGGGAGCGGGACATGCGGGTGAGGTCGAGGGCTCTGGGCGTGAGGCGCGGCGGTTCGTCCCGGGCGGGAGGCTTCTTCTCCTCGTCGCGCTCGAGCGAACCGAGGAGATAGCGCTGGGCGGCCTTCATGAGGGATCGCCGCGTCTGGATCGGGTCGGGCATGGCGAGGTCAAGTTACCCATCGCCCACGGCGAGAGACAGCCCGCCATGGCATCACCGCCGGTCGGCGGTCAGACGCCGCGCGACGTGCGCAGCGCTTCGATGGCAACGTCGTCGTCGGCGATCGGCAGCAGGCTGGACAGGATTTCATCGCGATTGTTCGCGGTGACCTCCGCCAGCCGCGGTGGCCGCCCCCGCGAGATGGCCCGGCCCGCCGCGCTGCGACGTTCCACTTCGAGCACGGCCTGGATGGGCACCGCATCCGCCGGAGTCGTGACGCGGATACGCACGCTCATGCCGTCAAATCGAACGCGTTCGTAGAGCAGGTCGGGGCCCATGCCGTGCCGAAGTTGTGGTTCGGAACATATTGCGCATATGGTGGCACGGAATCAAGCGGTCGAGCCCGGCTGTCACCGGCTGTCGTCCGGGTCGGGGTCGCCGAGGCGGTGAAAGACGTGGTCGTGGAGCACCTGCCCGTCGCGAAGGTGCTCGACGACGATGCGTTCGAGGAGCGCCATCGTCACGCCGCCGTACCAGACTCCCTCGGGGTACACGGCCACGATCGGCCCGCCCTGACACACGCCCAGGCATGGGGTCTCGCTCCGCTTCACGCGATTCGGTCCGAACAGGAGGTCTTCGCGTTCGAGCAGGCGGGCAAGTTCGCTGTACAGCGCGCGCCCCCGCCGTTCCGGGGAGCAGAAGCTGCCGGTGCAGACGATCACGTGACGCGCGTACGGCTCCATGGCCGGCGCAAGGCGGTCGAGTGGAATGGTCACCGGAAGAACGCCATCACGATCTCCATCACGATGAGCAGCACGATGGTGAGCTCGAGCAGCTCGGCGCGCCCCGCCTGTGAATCGGCGTTGAGCATGCCGTACGTCTCGCGGATGATCGTGAGCTTGCGATCGATGCCGCTGCGCCAGACCCGCCCGCGGAAGATCTCCAGCGCAGCGGAGTACACGCGCGCCAGGTACACGTCGTCGGTGACCTTGAGTGCGTTCTCCACGCGCTCCACCAGTTCGGTGGATTCGGCCACCAGCGACTGCAGGTCCGCGAGCAGCGGCGCGAACCGTCGTGTGAGGAGCACGCGCG
>DASSBZ010000168.1:0-25001 GCA_035698205.1 Gemmatimonadaceae bacterium | reverse complement strand
CGGTACGCGGAGATCGCGTGCGCCGCATGGTCATCGGCGAGTATGAAGACGACGTTCGGACGGTCCTGGGCCCCGGCATCGAGCGCTGGCGCCATCGCGAGCGCGGCGACGAGAAGCAGCCTGGTGCGAGCGGTCATGGCGCGGTCACGGTGCGAGCGAACACTCATAGATGAACGCCGGTGGCAGGTTTACCAGGGCGAAGCCGATGCGCACGTTGTTCACGCCGAAGCAGCGCTCGAGCACCGAACGCTGGCGCAGGCTGTACTGGTACTGGAGGAAGAGTCCGTGCGGTTCGAGGCACGATTCACTCGCCACGATGATGCGCTCGACGAGGTCGTCGTCCATGATGGCCAGCGGGAGGCTCGACACGACATCGTCGATGCGCTCGATCCCGAGTTCGTCGAGCAGTCGTCGCAGTTCGCTTGCGCAGGCGTGGCGCACGATCAGGCGCGAGTCGTCAATGCGGCAGCAGTCGCGGACGAACACCTCATTGATCTCGATCGAGATCAGCCGCGCGTCCGGGCGGAGTCGCTTCAGCAGCTCTCGCGTGATGCATCCCGTGCCGATGCCGAACTGGACGACGGTCCGCGCGCGACGAAAGTCGATCCGGCGGAGCAGCCGGGAGATGAGGAATGGCGAACTCCGGATGATCGTGCCCGATGTCCGAACGTGCGCGATGTGCTTGATGAGATCGGGCTGTTTCAGGGGACCTCCGGGGTCCGGTGCGGGGTGAGCGGAATCTACCAGAGCGCCGAGACGCGAGTGCCGATGAATACATAGGCGGCCACGAGCGGCACCTCGCCAATGATGATGCCGAGCATCATCCGGCGGAATGGCATCCGCACCAGCCCCGCGGCGTAGCAGATCAGGTCCGTCGGCACCACCGGCAGGAACGCCCACAAGGCCACGAACCAGAGTGCAACGGGGCTGCGCAGGTGAACCTGGAGCCTGGCCAGCTGCTCCGGATAGCGCGCGGCAAGGCGCGTGTCGTACCCCGCGAAACCCGGAAATCGATAGAGCAGCGTCGCCGACGCGACGATACCGGCCATCGACACGAGGAACACGACGGTCGTCGCGCCCGGGAACAGCACCCCGCCGGCGAGGATGACCGGTGTGCTGGGGAGCAGCAGCGCACCGCGACACAGCGCGACCAGCGAGAAGACCAGCAGCGCCCACGGCCCCCAGGCGCCGATTGCCCCCGCCAGCGCCTCCTGCGTGAATCGGGTTGGATCGACGATCCAGAGCGCAGCGGTGGCGGCCAGCATGGCGAGCCACAGGTACGTCAGCGCCTTCGAGAGGGTCATTGCCGGGGTGTGGGGGGAGCGGCTCGCAGCGCGTCGGCCGCGCTTCTCATACGACTATTGTGGTCGATGGGTTGCAGGGCCCGCGAGGGGCCTCGGGCGAGGCGGCTATATTCTGCCGAGCCCTCAAGCGCGGAGCCGACGTGTCGACGATCCTGCCCATCGAGCATCAACCGCCACTCCCCCTCGATCGCGTGATCCTGCGCGAGCCGGCGGGGGAGGAGGCCATCGAGATGGACGTGCTGATCGTCGGTGCCGGTCCGGCCGGGCTCTCCTGCGCGATCGAGCTTGCGCGGCTGGCCAGCCGGGACCGGGAGGCGGGGGGCCCCCTCGGCGAGTTGCAGATCGGTGTGCTTGAGAAGGCAGGGAGCCTCGGCGAGCACAATCTGTCGGGCGCGGTGGTGAACCCGCGGGCCTTCACGGAGCTGTTCCCGGAGGTGCCGACATCCGAGTTGCCGTTTCGACAGGCCGTGCCCCGGGAAGCGGTCTACTTCCTCACCGGCAACCGCGCGCAGCGCATCCCCACGCCGCCCACCATGCACAACGCCGGCTTTCACACGGCGTCCATCTGCGAGATGGTCCGCTGGCTTGGCGAACGGGCCGAGGCCATGGGGGTGAACCTGTTCGCCGGGTATCCGGTGGATGCGATGCTGGTGGATGGTGATGGGGTGACGGGCGTTCGCACCACGCCCTTCGGGCTCGATCGCGATGGACAGCCCGGGAACGGTTACGCGGAACCGACCGACCTCACGGCGCGCGTGACGGTCGTCGCCGAGGGTACGCGCGGCCTGCTCGGGCAGGCATGGCGGCAGTGGCAGAAGGTGACGTCGCCGAATCCCCAGCTCTTCGCGTTAGGCGTGAAGGAGCTGTGGGAGGTGACGAAGCCGCTCGACACGGTCGTGCATACCATGGGGTGGCCGCTGCCATCCGATGCCTTCGGCGGCAGCTTCATGTATCCGCTGGGCCCCTCGCAGGTGGCCATCGGACTGGTCGTCGGCCTCGATTACCACGATGCAGCGCTCGATGTGCACGAGATGCTGCAGCGGATGAAGCTGCACCCGCTGTTCCGCCGGCAGCTCGAGGGCGGACAGCTGCTCGAATGGGGCGCCAAGACAATCCCCGAAGGGGGCTATCATGCGCTCGCGTCGCGCCACAGCGGCAGCGGGGTGCTGTTCACGGGGGACACGGCGGGGTTCGTGGATGTGCCCTCGCTCAAGGGGATCCACTACGCCATGCAATCGGGTATCTACGCCGCGCGCGCGGCGTTTGCCGCGATCAAGGGCAACGATGTGTCGGCGCCGGCGCTGGCCGCCTACGATACGATGATCGCGGACAGCCATATCACCTCCGACCTGCGGCGCACGCGGAACATGCGGCTCGCCTTCAAGGACGGGTTCTACGTGGGGGGGATGAAGGCCGGGCTGATGACCGTGACCGGTGGCCGGTTCCCCGGGGGGCGGATCGAAGTCCCCGAGGATGCGCGCGCGCCGCGCACGACGCAGCCGTCGGAGCCGTTCAGGCCCGATGGCGCGCTCACGTTCAGCAAGCTGGATGCAGTGTTCAAGTCCGGAAACGCCACCCGGGACACGATTCCATCGCACCTGATCGTCGGGACCCATATCACGCCGGAGGTGGCGGAGTTCTACGCGCACATGTGTCCGGCCGGGGTCTATGAGCGGCAGGGCGACGGCCTGCGCGTGAATCAGGCGAACTGCGTGGACTGCAAGGCCACCGATGTGCTCGGCCCGCGCTGGACGCCACGCGAGGGCGGGAGCGGGCCGAAGTACCGGGGGATGTAGGGGCTGGCTGCCAAATCTGACTATATCTGACTATGTTATGGTCATGAAGAAGAAGTCGGATCGGACCGTCGGGGTCGCCGAACTCAAGGCCCGGTTGAGTGCATACCTGCGTCTGGCACGACGTGGCGAGGCGATCACGGTCCGCGATCGGGATACACCCGTGGCGATGCTGGTACCGTACGAAACCGAAGATGTGGTCCTGCCCGTGCGGCGTCCTGTGCGTTCGCTGCAGGATGTGGAGCTTCCACCTCCACTCGGTCGCCGCATCGACAGCCTCGCCGAGCTGCTGGAGTCGCGTCAGACATCGCGGTGATTGCCTACCTCGACGCCTCGGTTGTGTTGCGCCTGGTACTCGGTGAGCCTGGTCGGCTCAAGGAGTGGCAGCGCATCGATCGCGCAGTCGCGAGCGCACTCACCGAGGTGGAGTGCCTGCGCACGCTCGACCGGCTCCGGGTCGCCGGCGCGGTCACGGTAGACGAACTGGCCAATCGACGCGCGGCGGTCTATCGGTTGCTCGAAGCCGTCGAGGTGGTCGACATCGCCAGGACTGTCCTTCGACGCGCGTCGGAGCCGTCGCCCACGCCGCTCGGGACGCTCGACGCGATCCACCTTGCCACCGCGCTCCTCTGGCGCGATTCACGCGACGCGGCGCTGACCATGGCGACTCACGACCGCGCCCTGGCCACGGCCGCGCGCGCGGCTGGACTCGAAGTCGTTGGCGCGCCGCGATCCTCGACATCCGGCCGCTGACGCCAGGCGCTACCCCCAGCGCGGCTGTTCGTCGGGGTTGATTCCGAGCGTGAGCTTCGCGGCCAGTTCGTGCGTAAGGAGCGAGTTGGCCGGATGCATCCGCCCGAGTCGTGCGTCGCGGAACAGCCGCTCGAAGGGGCCCTTCCGAAAGATTCCGAAGCCGCCGGCGAGGTCGAGCGAACGATCCACCACGCGCCACGACGCCTCCACCGCGTGATGCTTGGCGGCGATGATGCGCAGCGGCCATGGCGACCCGTCGTCCACGCCATTCGACCAGTCCGCCGCCACGCGATCCAGGTGCGGCCCGACGGCCTGCAGGTCGAGCACCATCTCCGCCACACCGTGCTGGACGCCGGCGTGATAGGCCATGGACCGGGTCATCGCGAGCGACGTCTTCCGCTTCGCGTTCTCCACCGTAAGGTCGAGGGCACGGCGCGCGAGCCCGTAATAGACGTTACCGAAGCCGAGCAGCGCCCAGGCGAAGACGCCAAGCACGAACGCATCCAGCCCGGCAGCGCCGGCGTTCACGCGGCGTGCGATGTGGCTGTCCGGCACGAACACGCCGTCGAGGATGGTGTCCTCGCTGCGCGTGGCGCGCATGCCGAGGACCTCCCACGTTGGCTCGACGCGAAGTCCTTCGGCGTCGCGCGATATGAAGCCGTGGATCACCATGGGGTGAGTCGGATCGCTGGTGTCCATGCCGTGCACGCCGAGCAGCGTCCATACGGGAGAGAGGCTGCTGAACGACTTTCGACCGAAGAACCGGTAGCCGCCGTCGACGCGCTCGGCACGCGTGGTGGAGAGCAGCACGGGGATGTCGTTGCCGGACTCCGCGTGTCCCGCGGCGAGCACCGCGCCGTCGGCCGCGGCCGTGAGCAGCCATTCCAGCGAGCGATCGCCGGCGCGCCAGAGATCAGCGACGAGCCCCGTCCAGTACAGATGCATGTTGACGGCGAGGGCGTCGGCGGGAGCGTAGTACGCGAGCCGTCGCTGCAGCTGGCAGACTTCGGCGAGCGTCATGCCGAGGCCGCCGAGTTCGCGCGGGATGGCGATGCGCAGGTATCCCGACTGGCGGAGTTCCTCGAAGTCCTCGCTGAAGAAGGTTTCTTCGGCGTCGTACCGCGCGGCGCGTCCGAGGAAGCGCTTCAGCATCTCATCGGTGAGTGGGTCGTGCTGCGCAGTCGCGGTCTTCGTGGACGGTTCGGTTCGTGTCGTTGTCGACATGGTGTCTCCCCCTCGATGGACGCTCGCGGCATCCGCGGGCTACCACAGCCCGGGATGCGCGCACTACCGAGAGAGGCGGCGAACGACCGCGAATCAGGTCATTGGGGTCGTCTTTGGGGCCTCGCCCTTCCATGCGGCTTCAACGTCTGCCGCCGCGCGGTTCAGGATCTCGGCGACGCGAGCGAGGGTCGGATCATCGGGGCCGCGCCGCCAGGCGGTCCGAAAGGTGGCACGAGCCACCTTGCCGAAGGCGCGATGCAGGTCGCCCATGGCGCCACCGGCGACGTCGCGCACGGTCTCGCGCAGACGATCGACGATCTCGTCGACCACATCGCGGTGTTCGTCGAGGAACGCCTCGCCTTCCGGGGTGATGTGGTAGACCTTCTTGCCGCCGGCCTCTTCGAGGCGGAGGTAGCCCTCGTCCTCGAGCAGTTGGAGCGTGGGGTAGACGGTGCCCGCCGAGGGGGAATAGCACCCCGCGGTTTTCTCCTCGAGCGCCTTCATGACCTCGTAGCCGTGCATCGGCTTTTCCTTCAGCAGTCGAAGGATGACGTACTTGACCTCCCCCGATTCGAACATGGAGCGGCGCCCGCGTCCTGGACCGCCGCGCCGTGCGAAGGGGAAGGGGAAATCCGGGCCGAAGCCCCAGTCCTGTCTGTGACCGCGCATGGGAACCTCCGAAGTATCGTGCGATCTATCACACGATATATCGTACGATATGGCGCGACTGGAGTCAAGTCGTGTATGGCGGGCTCAGCCGACGCGCGCGTCCGCCGTCGTTGGCCCGGACTCCGGTCGCGGCCGATGCGGCGGGGACGGGGGCGCACTCGTCGGTGCCTCGCGCTCGGCACGAACCGGGCGGGGGAGACTGACAGACGAGTCGGTGGCCGGCGACGGCGGCGAGCGTCGGCGCCCGAGCGCGCCGGCGCGCTCGGCGTAGTAGCCGGCGGCGTTGGCGATCTGCGTGATGAGCATCAGCGGCACCATGACCAGTGGCGAGCGCTCGGTGTGGAAGCGGAGCGGCGACAGGAGCAGGCCGGAGTAGAAGCGGAGCGGCTCCACGCGCGGCGCCGCGACACCGCGCCGGCGGCGCGCCTCGTGCAGGTGGCAGGCCCCGCGACCGTAGTTGAAGTGCTGGCGCACGAAGCTGCCTAACGACAGCTTCGGCGAATGGTGGACCACCGCGTCGACGGCCACGCGGATGGCGAGCCCGTGCTCGCTCCACCGGTCGCACAGGTCGCGATCCTCGGCGGCCGCCAGGCGAAATGATTCGTCGAAGCCGCCCAGGGCGAGAAACGCCTCACGCTCCACCACGAGATTGGCCGTCGGGAAGAACTGCGCGTGGTCGACGTTGTCGAAGTAGTCGCACAGGTAGGCCACGAGCAGGTTCGAGGCGATCGAGAAGGTGGAATCGTCCGGCCGACTGACCATGAGCCCGCCCGCACCGGCGTACAGCCCGTCGTCGAGCGCCATCGCGAACCCGCGCAGCCACTCGGGTTCGGGAATGCAATCGTCGTCGAGAAAGGCAACCCACCGCCCGCGCGCGACGCGCACGCCCAGGTTGCGCGCGGCGGCCGGTCCCCGGTTGCGTTGTCGGTAGATGCGCAGGTCGAGCTGACTGGCGAAACGTTCTGCGATCGGGTCGAGCGGTTCGGGGCTGCCATCATCGATGACGATCACCTCGAATCCTCCGCCGGGCGACAGCGTCTCAGCGAGCCCATGCAGGCATCGCTCGACGAGTCGGGGGCGGTCGTACGTGGGGATGACGACGGAGAATTCCGGCGCCACCTGTCGGTCCGTCAACGCTGCCACGATTTCATCTGATCCGCTCGGAGTCTCCCGTGCTTGCGCAAGGTGCGGGCCCCTGCGAACAGTTGTGCGCTGCGTCACGAATCGAATCGATCGCCACCGTTCCGCGATGCGGGGAACCGTTCTTGCCGGGGCCGTCATGGGAGTCGATCGTTACACGGGGAGACGCTGATCAGTGGAGCACGCATGAACGGAATGGTGGCGCGACCCGCATTCTCGACGGAGCTGTGGGAGTATCGCGAGCTGCTGCGCGCACTCGTCGTGCGCAACCTCAAGATGCGCTACCAGCGTTCGCTGCTCGGGTTCGGTTGGGCACTGCTGAACCCGCTCATGACAGTGATCGTGCTGGTCGTCGTATTCGACGCGATTCTCCGCATTCAGGTGGAGCAGTACTGGGCGTTCCTGATCAGCGGGTTCTTTCCGTGGGTCTTCGTGCTGCATACGCTCGGCACGAGTTCGGGGCAGATCACCTCCCATTCGTACATGGCGCGCAGCCTCGCCTTCCCGAGCGAGGTGCTCGTGCTCAGCGGCGTACTGTCGCGCCTGGTTGAGTTCGCGGCCGAGCTGCTGCTGGTGGTTCTGGTGCTGATCGCGTTGCGCCACCAGGGCATGCCGGCCGCGTTCCTGCTGCTGCCACTCGTGGTGGTAATCCAGGTGGTGCTCACGACGGGACTCGCGCTGCCGGTGGCCGCGCTCGGCGTCTTCTTCCAGGATGTCCAGCACGCGCTTCCGGTGGCCCTCACGCTGCTCTCCTACCTCACCCCGATCTACTACCCGCTGAGCTACGTGCCCGAGCGCTTCCGGGTGATCTACGGTCTGAACCCGTTCGTCGGACTCATCAACCTCTACCACGCGATCCTCTACGAGGGGCGCGTCCCGTCGCTGCTCGAGTTCCTGGTGCCCGTGCTCGTGTCGCTGCTCTGCTTCGGCGTCGGCCTGCTCCTCTACCGGTGGAAGCGTGAGTACTTTGCCGAAGTCGTCTGAGCCGGCGTCGCCGGTACTGGAATGTCGTGGCGTGACCAAGCGCTTCTATCATTATGCGCATCGCCGGCGCACCATGCAGGAGTTCGTGCTCGATCGCCTGCGACGGCGGCCGGCGAAGCCGTTCGATGGCGAGTTCGAGCTGCATCCGTTCGACCTGTGCGTCGGGCGTGGTGAATCGATCGCGCTGATCGGGACAAACGGTTCCGGCAAGAGTACGGTGCTGCGTCTGATGGCCGGGATCTATCCGCCTACGGATGGCGTCGTGGTGCATCGTGGCCGGGTTGCGGCGGTGATCGAGCTGGGGACGACGTTCCAGCCCGAACTCACGGGAGACGAGAACGTCGAGCTCTACGCGGCCGCGCTGGGCCTCACCCGACAGCAGATCGCCGGGCGACGCGAGACCATCTTCGAGTTCTCCGGCGTTGCCGACTTCCGCGACGTACCGCTCAAGTACTACTCGTCAGGCATGCGTTCGCGCCTCGCATTCGCGATCGCCTCGCACGCCGAGCCGGACATTCTGCTGCTCGACGAAGTGCTGGCGGTAGGCGATCACACGTTCCGCTCCAGGTGTCATCAGCGGCTGCGGGAGTTCACGGCCGGGAAGGGGACGATGGTGGTGGTCACGCATGACCTCGATGCGGCGAGGGAGCTCTGCTGCCACGGCGTCTGGCTGGAGCGCGGTCGCGTGCACCGCACGGGTCCGATCGGCGAGGTGATCGATGCCTACGAGGCGTCGGCGGCATGAGGGTCAAGCGGCTGACAGGGCGGCGACGCAGGCCTGACAGCGCCGTGGCGGTGACGGATTTCGAGCTTGCGTCGCCTGGCGATGCACCCTTGCTGGATGGTGCGGCGTACGCGGAGGTGTGCGTGCGTCTGCATGGCGCCCCGCTCGGCGTGCTGCAGCTCGCGGCGGAGGAGTGCGCCCCCCACACGATCCGGCGCATCGCCGCTGAACGGTTCGCGGCGCGCGCCCAGCGCCTGCTGGCGCGATGGAACGTCGGCACCGATCGCGGACACGCGCCGGATCCGGTGCTCGAGGCGCTTCGGGCGCGAGCGGCGGCGTCCGACGCACCGGCGGTCCGGGGAGATCCGTCCCGGGTCACCGTGGTGGTCTGTACCCGCGATCGTCCGCAGGAGCTCGCGCGAGCGCTCGCGCGACTGGTGGCCGCAGCTGAAGGCGCCCAGCTGCTGGTGATCGACAACTCGACCGACGGCAGCGCGGCGCAGGTGTGCGCGCGCTTCCCGGTGCGCATGGTGCATGAGCCGCGCCCCGGTCTCGACATCGCGCGCAACCGCGGTATCGCCGAGTCACGGACCGAAGTCGTGGCGTTCACGGACGACGACGCGCTGGCAGACGCGCAGTGGGTCGGGACGGTCGCCGACGCCTTCGCGCGCAACCCGGAGCTGAGCGCGCTCACCGGACTCGTGCTCCCGGCGTCGCTCGAGACCGAGGCACAGCGCCGCTTCGAGGCCTATCTGGGATTTGCGCGCGGATTCGAGCGTGGCTGGCACCATGCTCCACGAGCCAGCGTCGAGCCGATCGTCGCCACGCATGGCAACGCCGGCAGGCTGGGCACCGGTGCGAACATGGCGTTCCGTCGCTCGGCGCTGTTGCGCGTGGGTGGGTTCGATCCGGCGCTCGATGCCGGGACGGCTGCCGCTGGCGCGGGCGACCTGGAGCTGTTCTTTCGCGTGCTCAAGGCGGGGGGGCTGCTGGTGTACGAGCCGATGGCGCTCGTCAGGCACATGCACCGGCAGGAGCGTGCCGCGCTCGATGCCCAGATCGAGAGCTGGGGCACCGGAATGGGCGCCTGTCTCGCGAGCATCGCCCGGTCCTTTCCGGAAGAGGCAGCGGGCACGCGACGGCTTCGGCGATCGCTGCTCATGACCTGGTTTGCACGACGGTGGCTGGATTCCCTGCTGTCGGACCGCGACCGGCACGCGCTGGTGCGACGCGAGATCGCGGGGCTCGCGCGCGGTGCCGCGCTCTATCGAGGTTCGCTGGCCGACGATGCCGGGCCGCGCGCGTTCGCACCCCTGCACCGCGATCCGCCAGCCACGCAGCGAGAGGCACACGTGGACGTACATGCCGACCGCCCATTGGAGGCGCTGCGCCATCTCGACGCGTCTCGTGTGCGCGTGCGCGTCCAGCTCGACGGCGCGCCGATCGGCACGGTGGCCCTCGATGTCGTGGACGGCAGCGTCGGCACCGATCGACTTTGTGACGCGATCGCCACCGCGTTCACCGCCCGCTTCGCGGGGCCGCTCGGCCTTGTTCAGAAGCGTCTGAGTGCCGTGCACGAGTCGTCGCGCTCCGGTCACGTTCGCGATGCGGCCGGCGCGAGCGTCACGTCCGCCTGACGCGGAGGCACCGTGCCCACCGCCATCCGCGATGTCGAGTCGCGACGGCTCCCCGACGGAATCGACGGACTCGAGGGATACGAGCGCGCACTGATTCTCGTACGCCGCGACGCGCGGCCGGTGGCGCAATGCACACTGCCGGTGCGCGACGGACGTCTCTCGGGTATCGCGCTGCGCCGTGCGGTGGAGGAGCACGCGTCGCAGGCCATCTGGCGGGCCGACAGCGAGGCGGAGCTGGGATGGAGCGGGCGCGACGCCGGTGCGCTCCCCACCAGGATGACGGTGGCGGTGTGCACGCGGGATCGGGCCGATGATCTCGAGCGCTGCCTCGTGGCGCTCGAGGCCATGCCCGACGACGGGCAGGAGCTGCTCGTGGTGGACAGCGCATCCGTGAATCCAGCGACGCGAGAGCTGGTCGCGCGCCATCCGCGCGTGCGCTATCTGCGCGAGGATGTGCCCGGCGCCGACCGGGCGCGAAATCGCGCGCTGCGCGATGCCCGCGGTGACGTCGTCGCATTCACCGACGATGATGCCGTGGTCGATCCCGGGTGGCTGCGCGCACTGCGCGCCAGCTTCGGGGACCCGCGTACCATGTGTGTCACGGGGCTCACGCTCCCGCTCGAACTCGAGACGCCGGCCCAGGAGTGGTTCGAACGCTCGAACCAGTTCGGGCGCGGCTACGAGCGACGCGTGTTCGACGGGCTCGTGCACGATCCCTTCCTCGTTGCGGCGGCCGGGGCGAGCGTGAACGCGGCGGTGCGTCGCACAGTCGCGGAACACGTCGGGATCTTCGACGAATCGCTCGACGGCGGAACGCCCGCAAAGTCCGGCGGTGACCATGACCTGTTCTCGCGGATCCTGCTCGCGGGGTACCGCATCGTCTACGAACCCTCCGCGCTCGTGTGGCACCGCCACCGGCGGGAGTGGAGCGAGCTGCGCAACACGCTGTTCGGCTACGGCTGCGGCGTGTACGCCCACCTGACGGCGGCACTCCTCCGTGGCGAGCCGGGGGCCATCCGTCCCGCGGCAGGGTGGCTTCGCAGCCAGCTCCCCGGGCTGGCCCGGTCGCTGCTGCGCCGGCCCGGTGCCGTGCCGCTCGACCTGGCGCTGGCGGAACTGCGCGGATGCGCGCGCGGACCGTTCGCGCTGATGGAATCGCGGCGACAGCTGCGCCGTCGGGGAGCCGCCACGTGAGCGCCCCGCGCGACGAGGTGTTCGTGAGTGTGATCGTGCCAACGCACGACAGGCCACGGGCGCTCGCCAGGCTGGTGGGCGCGCTGGAGCACGGCAGCTGGCTCCCATCCCGCATGGAACTCGTGATCGTGGCGGACGGATGCAGCGACGCGACGCTGACGGCGATGGACGCGATCGACGCACCGTTCCCCATGCGCACGCTCGAGGTGACGCCCTCGCGGGGCGCTGCCGCTGCGCGCAACCGTGGGGCATCCGCGGCGCGCGGCGACCTGCTGCTGTTCGTGGACGATGACATCGAACCGCTTCCGGGGATGATCGCCGCCCACGTCTGCGCGCACGAGCAGCAGCCCGGCCAGGTCATCATGGGTCCACCGCTCCCCGTTCGCAGCGCGAAGCCCGACCTGAATCAACTCTCGCAGTGGGCGTGGTGGCACGATCGATTCGCCGCGTTTCGTTCGCCGCATCATCGCTTCAGCTTCGAGGATGTCTTCACGGGCATTCTCTCGATGCGCGCCGCTCGGTTTCACGCGATCGGGGGCTTTGACGAATCGCTCGCCTGCCGGGAGGATTACGAGTTCGGTGCGCGCGCGCTGGCTGCCGGGGCCACCCTGCGATTCGTGGAGGATGGTGGAGGCTGGCATCATGAGCTGCGCAGTTCGGAGGCGCTGGCGTCGCGAAAGCGCGCGGAGGGACGTGCCGACGTGCAGATCGCGGTGCGGCACCCGGAGCTGTTCGCCCGGTTGCGCCTGGCCGAGCCTGCGTCAGGGGGCACGCACTCGTGGCAGCGGTTGCGGCGGCTGGCGCTCTCATCGTCCGACGGTGGCATTTCGCGCTGGACGAATGCGGCGTTGGCGCGCACGCTCGGTGTCGCACGACGCGCGCTGGAGTTGCTCGGCTGGCGCTTGACATGGCGTCGGGTGAACCGCGCACTCCTCGACTACTGGTATTGGCGCGGTGTGCAGGAAGGCGTCGGCAGTGAGGCAGGGCTGCAGTCACTCGAGACGGCATGTGTGCGAAGCGGCTCGATCGACCATACGGAAGTGCGCGTTGATCTCGCGATGGGGTTGCGCCGGGCGTTGTCCGCCGTCGATGCGGCGCGTGCGGATAGCGTACGTCTCCTGTGGCAGGGGGCCGAGCTGGGGCGCATCCCTCCGTGCGCGGGCGCCGAGCCGGTGCGAAGCGAACATGTACGGCGCGCACTCGGCACCAACCTGGCGAGGGAGTACGTGACCACCCGGCAGCTCGAGCGGATGGTGCGCTGGCTACCGCGCGAACCGCGGCCGTGGCGACGCCCGTTCATGACGCTGACGCACGCGGCAACCGAGGCACGTCGCTGCGTGGAGCGCAGTCAGCGCCTGCTCGCGCGCACGGAGCCCGATACGGCCGCGTTGCCCATTCGACCAACACGGCAGGGTGTGCTGCGCGCGAACGGCACCGGGATTCGCGTCGCCGAGGCAGAGGTGGCGTACGGCACACCGCGCGTCACGCTGCACGATACCGGCGCCTCCGGACGCGTGCGTGTGCTGCTCCGCGTCGAGGGTCGACCGGTGGACTGGCTTTCCGTTGACGATGGTGAGTCCGCCATCGATCGCGCCGTCATCGCGCAAGCGGTGATTCGCCGACGGTGCACGTGGCTGACGAACGCGACGAGCGATCCAGCACGCGAGTGCCCATCGCCGTCGCCGCCGATCAGCGTGGTTGTCTGCACGCGCGATCGTCCCGAGGATCTCGATGAGTGCCTGCGCGCACTCGACGCGCTGGCGTATCCGTCGTATGAGGTCGTGGTGGTGGACAACGCATCACGAAGCGATGAGCCACGACGCATCGCCGAACACCACGGTGTGCGCTGCATTCGCGAACCGCGCCCCGGGCTCGACAACGCCCGCAACCGTGGAATACTCGAAGCGGCGCATGATCTGGTGGCGTTCACCGACGACGATGTCCGTGTGGATCGTGGTTGGCTAAGTGCGATCGCCGACGCGTTCGCGGACAATGCCGTGCAGGCTGTCACCGGTCACGTTGCCCCGGCGGCACTGGATACGCGTGCGCGGCGGCTCTTCGAATTCGCGTATGGCGGCATGGGGAAGGGGTCGCACGCCCGCACGTGGGAGGGGGCCACGCTCGACAACGCGTCGCGTATCACGACGCAGCACGTCGGTGTCGGTGCGAACATGGCCTTCCGTCGCACCGTGCTGGAGGCGGTCGACGGCTTCGATCCCGCGCTCGATGTTGGCACTCCGTCGCACGGTGCCGGTGACCTCGACATGTTCCATCGGCTGCTCGAGGGCGGACACACGATCCGCTACGAACCGCGTGCACTGGTGTGGCACCGGCATCGCGAAAGCATGGGCGGACTGCGCCGTCAACTGTACGACAACGGGCGCGCGTTCGGCGTTCACCTGCTGCGCCGGCTGCGCGAGGGGCACGTTTCGCGATGGTCCACCACGCGCATCTTCCTGCGCTTGATGCGCTGGCATGCCGGCCGTGTGATCGCACGATTCCGCCGTCTCGAACCATTACCGCTGCCATTGATCGCAGCGGAGATCGCCGGTGCGCTTTCGTCACCGGTGGCGTACCTTCGAACCTACCGCTCCGCCAAGGGAGCCCCGCGCCTGTCAGGTGTCCTTCACGCCGAGCCGCGCGGCGTGCCCCCCCGTGAGCCGATCAGCGGGCCGATCCGGCCTCTTTGAGGGGTGCCCCGGTCGGCGGTGACTGGCCGGATCGGGCAGCGACTGGCATACTGGTAGCTCCGGTAACCGGACGGGTGATGCACACACGCGCGGACAAGCTCGGGCAGCGGGCAGCACTGCACCCTGGCACAGCGGGAGATCATGCCGGAGCCGGGTGACGTCACGCTGCTGCTGCAAAGCGCCAGCGACGGCGACTCCGAGGCGCTGCGACAGGTGCTTGGCCTGCTGCACGAGCGGCTGCGCGCCATCGCGCGACGACAGCTCGCCGGCGAGGACGCGGGTCATACCCTGGAGACCGACGCCCTCGTACACGAGGCGTTCCTGCGGCTCGGCGGGCTCGATCGCATGCACTGGCGCGATCGGCAGCATGTGCTCGCGATGGCCGCGCGTACAATGCGGCGAGTGCTGATCGACTATGCGCAGCAACGCCGCACCCACAAGCGACGAGGGCGAGAGACGACCGTTCCCCTCGACGAGGTCGACATGTCGCTGCTGGTGGTGGACCGGCATGCGGACGAGTTGCACGAACTCGACGAGGCGCTGGCACGGCTCGCGGAGATCAATCCGCGACAGGCGCACGTGGTGGAGTGCCGCTTCTTCGTCGGGTTGAACATCGATGAAACGGCTGAGGCGCTCGCACTCTCCCCTGCCACGGTCAAACGCGACTGGACCGCCGCGCGCGCCTGGCTCAACCACGAGCTGAGCGCATGACGACGTCCACTGATCGCAACGGCCGCACGCCGGATGTGCCCGTTGCGCACGGATCCGCGGACCGGTGGGTCATGCTCGAGGCGCTCTTTCAGGAGGCCCTCACCCTGCCGGTGGAGGAACGCAGCGCACACCTGCGCTCCATCTGCCCCGACGCCGGCGCCTGTCAGGAAGTGGAGGCGCTCCTGGCCGCCCACGAGCGGCGTGGTCGCCTGGACGAACTCGCGGATGAGGTGATGGCGCCGCTTCTTGCACGCCGCGAGGCGCCCACGCCGAGCTCCGCGGCGCCGTCGATGCATCCTCGCTATCGCATGCTGGAACGCCTCGGCGGCGGGGGCATGGGCGTGGTGTTTCGAGCCCGGGATGAGCGTCTGGCGCGCGACGTGGCGCTCAAGTTCCTGGCACCGCACCTGAGCGCCGACCGCGCGGCCAAGAAGCGCTTCCTCGTCGAGGCACGCGCGGCCGCCGCGCTCGAGCATCCGAACATCTGCACCGTCCACGAGATCGGCGATACCGACGACGGTCAGCTCTACATCGTGATGACGTGCTACGAGGGTGAAACGCTCGACCGGCGCATCGAGCGCGGCCCGCTGGTGCTGGCGGATGCGCTGCGCATTGGTGTGGACATCGCGCGTGGGCTGGTGCAGGCCCACGATCGCGGCATCGTGCATCGCGACATCAAGCCGGCGAACGTGATGCTGACGAGCGATGGCCTGGTGAAGGTCCTCGACTTCGGCATCGCGAAGCTCGCCGACTCGAGCACCACGCAGGTGGGCGTCGCGGTGGGAACGGTGGCGTACATGAGTCCCGAGCAGGCGTTTGGCGAGGCGGTGGATCACCGCAGCGACATCTGGTCGCTGGGCGTGGTGCTCTACGAGATGCTGGCGGGGGTGCGCCCCTTCGGAGGCGCCGGCGACCAGGCGATGATCTTCGCGGCGCTCACGACGGAACCGGAGCCGATTGCGAACCTGCGACCGGATGTGCCGTCGGATGTGCACGCGCTGGTCCGTCGTGCACTCCAGAAGCGTCCGGATGACCGGTTCCTCGATGCGGGGGAGATGCTGTCCGCGCTGGAGGCGTGCCTGGCGCGTGCAGCATCGAGCGCCGGTGCGCGCGGACTGGCACCGACGCGGGGCGACCGGACGGGTGTCGACCGCGCCAGCGGTGCGACGCTCGCGCGCGGAAGTCAACGGCGGCAGGTCACCGTGGTCGACAGTCGGCCGGCCGGCCACGCCGAGCTGCTGGAGTTGCTGCCGCCGGAGGACGCGGATCGGCTGCTGTTGCGCGTGAAGCAGGCGGCGACCGCGGCGGCTTCGGAACATGGCGGTATCATGAACCAGTTCTCCGGCGATGGCATCATCATGATCTTCGGTGCCGCGGCGGCGCGCGAGGACGACGCGGCGTGCGGCGTGCGAGCGGCGCTCGCACTGCACGCGCGGCTGGCGGAGATCGCGCGGTCCATGGACGGCCGTGTCGCGGTCGCGCTCCGGATGCGATCGGGAGTGCACGTCGGAGCCGTCGTCGCGCAGCGACTGCTGGACGGCGGCCGCCGCTTTCGCATCACCGGAACGGCCACCGACGTGGCCGGGCGGCTCGCGGCGGCAGCGGCCCCGGACACGATTCTGGTGAGCCCGGAGACGCGTCGACTCGTTGCGGCGGTCGTGCAGACCGAGGAGGCGAGCGCGCTGGCGCTTCACCCGGACGACGTCCCGGTCGTCGTGCATCGCGTGACGGGGCTGTCGGATTCGCGCGCGGGATTCGAACGCCCGTCCACCGCGGTGCTCACGCCGTTCGTCGGCAGGGAGCACGAGCGGGCCGCGCTCGGGGAACAGTTGACCAGTGCGCGGGAAGGAGCCGGGCGCCTCACGGTGCTCGTCGGCGAGGCAGGCGCTGGCAAGAGCCGGCTGCTTCACGAGCTGCGCGACCGCGCGGTGGAGAACGATGTGCGCGTGCTCGTCGGCAGGTGCGATGCCTACGGCGGTACGACGCCGTTTCTGCCCTTCGTCGACGCAGTGCACGATGCGCTCGGCCTCGAATCCGGCGTGATGAGCGTGAGACCGGATTCGGTCGAGTCCGCGCTGGAGGCCATTGACCCATCGCTCACCGAGTTCCTCCCGCTGTACTTCGCGCTGCTCGGGATCACGAGCGACTCGCATCCCCTGCCGCCACATCTGATCGGCGAGCGCCTGCAGGCGGTCATGCTCGATGCCATCGCGGCGCTGTTCACGCTCGGTGCGCGCGGTACGCCGACCGTGCTGCTGCTGGAGGACTGGCACTGGGCGGACGAAGGATCACGCGCCGCGCTTCGGCAGCTCGCCGAGATCATTCCGGCGTTCCCGCTGCTCGTGGTGGTCACGTCTCGCCCCGAGCGCGAGGTGGAGTGGGGGAGCGCGGACCAGCACACGCTGATGCATCTCGGGCCGCTCGACGTTGCGTCCGCGGAGGCCATCGCGTGCGCCGCCTTCCAGGCCGACCGGGTGGCCCCCGAGCTCACGGCGCAGCTCTACGATCGCACGGGAGGCAACCCGTTCTTCCTGGAAGAGTTGTGCGCGGCCCTGCGCGAACAGGGGAGCGTGGTACTTCGCGACGGCGTCGGCGCGCTGGTCGATGTGACTGAAACGGGCACGATGCAAGTGCCACAGACGGTCCAGGGCGTGCTGCGCACACGGATCGACCGGTTGGACGACGAGGCGTTACAGACGCTGCGAGTGGCGTCGGTCATCGGACGCGTTTTCTCCCGCGGAGTGCTGGCCGACGTCGCGGCGGAAGGCGATGGACTCGCGCCGGCCATGGAGCGGCTCAAGGCGTCGGGGCTCGTGCAGCAGGTGGGTGTGCTGCCGGAGCCGACATACCGCTTCAAGCATGCGCTTACCCGGGAGGTTGCATACGACAGCCTGCTCGAGCATCAGCGTGCAACGCTGCACCGCTCGGTGGGTGAGGCAATGGAGCAGCGCCACGCGATGCATCTCGACGAGCACGTGGAGCGTCTGGCGCATCACTTCGGGCGTGCCGAGGACTGGCCGAGGGCGGTTCGCTACGGGCTCATGGCCGCCGATCGCGCGATGGGGTTGAGCCAGAACGGGGATGCACTGAGCACGCTGGAACAGGTGGAGGCGTGGGCCGCCAATCTGCCTGACGACGCCGACCGGCGTGACCTGCAGGCGGACGTCCTGTTGCGCCAGGAGCGATTGTGCGAGATGCTCGGCCTGCGCAAGCGCCAGCTCGACCTCGTGGAGCGGCTCACGACGCTGCTGGCGCCGTCCGGACCGTCCGAGCGGCTGGCGCAGGTCTATCTCCGGCAGGGCGATGCCTTCACGCTGTTGCACCGCTTCGAGTCGGCCGAGCGATCGCTGCAGACGGCGCTCGGCATCTCCGCCGAGCGTGACGACGCGGCCGGCGCGCGCAACGCCATGCGCAGTATCGCCCTGCTGCGCGTCCACGAAGGACGGCGCGAGGAGGCACTGGCACAGATCGAGCGCGTGATCGAGCTCGGACGCGAAGCGGGCGATCGACGCGCCGAGTCGGCCGACCTGGCCACGCTCGCCAACATCCTGCGCGTGATGGGCCAACCGGAACGCGCGCTCGCCGTGCTGCAGGCGGCGCTCGAGAATACGAGCGCCACCGATAACCCGGTGCGCCACGGCGCGCTGCTGAACGTCATCGGCACCGTGCATCGCGAGCTGGGTGACGACGAGAAGGCGCTGGAATACTTCCACCGGGTGGCGTCAGAGGGGCTGGAGCAGCGACACCCCGTCAACGCCTCGTTCACGATCCCCGCCATCGCGCACATTCTCCTGGGGCAGGGTCGCGTGGAGGAATCGCTGGAGATGTACGGCAGGGCGGTGGACATGAATCGCAAGGCGCGCTATGCGGACGGCCTCGCGCACGCGTGCCGATCGCTGGGCGAGGTGCTGCTGGGCATCGATCGGCCGGCCGAGGCGATTCCACCGCTGCGCGAGGCGGCGGCACTGTTCGCGCAACTCGAGGACGCGGCGAACGAGATGCTCATGTGGCGTCGCGTCGCCACGGCGCAGGAGCGACTGTCGGCGCCGGATCAGGCGCGCACGGCGTGGTCGCGCGTGCGGGAGCTGCACATGCAGACCTCCGGCGGTGATGACGATGCGGAGGCGCTCGAGGGGCTGGCCCGCGCGGCACGACGGCTTGGTGGGGCGGGCGAGGACGTCATGGCCCGCTACCAGGACGCGCTGGCACTCGCGATCCGGACGGGCGATCGTCGCCGCGAGCTGGCGGTTCGCAACTCGCTCGGCATCGTCCACTGGCAGCAGGGGGAGTATGCCGACGCCGTGCGTCAGTACGAGGCGGCGCTGCGAGTCTGCCGCGAGGAGCACGACCGAGTGCACGAGGCGCTCATTCTCAACAGCCTTGGAGCCACGCTGCACCGGCTGCGCCGGTGGGACGAAGCCCGGACCGCGCTGCTGGCCGGGGAGCGCGTTGCCGCCGAATCCGGCGAGCTGCGCCTTCGTGCCCACGCGCTGGCGACGCTGGGTGAGGTCTGCCTGGCGAGCGGCCGGCTGGACGACGCGCTGGCGCATCTCGACGCGTCGCTCGAGCTTCGCCGGGCGCTCGCCGACCGACGCGGCGAAGGCTGGATGCATGAGGCGGTGGCCCGCGTTTTCGCCGCCCGAGGCGCACCGCAAGATGCCCGCGCGTCAGCCGACGCGGCGATGGTGATTGCGCAGGAGCTGGACGATGTGCAGCTTCGCGAGGCGGCACAGCGACTGCTGGTGCCGGCCGGGCGCGCCACTTCTTCCACCACCTGAATCGCATGCCACGCTACATAATCGAACGCAACACGGGATCGTTGACCCCGGAGCAGCTGCAGGCAGCCGGCCGGATGTCGAACTCCGTACTCACCGGCATGACGGACGTCGTCTGGGTGAAGAGCTATGTGTCAGACGTCGAGGGGAAGATCTACTGCGAGTACGTCGCGCCGAATCCGGAGCGGGTGCTCGAACATGCGCGCCGGGCGGGCCTTCCGGCCGACCGGATCTCCGAGGTGTCGCTCGAGATCAGCCCGGAGATGTTCGTGTAGGGGCGACGGGCCTCCGGCCCGCTACTTCCGCTTGAACTCCGCGAGCCGCGGCTCGAACTCCGACTTCATGCAGTCGGGGCAGATGCCGTGGCTGAACTTCGTCCGGGCGTGCCGTGTGAGGTAATGCTCCACGGTCAGCCAGTAGTCCTTGTCGTCGCGGACCTTCTTGCAGTACGAACAGATCGGCAGGATCTCCTGCAGCGATCGCACCTCGGCCAGCGCCGCCTGAAGCCGACGAACGAGTTGCTCCCGCTCATCCTCGAGGTTCTTCCGGCTGGTGATGTCGCGCGCGACCGCGTAGATGACGCGATGCGACATGTCCGGCACCGAATTCCAGAGCAGCCAGCGATACGAGCCGTCTTTACAGAGGTAGCGGTTCTCGAAGCCCAGCGCCTGATCACCCGCGCGCACCGCGCGGTTCTGCTCCAGGGTCCTGGCCCGGTCGTCCGGGTGCACGAACTCGATGAATGGCCGCGAGAGCAGCTCGTCGTTGCTGAATCCGAGCGTTCGCTCCCACGCCGGGTTGAGGCGCAGGAACACGCCGTCGAAATCGAGGAAGCAGAGGAGGTCGATCGACGCCGCGAAGAAGCTTGACTCCATTTCGCTCGCGGCGCGCAACTGCGTCGTCTCGTCAGGTGCGGACGGCGGCGCGGCGGTCATCGGTATCACGGATTCGCTGGAGGTCGTTCGCCTGTTCGATGATCCCTTGCGCTTGCCCATTGGCAGCGTGTGCTGAATGACGATTCGTCACGAACCGGCGACATCGTGTCGGCGGGGAAGAGGAAACGTACACCGGGAACGCTCCGCTGGCGCGGGTACGAATGCGCGCGTCGTCGTTGGCGCACTCGTGATGCATGGCTGAGCGTGCCTGATCGAGGTCAGAGGTAGCCGAGCCACCAGTCCTTTCGTCGTGCCTTGAGGGCGGCAAACCATCGGCACGGCAGGTAGAGCAGTGCGATGGTGATCGCAAAGATCAGATAGAGCAGGGGCAGGCTCCATGCATAGCCATCCGGCGGCGGCCCGTTGCCCATGGGATGATTCTGGAACAGCCAGGGGCTGATGGCGCCGGTCCGCAGGCGCGAGACGAGCAGCGCGAGCGCGTGGATGAGGGGGATGTGCAGGACGTAGTAGAAGAACGGCACTCGGCCGAAGACGGCGATGAAGCGGGCCATCGCGCCGCGGGCGCGCTCCAGCAGCGGAAGAAGGGCGATGGTGGGACCGAGTGTCATCAGCAGGAAGCTCAGCGAGGCCGGGTACTTGGTGGTGTTGAGCGCCGCGAGCAGCGGTGGCATTCCCGGCCCTTCGGGCGGCGGCACGGTCGCGACGGTCCACGGCACCGGGTCGCCATACAGGTTGAAGCCGCGCAGGAGGGCAAACAACGCCACTGCACCAACGCCGATGGTCATGCACAGCCGGTCCCGCCGAGGTGCCGGCCAGGAGACGATGACGCCGAATGCCCAGCCCGCGGCCATCACACCGATCCACGGCACGATCGAGTACAGCACGATGAAGTTGAACGTGTCCCCAACCGTGACGGGCCCCGCCCAGAAGCCCACGTACACGACGCGCCACAGCGCGCCGACCAGGTCATTGCCCAGCGACTGCGTCAGCGTGGAGGCGTAGGCATCCAGAAGGTTGTGCCCGAAGATCATCGCGAGGCCGAACACCGCGATCGCCGCGACTGGCAGCCGCACCAGCGCGGCCATGAGGATCATGCACCATCCGATCGCCCAGATCACGCCGGCCATGGCGTGGTGCGCATAGTCGAAGTTGAAGGTCCAGGCAAAGCGCAGGACGGTCAGCTCGAGCAGGACGAGCCAGATGCCGCGGGTGAGCAGGAAGCGACTCGCGCCGCCGTGCTTGCGGGCGTAGAGAAAGGCGCTGGTGCCGGCGAGAAACAGGAAGACGGGGGCACAGAAGTGCGTGATCCAGCGGGTGAAGAAGATGCCCGGCGTGGGACCGCCGGCAGGGAGGCCGGAAAAGACTCGCACATGATCGATGGCCATCAGGATCATGACCGCGCCACGGGCGAGATCGATGGCGGCGACTCGGGACGGGGCGCGGGTGGCGGCGTTCGATTCCATCGAACCGGGGCGGAGTGAGGCGTGAGACTCGGTCCAGTGCGGCCAGGAGTATGGCGACGTCCGGGTGGCGCCGGGAAGGTCTGCGGGCCGAATGGCACGACGGAGCGGTCGCGCCGCCGGAGCGTGAGGGTGCGCGAGGCGTGTCCGGATTCGAACACCGGATCGCGGAACCGAACAGCCGGGAGAGGCACGGGGTGCGATGTACGTTCCGCAAACGGCTGAGACACCGTCGCTTGCGTTCACGGCGCGCTGGTACGCGACCTGCCTCGAGCGGACCCGGACCACTCACCACTCCGCCATGCACACCCTGCTGCAAGACCTCCGGCACGCGTTGCGCCTGCTCCGCAGGAACATCGGTTCCACGGTGGCCGTCGTGGTCATGCTCGCGCTCGCGATCGGCGCGACCACCACGATCTTCGGCGTGGTCGACGCCGTCATCGTGCGGCCACTTCCGTTCGCGGCGCCGGAGCAATTGGTGCAGATCCGGATGACGAATCCCGAGGGCTCGGACTTCACCACCTCCGAGCCCGACTTCCTGGATTTCGCGGCGCGCAACCGTTCGTTTTCGTCGATCGGCGCGTTCAGGCCGGTGGAACTGACGCTCACCGGCGTGGGCGACGCGCGCACGCTTCGCGCGTTCGCGACCAGTCACGAGCTGTTCAAGATGCTGGGCATCGCTCCGCTGGCCGGTCGCCTGCTGCGCGCCGACGACGATGTCCCGGGCGAGGACGCCGACGTTGTCATCCTGAGTCACGCGCTCTGGGTGACGGCGTTCGCTGGCGACACCGCCTTCATCGGCGAGTCGATTCGCCTCAACGGACGCCCCCACACGGTTGTTGGCGTACTGCCGGCCAATGTACGACTTCCCGAGGGCGAGGTATTCGTCCCGCTGCATGCCAGCGCACAGTCCGAACGCGATGACCACTGGTTGGAACTCGTTGGCCGGCTGCGGCCGGGTGTCGCCCTTGCGGCGGCGCAGGCAGATCTCGCCGGGATCGCTGCGACCATCGCTGAGACGTACCCCATGAGTCGAGGCTGGGGCGTACGAATCGAGCCGCTCACCGCATCACTTGTGGACGTGAACGTGCGTCGGGCGGGCTGGGTGATGGTCGCGGCGACAGGGCTGCTGCTCCTTCTCGCCTGCGCCAACGTCGCCAACCTGCTGCTCGCACGCGCCACGGGGCGCGAGACCGAGCTGGGGGTTCGGGTCGCAATGGGTGCGGCCCGCGGGAAGCTCGTGCGACTGATGTTGACGGAGGTCGGGTTGCTGGTTGCCATCGCGACCGGATTGGGAGTGCTGGTCGCGCTCTGGGGCGTGGCCGCGGTAACGTCAATCGGGTCCGGGCATGTTCCGCGACTGCACGAAGTCTCGATCGATGCGCGCGTGCTGGCGATCACCGTGGCGCTGAGCGTGATCACGATGCTGGTGTGCGGTCTGATCCCGGCGCTTCGGGCGTCGAGCGTCGATCCCGCCTCGGTGCTGGGCGATGGCGCGCGCGCCGGAGTTTCGCGCACGCACCGCCGCGTGCGCGAGGCGCTGGTCGTTCTGCAGGTCGGCATCTCCACGGTGCTCCTGATTGGCGCCGGCCTCATGCTGCGTAGCGTGGATCGGCTTGCCTCGGTCGATACGGGCATCGACGCCGAGCGTGTGCTTGCGGTGAACCTGTCCTTCCCGTCGGACCGCTATGACGAGGCGGCGCGGGTGATTTTCCTCAACCGGGTGGAGCGACGAGCCATTGCATTGCCGGGTGCGGTCGCTGCCGGCGCAACAGCGGTGGATCCATTCACCGGTTGGGACTACCGGAACGACGTGACACCGGAGCGCCTCGCGAACACGACGTCCGGCGGCTTCATGTCGGCCGCGTGGCGCAGCGTGACGCCGGGCAGCTTCGCCGCGATGGGCATTCCGATCATCCGGGGGCGCGTCTTCGACGGCTCCGACGCCTGGAACGGACCGAGAGTCGCCGTCGTGACGCAGCGGCTCGCACAGCGGCTCTGGCCCGACGACGACGCGGTGGGGCAGCGCGTGTACTGGGGAGGCACGGACGGCACACCGTGGACGGTGGTCGGGGTGGTGGGCGATATCCGCGACGTGGCGGTTGAGACCGAGGAATCGCCCACGTTGTTTCTGCCGTACAACCAGGTGCCGCTGCCCGGCATGACACTGCTGGTGCGCACCAGTGGCGATCCCGCATCGCTGGCCGGGGCGCTGCGCGCCCTGATCCACGAACTGGACCCTCTGCTGCCCGTCGACGACATCCATCCGCTGCAACGCAACCGGCTTGACGCCATCGCCGGTCCGCGATTCAACCTGGCGCTGCTCGGGTCGTTCGCCGTGCTTGCGGCCCTGCTGGCCTCGCTCGGGTTGTATGCGGTGATCGCATTCGCCGTGGCGCGCCGTCAGCGTGAAATCGGTGTCCGCCTGGCGCTGGGCGCGGAGCCGGCCACGATCGTGACGGCGTTCGTGCGATCGGGGATCCGGATTGTGCTGGCGGGCATCGCCACGGGGCTGATCATCGCCTGGATCGCGACCCGCTGGATGCGCGCGCTGTTGTTCGACGTGACAACGATCGACACGCTGGTGTTCACGGCGGTACCGGTGGCGCTGGCGATCGTGGCGGTGGCCGCCAGCTATGTGGCGGCGCGTCGCGCGGCGGGGGTGATGCCGGCGGAGGCCCTCCGGAGCGATTAGCGCACGGTGCGGTGGCGATCGTTGCGCGGCGAGGCGGGACCTGAAACATTTCCATCGGTCGTTGTGCGCTCGCCGGTTTGCGAGTACCACGTGGGCCGGTGTCCGGTTGCCTCCCAAGGAGCGCTGCCATGTCGTCCCAGGATGCGACGCCACCCGAGGCGTCATTGCCTGACCTGACCCCGCTCGAGTCGTTTCTTGGTGCTGTCGAGGCCGGGCATCGCGAGGCAGCGGAGGATGTGCTGCGCTCGGCGCCGCGGATCGCGACGGAAAGCCTGCACGTTGCCGCGACGCTGGGTCGGGTGGACGACGTCAAGCGGCTGATCGGCGAGGATCCGTCGCGCGTTTCGTCGCG
>DASSBZ010000167.1:0-4649 GCA_035698205.1 Gemmatimonadaceae bacterium | reverse complement strand
CGCTGCGCGAAGCCGGCCGTCGCCATGTTCACCGGACAGTGTGCCGCCCAGCCGGGCCGTGAGCGCGACCACGTCGCCGAGCAGCGACTCCATCCGCTCCCGCCACCCCTCGCGCGACACGTCCACCAGCGGATTCACGTGCACGTGGGCATCGCCCGCATGACCGAAGATCACCCCTCGCGTCTCGTGCGCGTCGAGCGCGGCCCGCACGCCCCGCACATAGTCCGGCAGCTTCGCGGGCGGCACGCACCCGTCCTCGATGAACTGCATGGACTTGAGCGACGGATCGAGGCGCGCGAGAATCGGACTGGCTGCGTGACGGACCTTCCACAGCTCGGCTTCGCTGTCCTCGTCGAGACCGAGCTCCGTCCACGTGGCCCCCGCGGCCAGAATCTCCCGCTCGAGCGCCGCTGCGGCCGCGGTCGCGCGCGGGCGATCGGTGGCCTCGAGCTCGATCATCAGGAGCGACTCCGTCCCTTCGGGGATCGCCAGGCCGTGCACGCCGTGCGTCACGTCGAGGAAGGTGCGATCGAGGAGCTCGCACGCCGACGCGGCGCTCTTGCGGGCGACCGCCGCTCCGTCCACCGCGCGCTCCAGCGAATCGAACGCGGCGAGCAGGCTCGATGTCGCCGCGGGCATCGGCGCCAGGGCGAGTTCGACCCCCACAAAGATGGCCAGCGTCCCCTCGCTCCCCACGAGCAGGTCGAGCAGCTCACCGGTGCGCGCATAGTCGGCAAGGGAATAGCCGGACGAATTCTTGCGCACGGCTGGGGCCGGGAACGGCGCCCCGGTCGGATCTCCGGGACCGAAGTGGGGATCGGCCAGGAACCGCCGCACCGCGGGGACGTCCGGCGGTATTTCGCCACGTCGGACTATTGCGCGGGACCCGTCGTCGAAGATGCAATCGAGCGCGGTGACCCAGGCGCGCATCGGCCCGTACGCCAGCGTTCGCGCGCCGGCCGCGTTCGTGCCGGCCATCCCGCCCACCGTACAGAACGCTCCGCTGGACGGGTCGACCGGAAATCGCAGCCCGACCGTGCGGGCCGCTGCGTCCACGGTATCGCGCACCGTACCGGGCAGTACCATCGTGCTTCGGCGTCGCTCGTCGACGACCGGTGCGCGGGTGACAAGGCGGCCGAGGTCGACCACGACTCCGTTTCCAATGGCGCCGCCCGCCATGCTGCTCCCCGAGCCGCGCGGAATCAGCGCGGTGCGCGTTCGCTGCGCCCATGTCACCAGCGAGACGACGTCGTCGGCGTCGGCGGGCACTGCAACCGCCGCGGGAATCGCTTGCGCGATCCCGGCTGCCTCGGCGTAAACGCCACGCGCGGCGGGATCCGTTCGCCAGACGCCGCGAAACGCGACAGGTTTATCGGTCGACATCGGGCCTCCCGGTGTCGCCGCGTCCGGGCGCGGGTGTCGAGCGCCTGTCCGCGCCAATCTCGCAACGACCTCTCCTGCAGTTCGTCATTCAACACACATGTCAGAGACTGTCGAATCCTCCCGGGCTGCCGTACCCCTAGTAAAGATCGACACCGATCGCCGGCTTGGGCACGAATGGGACGAATGGAACGGAAAGCCGCTCCCCAACAGCGGCGATTTTCGCGGCTCTACCAGCGTACGATACTTTCTGTTCACGGGGATCGGGCTGCTGGCGGTCGTGCTGCTGTTCGCGGGGGTCGTATACCTGCTGGAGCCGCGTCTCGAAGCGCTGTTCTCCCCGCTCCCCGGCGTACTCTACCTGGCCGGCATCGCCTTCGCGTGCGTCGCCGCGCTCTGGCTCGCGCTGATCGGCATTTCGTACAAGTGGAACCGGGCGCTGCTGCCCGAGCGATTCGCCGAGCGTGGCCTGCTGCTCAAGACGCTGCGCCTTGCATCACGCGTGGGCGAGGTGTTCGGCGTGCAGCGCGACTGGACCGAGGGCGCGGCCGTCCGCGTCTACAACCGGCTCGCCTGGGCGAGGGACTGGCGCGTGCGGGCGAACGAGATGCTGATCCTCATCCCGCGTTGCCTGTCCAAGGCTTCGCTGGAGGGTGTGATGGACATCGCGAAGCGGCACAACATCGCGACGTTCGTGGCAACGCGTGGTGCCTACGCCCGGCAGGCCATTCGCGAGCGTCGCCCGCGTGCCGTGGTGGCCGTGGCGTGCGAGCGCGACATGATCAGCGGCCTCCACGACGTTGCCGGCCGGCTGCCGGTGCTGGGGCTGACGATGCAACTGCCTAACGGTCCGTGCAAGGACGCGTCGATCGACCTGGCGCAGATGGAGCGGTTTGTTCGGAAATACCTGGACTGAAGAAACTGCTGCATGCGGCATGCTGCTCGCTGTATGCTAAGAGGTTGGGCATCCATTTGGTGAACTGCGCGGCATGCTGATCGCTGCACGCTGAGAGGTTGGGCATCCATTTGGTGAACGGCGCAGCATGCTGCATGCTGCGCCCCGTCAAGACGCCGCCGCCCTCCTGACCAGCACCTGATGCACGCAGCCACCAGCATACAGCGAGCAGCACGCAGCATGCTGTATGCTACACATCGTGCGCCAACTCCCGTTCATAATCCGCCAGCAGCGCGGTGCGGCTCAGCATCCCCAGGTAGCGCTGTGACGCATCGTCCTGTACTACAGGCAGCGCGTCGATCGCACAGGCGTTCATGTGACGCAGCGCGTCGCGCAGCGAGTGCGACGGGGTGACGGACTCCACGGGGCCGGCCAGGTCCGCGGCCACAAGCAGGCTCGCCAGCGTACCACGATCGAGCAGCAGCGTGCGCAGCTCCTCGTAACGGATCACGCCCAGCAGCTTCCCCTCGTCGTCCACGACGGGAAGCGTCGTCAGG
Source organism: Gemmatimonadaceae bacterium (assembly GCA_035698205.1). GTDB lineage: Bacteria > Gemmatimonadota > Gemmatimonadetes > Gemmatimonadales > Gemmatimonadaceae > DASSBZ01. Next base: position 1,817 of record DASSBZ010000167.1, on the reverse strand, counting down.
CGCGCGCGCGCCGCTGCCGATACGATTGCCTGCAGGCTTCCGGACGCTTCCACCACCACCGCTGATCGGTCGACCGCGTCGCGAACCGAGCGACGCTCGAGCAACGCGCGGTCGGCACCCTGCGCCAGTCGCTCGCCGCGGCGGATCAGCCACCCGTCATAGAGGCCGTACGGCGCAAGCCGCTTCGCCGTGACGTACGCGATCACCGTGACCACCATCAGCGGGGGCACCAGTTCGTACGCATGGCTCAGCTCATACACCATGAACATCGCGGTCAACGGCGCGCGCACCGCGCCGGCGACGAGCCCCGCCATGCCGACCAGCGCGAACGTCGATGCCTGCACGCCGCTCTCCGGCCAGGCGACCGTCATCAGCGCGCCGATGCCGCCGCCGAGCGCAGCACCGATGTACAGCGTCGGCGTGAACACGCCGCCCGACCCGCCGAAACCCAGCGTGACCGACGTCGCGAGGATCTTCGCGAACGCGACGGCGATCAGAAAGTACCACGCGCGATTGCCGAACAGGTCGGCCGGCAGCGCAAGATGCCCCGATCCCACGAGCAGCCCGCCCGTCGCGACCACCAGCCCGCCCACCGTGATGCCGCCGATCACCGGCACCAGCCACGGCGGACCGCGCATCCCCTTCGCGAGTTCGTCGCACCGGAAGAACGTCCGCGTGTACAACGCCGATACCGCGCCGCACAGGACGCCGAACACCGGGAGCACCAGCACGATCGGGAGCAGTCCGGTGATCTCGGTCGCCGGAACGTCCACCGTGGGACTCGCCCCGAACACCGATTGCGTGATGACGGCCGCGATCGCGCTCGCGATCACGACCGGGCTGAACGCGCCGGCGGAGAAGGAGCCGAGTACCTCCTCGAGCGCGAAGAACGCACCGGCGAACGGTGCGTTGAAGGCAGCAGCGATACCGGCGGCCGCGCCGCACGCGGTGAGGATCTTCACGCGCCGCGGCGGGAAGCCTGACGAGGAGCCGACGGCAGATCCTGTCGCCGCGCCAAGCACCGCCACCGGGCCTTCGCTGCCGGCCGAGCCGCCCGAGCCGAGTGTGGCGGCGGCCGCAATCGTGCGCACGACCACGGGGCGGAACGGCACACGCCCGCCGCGCTTCGCAACGGCGAGCTGGACGTCGGCCACGTTCTGTCCATCGGGGAGGGCGAACCGTCGCACCAGCAACCAGGCGAAGGTCAGCCCGGCCACCGTGATCACCGGTCGCGCGATCGCGTGTGCCACGGTGTCCACGCGCGCGCCGAGTGCGACGACGAACAGGTGGTACGCAAGGTCGATCAGCTTGTAGAAGACCAGCACGCCGGCGGCTGCAGCAACGCCGATCAACGCCCCGAGCGCCATGAGCAGGGCGTTCTCGTCCCAGTCGCGATGGGCAACGAGTGCGGTGAACTGCTCACCGAGTCGGCGGGCGCTGACGCGCAGGCGCCGCCACGGCACGCGAGGGTCGGTCATCGGGCCAATCTACGGCCGGCGCGAGGCCGGCGCTGATTTACCGAGCAGGGCGCGGAACGCAACCGTTGCCGCGCCGGGGGCGCGATTGCCGAGCCGCAGCTCGGTGAGCGGACGACGAATCACGAGGTCATGGACCCGCACCACGGCCAATCGTCCAAGGGCGATCAGGTCGGCCGCGGCGACGCGCGAGACGATCGAGATCCCCAGCCGGGATGCGACCGCCTGGGTGATGGCCACGGTGGAACCGAGCTGCATCTCGGCCCGAATGGCGATCCCCGACGCTGCCAGTGCGTGCGCGGCCACGTCGCGGGTGCCGGATCCCGGCTCGCGTACGATGAA
>DASSBZ010000166.1:0-2491 GCA_035698205.1 Gemmatimonadaceae bacterium | reverse complement strand
CGCGCACGGGGAGCGTGCGCCAGGTGGAATCCACGCGCGCCACGAGGTCGCGCGCGATGTAGTCATCATAGTGCGGCCAGGGCACGCAGTACGACGCGGCGGGCTCGGCGCGGGCCGTATCGGCACGACACGCCGAAGCGTCAGGCAGCGCATCCCAGGTGGTATACCAGCCGTCGTCGCCGTCGGGCATCACGACAATCATTTCCGGCATGCCGGCGGCGATCAGCGAATCGAGCGTGGTGGCGAGGTGGCCCGCGCGCACCCAGTCCCATTCGTTCCCCGTGTGCCCGTGCAGGTAGTAGGCGACCGGGTAGCGCCGCGCGCCGGAGTCGGCATACGACGGCGGCAGGTAGACCACATACTGCTTGCGCGTGGCGAGCGCCGCCGACGACACCGTGTCTACCGTGACCGTCCCGGCGCGAACCGCGTGGGGTGGCAGGGCGCCGTCCGCGCGCGCTGTCGACTTCGTCGAGGCCACCGCTCCCCCGCCCCCGTCGTGCTGCTGCGCGGGCAGCGGCGAGGCGAACGACGCGACGATGGCGAGGGCGAGGGCGAGAACCGTCGAGCGCACCGTGAGCGGGATGCGTGTCATGAACCGACCGTTGCGACGCACTCGATCTCCACCCGCGCATCGCGGGCGAGCGCGCCAACTTCGAAGGTGCTGCGCGCCGGCTTGCCGCCGGGGAAGAACTCCGCGTACACCGCGTTCATGCGACTCCAATCGTCCATGTCCGCCAGCATGACCGTGCATTTCACCACCCGTTGCATGGATGAACCGGTGCGCCGCAGGAGCTCGCTGATGTTGGTCAGCGCCTGCCGCGTCTCGGCTTCGATCCCGCCCGGCGCGAGCTGATTGCCGGCGTCGGGGCGTGATCCCGTGCGCCCCGAAAGGAAGAGCAGGTTCCCGACACGCACGGCGGGGGACAGCGGCGCCGAGCCCGGCCCGTCAGGGGTCAAGTATGTAATCGTGCTGTCGGCCGGCGAGGTGATGCTGGTTACGATCGGCCGGCGACTCGACCCACAGGCGGCGGTCGCGGCCAGCAGGGCGAGGACCAGCGGAAGGGAGAGACGGCGCACGCGGATCATCCGGAAGAGGGGAGCGATCGCCCTACTGCAGGTACTCGTGCAGCAGCGAGTGAAAGTGGTGGACGCCGTTCTCGCGCTTCGCGGAATAGCGCCCGCGATCGTACACGCGCGAGCGGAGGTTGCGCTGGACGACTTCACAGATGGCGATGTCCTCGTCCTGGATCTCCTCGCTGAACGCCACCAGCCGATCCCACTCGCTGTCCGCGGCAACCTCCGCCGCCGGTCGCGAGGTGTACCAGTCGAAGACGACCCGCGTGCGAGCGTGATCGAGGGGGAGGACGACGTTGGTCTGCATCTGCCCCTGGTAGATGTTCAGCATGGTGTTGGGGAAGAGCCAGTAGTACTGCGCGTCGTCATCGCCGTCGGCGGGCAGATACCGGCGCGCATCGTCCCCCTCCCCCTCCCCCTCCCCCTTTCCCACCGGGCGCAGCGGCGCGTGCTGCAGCGACCACCAGCGATGGGGCTCCACGCGATAGGCATCGTAATCCAGCTCCCTGTGGAGCCCAGGATGCACCATCGGCAGGTGGTAGCCCTCGAGGTAGTTGTCGACGTAGACCTTCCAGTTGCACTCCACGTCCCACGACTTGCGCAGCACCTGTCGCATGGAGGCGGGCTCGAAGCGCGCGCTGCGCGCGGGGATGTCGTCGAGAAACTCGGCGAGTGGCGGCGCCTTGGGATCGAGGTTGGCGAAGACGAGCGGGCCGAAGCTGGCGACCTGCACCGGCAGCAGGTGCATGTCCTCGGGGTGAAAGCGCTCCGTGCCCTCCATCTCGGGGGCGCGCAGCAGCTCGCCGCGCAGCGAGTAGGTCCAGCCGTGATAGCGGCATTGCAGCGTCTGCCGACGGCCGCACCCCGAGGCCACCGGGCCGGCGCGATGGAGGCAGATGTTGTGAAAGCCGCGCAGCTCGTCGCCATCGCGCACGAGGACGATCGCCTCATCGCCGACGTCCGCCGTGACGAAGTCGCCCGTGCGTTCAAGCTGCTCGGTGCGGGCGACGAGCTGCCAGGTGCGGGCGAAGATCCTCTCGCGCTCGAGCGCCATGTACACCGGGTCGACGTACAGGCGCGCGGGGATCGTGCTGGCGCGGGCGATGTCGGGGTCGAAGGAGAAGTGCACCGGTGCGCGCCGTCGTCAGCGGATCCAGGTGAACAGGCGACCCCAGCGGATGTCGGTGATCGCCGGCAGGGCGCGATCGCTGTCGGTGGCATTCCACGAGTAGTACACGAACATCGGGCGCCCGCGGACGTTCTCGCGCGGCACGAGCCCCCAGTAGCGGCTGTCCTTGGAGTTGTACCGGTTATCACCCATCATGAACAGGTGATCGGGGGGGATGACGATGGGCCCCCAGTTGTCGTGCGTGGGTTGCGCCGGCGGCGGACCGAAGCGCGACTCCGGCAGGTCGAT
>DASSBZ010000165.1:0-4381 GCA_035698205.1 Gemmatimonadaceae bacterium | reverse complement strand
GGCGGTCACGACGGCGCCGATGGCCAGCCCCTCCTCCTGCCACGTCCCGAGCTGCGACACGGTGTGGGTGGCAAACAGCTCGCACTCGCGCCGGTAGGGCTCCAGCGGGTGCCCGGAGATGTAGAAGCCGAGCGCTTCCTTCTCCCTTGCCAGCCGCTCCGATGCGGGGAGTGGTGGCACGTTAGGCAGCGCCAGCGGGGTGTGCGACGACGCGCCGGCCGCACCGTCGGCGTCGCCGAACAGCGAACCCTGCCCCATCACGCGGTCGTTCTGCGTGAGCGACGCCTCCTGCAGGGTGGTATCGAGGATGGCGAGGAGCTGGGCGCGGTTGGCGCCGAGGTCGTCGAGCGCGCCGGCGTGGATCAGCGCCTCGAAGACGCGCTTGTTGCAGAGCCTCAGGTCCACACGCTCGCACAGGTCGAGCAGCGCCGTGAATGGCCCCGCCTCGCGGGCCTCGAGAATCGATGCGATGGCGCCGTGGCCGACGTTGCGGATGGCGCCGAGCCCGAACCGGATGCGCTTGTCGCCCACCACCGTGAACTGGTAGCCCGACTCGTTCACGTCCGGTGCGAGCACCTCGATGTCGAGTTCGCGCGCCTCGCTGATGTACTTCACCACGTTGTCGGTGTCGCCGATGCTCGACGACAGCAGCGCCGCCATGAAGTCCGCCGGGTGGTGACACTTGAGCCAGGCGGTCTGGAACGACAGCACCGAGTACGCCACCGAGTGCGACTTGTTGAAGCCGTAGCGGCCGAACGTCTCGATCTGGCCGGCGATGTCGGCGATCACCTTCGCGTCGTAGCCACGCGCGACGGCCTTCGTCTCGAACTTCCCGAGCTCCTGCCGGATCAGCTCCGCGTTCTTCTTCCCCACGGCCTTGCGCAGCACGTCGGCTTCGGCGAGCGAGATCCCCGCCAGCGCCTGCGCGATGCGCATCAACTGCTCCTGGTACGTGATGACGCCGTACGTGTTGCCCAGAATCGGCTCGAGCTCGGGGAGCGCGTACGTCACCGGCTCCTCGCCGCGCTTGCGGCGCTGATAGACGCGGTGCATGCCGGCATCGAGGGGACCCGGCCGCATCAGCGCGTTCGAGGCGACCAGGTCGTCGAACCGGTCGCAGCGCATGCCGCGCAGCATGTCGGTGGCCAGCGCGGACTCGAACTGGAACACGCCCACCGTGCGCCCCGATCGCAGCATGCGATACGTCTCGGGCTCGTCCAGCGACACGGCGTCGAGGTCGAGCGCGCTCCCGGTGCGCGACAGGATGGACTTGAGCGTCTTGTCGATGACGGTGAGCGTGGTCAGCCCGAGGAAGTCGATCTTGAGCATGCCGGCCTTGGCCAGGCTCGTCATGTCGTACTGCGTGACCACGACGCTCTCGTCGCTGCCGGCGCCGGCCCCCTTCGATGCCTGCGTGCAGGTCGGCACATATTCGTCGAGCGGCCCGGGGGCGATCACCACGCCGGCGGCGTGCACCCCCGTATGGCGCGACAGCCCCTCCAGCGCAATGGCATAGTCGAGCAGCCGCGTGTACCGCGGGTCGTCGCGATACAGCTTCTTCACCTCGGGGACCTTCGTCACCGCCTCCCGCACGGTGAGCGAGTTGTTCGGCGCGTTAGGCACCAGCTTGGCCAGGCCGTCGGTCTCGGCGGGGGTGAACCCCAGCGTCCGCCCCACGTCCTTGATGGCGGCCCGCGACTTCATCGTCCCGAAGGTCACGATCTGCCCGACGGCCTCGCGGCCGTACTTCTCCCGCACGTACTCGATCACCTCGCCCCGGCGCTCGAAGCAGAAGTCAATGTCGATGTCGGGCATCTCGACGCGCTCCGGATTCAGGAAGCGCTCGAAGAGCAGGTCGTACTCCAGCGGGTCGACGGTCGTGATCCCGAGCGCGTACGCCACGAGCGAGCCGGCCGCCGAGCCGCGCCCCGGCCCCACCGGGATGTCGCGCTCGCGCGCCGCGCGGATGAAGTCGGCCACGATGAGGAAGTAGCCCGCGTAGCCGGTGCCGCCGATCACCCCCAGCTCGTAGTCCAGCCGCTCCTGCACAGGCGCCGGCAGCGGATCGCCGTAGTGCGTCCTTGCGCCGTCGGTGGCGAGCCGGACGAGCAGGGCGTGCTCGTCGCTGACGCCATCGGGGAGCGGGAACGACGGAACGAACGTCTTCTTCTCGAACCGGATGTCCACCTGGTCGGCGATCGCCAGCGAATGCTCGAGCACCTCCGGGTGGTCGGCAAAGCGCTCGCGGATCTCGTCGGCGCTCTTGAAATACAGGCCGCCGTCGTACTTCATCCGGTCCGTGTCGGAGCGGTCGCGGCCGAGGCCGATGCACAGGAGCACATCGTGCGCGTCGTGATCGTCGGCGCGCAGGAAGTGCGCGTCGTTGGTGGCCACCACGGGGAGCCCCAGGTCCGCCGACAGCCGGAAGATCTCGTCGTTGAGGCGTGCCTGGCCGGGGCTGTCGTGCGCCTGCACCTCCAGGTAGTAGCGATCCTTGAACAGCTCGGCGTACCAGGCCGCCGCCGCGCGCGCGTCGTCGTAGCGATCGTTGAGCAGGTGCGTGGCCACCTCCCCTGCCATGCACGCCGAGCTCACGATCAACCCCTCGCTGTAGCGCGCCAGCAGCTCGCGGTCCACGCGGGGGCGCGTGTAGAAACCCTCGGCGTACCCGAGCGACGAAAGCTTGATGAGGTTGCGATAGCCCGTGATATCGCGGGCGAGCACGACCAGGTGGTAGTACGCCTTGCCACCGCCGGCGGGGCGGGCGCGAATGCGCCGGTCGCCCGGGGCCACGTACGCCTCCATGCCCAGGATCGGCTTCAGCCCCTGCTTGTGCGCCGTCTCCTGAAACGTCCACGCCGCGTGCACGTTACCATGATCGGTGATGGCCAGCGCCGGCTGTTCGAACTCCAGCGCGCGCGCCACCAGGTCGCCGATCCGGTTCGCGCCGTCGAGCAGGGAATACTCGGAATGGCAGTGGAGATGAACGAAGGACATGGGTCGCGCAATTTAGCCGTCACGGCTCGTCCCCGCACGCGGTGGCGGCGTATCGTGGCGGGCCTTGCGCTCGCCGCGGTTGCGCTCCTGCTGGCGTGGCTGGCGACGCCGATGGGGCGCTATCTCGCGCGCGGAGCGTGGGAAGAGGCGCGCATCCTCGCGCGTCGCCGGCCGATCGCGGCGATGGTTGCCGACACCGCCACCGACGCGCGCACGAGGGCGCGCCTGCAGCTCGTGCTCGACGCGCGCCGGTTCGCGGTCGACAGCATCGGCCTTCCGGCGCGCGAGAGCTTCACCACCTACTCACGGCTGGATGCCGACACGCTGGTGCTCGTCCTCTCGGCGGCCTATCGCGACCGGCTCGAATCGGTCACGTGGTGGTTCCCGGTGGTCGGGCGCGTCCCGTACAAGGGGTACTTCGATTTCGACGACGCGCGCGCGGCCGCCGACGACTTTCGCACGCGCGGATACGACGTCTATCTGCGACCGGCGGCGGCGTTCAGCACGCTCGGCTGGTTCAACGATCCGCTGCTCAGCACCACGCTCCGCCAGGACACGCTGAATCTCGCCGGCACGGTGATCCATGAGCTGACGCACAACCGGTTCTATGCGCCGGGGCAGGCGGTGTTCAACGAATCATTCGCCAACTTCGTGGGCGCACGCGGCGCGGCGTGGTTCTTCCGGCAGCGCGGGCAGGAGAGCGCGGCGAGCCGGGTGGATCAGTCGTGGGCCGACGAGAAGGTGCTGGCCGCGTTCTGGGCGCAACTGCACACGACCCTCGACTCCGCATACGCGGCGCACCCCTCCGACAGCAGCGCACGCGTGTCGGCGCGCGAGCGCGTGTATGCACGGGCGCGGCAGCAGCTCGTCGACTCGCTGGCGCCGGTGCTGCCCTCGGTGAGCGCACGCTGGTTCGAGACCGTGGCGCTCGACAACGCCGCGCTGCTCGCGCGCCGGATCTATCTCACCGACCTCGATATCTACGACGAGGTGTGGGAGCGCGAGGGCCGGGACCTGCGGGCCACACTTGCGCGGTTGATCGGGCTGGCGGAGTCGCGCCCCGACGATCCGTTCGGTGCCGTGCGGGGGTGGCTCGGGGGAACGTGAGCGGCTGTGTGCTGCTCATTGAACCACGGGGGACACAGAGGAGCACAGGGGAACACACGGGAAGAAGCAAACGGAAAGAACCGGAGGGCATCCGAATCACAGCGGGTGCACGCGAGGGCACTTGCACAACCACCCGCTTTCTCGTTCCCGGTTCACGAAAGGCCGCGGCGGTCGGCGATGTTCCGCCGGGCCACTGTGACTCCCCTGTGCCCCCTGTGCTACCCTGTGGTTCAAACCGCAGCGCGTAGCAGCAGTTCAATCCGCAGTTCGCAGCAGC
>DASSBZ010000164.1:0-3418 GCA_035698205.1 Gemmatimonadaceae bacterium | reverse complement strand
TGGTTGGCGTTGTACGGCTTGATGACGACGGGGAAACCAATCGATGCAGCCGCGCGGACCGCCCCCTCCTCGCTCTGCACCATGCGCTGCTGCGGCACGGGGAGTCCGAGGTCGCCAAGGATGCGGTTGGTCTCCTCCTTGTCGCTCGCCAGCTCCACCGCGATGTGCGGCGTCTTGCTGGTGATCGTCGCCTGGATGCGCTGCCGGTGCTTGCCAAATCCGAACTGGATCAGCGAATACTGGTTCAGGCGGATCCACGGAATCCCGCGCTCCTCGGCGGCGTACACCAGCGCGGCGGTGCTGGGCCCGAGCGCACGTCGCTGTGCATAGCGGATGTAATCGTCGTGCGCCTGCGACCAGTCGAATGTCGGCACGTCGCCGCCGCGCAGCTCCGCCGGGAGCAGGTCGCGGATGAGCGCGAGCGCGAGCTCGGCGGCTTCCATCCCCACGTCCTGCTGCTCGTACTCGAAGACCACCATGTACACGCCGGTGCGTCCCTCCACGGAGCGCGTCTTGCCGAAGGTGACGCGCTCGCCGGCGATGTTCTGCAGCTCGATGGCGACGTGTTCGAGCACATGCCCGAGCCAGGTGCCTTCGTCCTCGGTCATGCGGCGGATGAAGCCGCCAGGTTCGCCGTACGAGCAGCCGTGTTCGTGCAGCCCGGGGAGTCGCTCGATCAGCGCGTCGACGAACGACGGACCGAGCCGCCCGGTGGGCCATGCCTCCAGTGCGCCGAGGTCGACTTCCAGCCGGATGACCGGGAAGTGGGCGTACAGGCTCGGACCGACGAACACCCTGCGATCGAGAATGCGCATAACGATTCCCTGTCAGGTGCGTCCCGCGACGGCACCGGCGGCGTGCACTTCACGGGTGGAGAGGTTGAACGCGGCGCCCTTGACGAGCACGTGCAACCGCACGCCGGTGATCGAGACCGGATCGCCGCGCTGGATGGCGTCCATGCTCGAGTACTCGATCTGCGACGGATCGACGACGGTCACCCCGCCGGTTCCTTCGACGTGCATGAGTTCATCGGGCGCGATGTAGGCGGCGGTGTCCTCGTCGAGGCCGAGGCCGACGGCGAACGGGTTGTAGGCGAGCGCGGTGAGCAGGCGGCCGAGCCGGTCGCGTTCGCGGAAGTGCTGATCGATGATGACGCGGTTGGTGAGCCCGAGTCCGGCGGCGAGCGTGACCATCCCCGAGCGCGGCGATGCGCCCTCGTCGCCGAAGGCAATCATGTGTTCGGAGAGAAAGGCCGCACCGGCCGAGGTGCCGGCCACGTGGACGCCGGCGGCGTTGCGCACGCGAAGCAGCTTGGCCACCGGGGTGCCGCCGAGCGTGGTGGAGAGGCGAAGCTGGTTGCCGCCGGTGAGAAAGATGCCGTCGGCCTCGCCGATGATTTCCAGGATATCGTCGCGCGAGCAGTCGGCGCGGCTGTCGATGGCGACGACGTCGATGGTGTCGGCGCCGAGGTCACGAAACGTACGGACGGTCGCCTCGCCGGTATCGGCGTCGGAGGAGGCGGTGGGGATGATGGCGATGCGCGCGTCGCTGCCGCCGGCGAGTTCGACGAAGCGGCGGAGGAGGTCGGGGTCGGCTATGCGGCCGCCGATAGGTACTATCCAGCCCCTCGGAGTATTTGGGTCTGGCCTCGAGGGACTCATGAAAACATGCTGCGTGCTACACGCTGTATGCTGGTGGCTGCTTGCATCGGGTGATGTCGTGGTGGCGAATGGCGGATTGTCGGGGCGCTGCATGCAGGATGCTGCGTGCAGCATGGGGGTCAGGTCTTTAACTGATGCCTCCACCCCCCGCGCAAACATGCCCGCCGATGCGTCCGGAATGAAGAGCCGGACCATCGACAGTGCAGCTCTCGGCGCACCTCCGCGTACCCCGCGGTGGCGCGGCAGGCTGCGGATCCGGGTGGCAGTGCGAACGGAGCCGATGCGCGCCGAGGGGGCCCGCGCTAGCTTGGCAATCGCGCCCGGTTCTCGCCGGGCCGAGACCCGAACCCGGCAGTATGATGACCAGTCCGTCCACCACCTCGGCGCCTCCCGCTTCCGCCTCCCGCTCGGCTTCCCCGACGCCCCCGAGCCGCGTCTCCTCCATGGTCACCGGCCTCTCCGGTTCGGAGATCCTCAAGGTGGCCGCCGAGATCCGCGCGGTGCGCGAGACAGGCGTCGACGTCTGCGACCTGACCGTCGGCGACTTCGGGCCGAAGCAGTTCCGGATCCCGGCGGCGCTGCGAACGGGGATCGAAGCCGCGCTCGATCGGGGGGAGACGAACTATCCGCCGTCGGCGGGGATGCCGGTGCTGCGCGAGAGCGTGCGCGCGCTGTACGCCGATCGCCTCGGCGTCGAGTATCCGGTGAGCAGCATCCTCATCACCTCGGGCTCACGGCCGGGGATCTACGGCACGTATCTCACGCTCGTCGATCCCGGCGACCGCGTGGTGTACTCGGTGCCGTCGTGGAACAACAACCACTACTGCCATCTCGTGGGCGGGCGCGACGTGGTGGTGGCGTGCGATGCATCGACGAACTTCCTCCCCACGCGCGCGATGCTCGAGAGCGCCGTGCGCGGCGCGCGCATGCTGGTGCTCAACTCGCCGCTCAACCCCACGGGGACGATGTTCAGCGAGGAGCAGCTCGCCGGCATCTGCGACCTGGTGGTCGAGGAGAACGCGCGTCGACAGGGAGAGCGTCCGCTCTACCTGCTCTACGACCAGGTGTACTGGACGCTCACGCTCGGGAGCGAACGCCATGTGCACCCCGTTGCGCTCAACGCTGCAATGGCGCCGTACACCATCTATGTGGATGGCATCTCGAAGGCGTTCGCGGCCACGGGTGTGCGTGTGGGGTGGGTGGCCGGACCGGCGGACGTGATGGCGCGGATGGGCGACGTGCTCACGCACATCGGCACGTGGGCGCCGCGCGCGGGGCAGGTGGCCACGGCGGCGCTGCTCGCGGATCGCGACGCCACCGATGCGGCGAACCGGGAGATCGTGAGCGGGTTGCGCGAGCGCACGGGTGCGCTGGCGAAGGGGCTGGCGGCGATGCGCGCCGACGGGTTGCCGGTGGACGTGATCGAGCCGCAGGGCGCCATCTATGTCTGCGCGCGCTTTGCGCTGACGGGGCGGCGCGGCGCCGATGGCGCGGTGCTCTCCACCAACGAGGAGATCCGCCGTTACCTGCTGCAGCGAGCCGCGTTAGGCGTGGTGGCCTTCCAGGCGTTCGGGCTGCGCGAGGAGAGCGGCTGGTTCCGGCTGTCGGCGGGGGCCGTGTCGGTGGCGGAGATCGAGGCGGTGATGCCGAGGGTGCGGGCGGCAATCGAGCAAACTATCTCATAGCACGCGCCGGCTCTCGCCTGCGGCGGGCTCTCGCCTGCGGCGGGCTCTCGCAGAGGTACGCCGAGGGCTCGC
>DASSBZ010000163.1:0-2008 GCA_035698205.1 Gemmatimonadaceae bacterium | reverse complement strand
CGGTCAGATCGTCCGCGAGCTGGAAGAAGCCGGCTACCTGACGAAGACCCGCGTCGGCCGCCGCAACCGCTACGAGGTCCACGGCGACCTGCCGCTCCGCCATCCCCGGCACCGCCACCACACCGTGGACGAGCTCCTCCGTTTTCTCCAGACGCCTGCTGAGGAGGAGTGACCGTCCCTCCTGATCGCGGCGGCTGCACCGCACGCGCGTCCGGGGGACCGGATGAACGTGCAGTCCTCGGTTTCGGATGTTGGTCTGCGGCAATGGTGACGAGCGCACGGTGCGCCGACGCCGGGTAGAGCGAGCGCGTGGCGACATTCGAGCGTGAATTCAGCGTCGAGCCTCAAGCGGTCTGGAGCGTGCTGGAAGATGCGGAGGCGTATGCGCAGTGGATCGCAGGGGCGATCGAGGTCGTGCACAGTGACAACGCCTGGCCGACGGTCGGCGCGAGTTTCGATTTCAGGTACCGGTGGGGACCATTCAGACGCTCGGGGCGCGCCACGGTTCTGGAGGCGCACCCTCCCGGCCACGTACGCATTCGCTGGTCACGTGGCCCGTTCGCCGACTCGATTGCGGACATCGCTATCGGCTCGACGACTTCTGGCTGCGTGGTCCGGGTCGTGGAGAACCCGCGCGGCGTTCGCAGCTCGGGCATGTCGAGCTTCTTCTGGGTTGCTGGACCGTCGGCCAACGCCCGGTCGCTCGACCGCCTCGCGCGGCTGGCGCAGTGACCCTGGCGGGTGTCCTGTGATCGTGGGAGTGATCATTGGCGGCGTCTCGATTCCGGGCGGAACCGGAGCGGTTGTGTCCACGCCGGGAGCTCCGGGAAGAACCACACGATGACGCGTAGGGAACAGTGGGCATGAATACGGCCACCCAGGCTGGCCAGGCCGGTCTTCAAGGCTGGCGTACGAAGGTCGCAGACGGGATCGCCAAGCCGGTCGCGAACCGCACGAAGCTCAACGAAGACCAGGTGCGCGCCGTCGTCGGCGGTGCGTTCTTCATCCTGGCGGTGATCTACGTCGCGAACACCGTGCGCGAGCTGGCGCGGCAAGCGCGCTAGCTCGCCTTGCAGGCGGCGACGGGCGGTGAGACGAACCCGCGCCGCTCGTCGCCGTCGCTGACCCTGAGGCCCTGAGGTCGGTCGCGATGGTGCCCCGCCCGCCGTGCGGCGCGTGCGCAGTCCCGGCGGCCTGTGCGCGACGCTCGCGTGGATCGCGTAGGCCGCCAGCCAGATCGCCGCCATCCGGGCGACCGGGTGCACTTCCGGCTGGAGCGTTCGCGCGCGCTGCTGGCCAAGACCCCGGACTTCCTCGCGCTGGCCGGGACCGTGCCGGTGCCCGCCGGCAAGCAGGGCACCGCGTGGGATGAGGTCCTGCGCCGCACCCGCAGCGAACGCGCCGAGCGCGTCCGGTGACCGCGCCGCTGGACACCAACGTGCTGATCCGCCACCTCACGGGCGACCCGCCCGAGATGGCCGCGCGCGCCACCGCCGTGCTGGCGGCGGATGAGCCGCTGTTGCTCGCGGATCTGATCCTCGCCGAGCGCGTCTACGTGCTGGAGTCGTTCTACGAGGTCGAGCAGGCGCGAGTCGCCGAACTGATGCGCGCGGCGCTCGGCCCTGCCGACGATCAGCACCGTGGACCCCGCCTCAGTGCTGCGCGCGCTTGAGGTCTACGAGCTCGATCGGCTCGACTTCGCCGAGGCATACCGCGTCGCGCACGCCGAGGCGACCGGCGTGCGCGAGATCGTCTCGTTCGACCGCACGATCGACCGGATCGAGAGCGCCGTCCCCCTTTAACGCGGAAAGCCCACCCGCGGGTGGACTCTCGGCCATCAGAAGATCAGGCGGCTTTCGCTGGCAAGGGGACGTTCATGAGAAGGTCTCGCCCTCTGGTTGCCTTCGCTGTCTGACGTCCCCCAGGGTAGCGCGTTCGTAGGATGCTGCGGCGTGGGAGATCACTTGCTCGTCCTTCACTCCGCCGTGCGGGCCTGTCCGGGCTACGA
>DASSBZ010000162.1:0-3044 GCA_035698205.1 Gemmatimonadaceae bacterium | reverse complement strand
CGTCCGCAGCTCTCCGATCTGCGAGAGTCCGGTGCCATCGAGCAGGACGCCGATCTCGTGATGGCCATCTTCCGCCCCGAGGTGTACGCCGAGCGGAATCCGGATGGCACCTTCAAGGACGGCGACGTGGAAGGGCGCTCGGAGATCATCGTGCTCAAGCAGCGCAACGGGCCCATCGGCACCGTCAATCTCTACTTCCAGAAGAACTACACGCGCTTCGAGAACTATTCGGCGCGAACGCAGCACTCGTGAGCGCGAAGGTCAGGACGGTGCACCGCTGCCAGCAGTGCGGCGCCGAGCACCCGAAGTGGGCGGGGCGCTGCGACGTCTGCGGCGAATGGGGAACGCTCGTGGAGGAGCGAGTGGCGCCCCCCGCCGCGCGTCGCCGCACGGCACGACACGACAGCGCCGCGCTTGCGCTCGCCGGAGATGCGCGCACGGCGACCAGGCTCGGCGCCGTTGAGGGTGCAGAACTCGCGCGGCTCCCGTCGGGGATCCGCGAACTCGACTTCGTGCTCGGCGGCGGGCTGGTGCCCGGCTCCATGGTGCTCGTCGGCGGCGAACCGGGGATCGGGAAGTCCACGCTGCTGCTGCAGGTCGCGGCCTCCATGCCGGCGGGCAATGGCACGCGCCCCGCGCTGTACGTAACCGGCGAGGAGTCGCTGCTGCAGGTGAAGCTGCGCGCCGATCGCCTTGGCGGTGCCACGCACGATGTCGATGTCCTGGCCGAGACGCGCCTGGAGAACATCCTCGCCACCGGCGACGCCATGCGTCCGCGGCTCATGATCGTCGACTCCATCCAGACCGCGTACAGCGGTGAGCTCGACGGGGCGCCGGGCGCGGTGGGGCAGGTGCGCGAATGCGCGGCGCGACTCATGCGATTCGCCAAGGAGTCGGGGGTGGCGGTGGTCGTGGTCGGGCACGTCACCAAGGGAGGCGGCATCGCCGGTCCCAAGACGCTCGAGCACATCGTCGACACGGTGCTCTACTTCGAGGGCGACGGCGCGCTCGATCATCGCGTGCTGCGCGCCACCAAGCACCGCTTTGGCAGCGTCGACGAGATCGGCGTTTTCCGGATGACGGAGCAGGGGCTGGCCGGGGTGGAAAATCCCTCGGCGCTCTTCCTCGGCGATCGTCTCGCCACGGCTTCCGGCAGCGCGGTGACCGCGCTCATCGAGGGATCGCGGCCGGTGCTGGTGGAGGTGCAGGGGCTGGCGGCGAAGGCGGGATTCGGCACGCCGCAGCGCGTTTCCACGGGCTGGGATTCACGCCGCCTGGCGCTGCTGCTCGCGGTACTCGACAAACGCGCCGGTGTGGGCTTCGCCCAGTTGGATGTCTTCGTCAACGTGGTCGGTGGAATACGCATGCAGGAGCCCGCGGGAGACCTCGCAGTCGCGGTGGCGCTCGCGTCGAGCGTGTACGATCGCGCGCTTCCCCCCGACGCGGTGTTCTTCGGCGAGGTGGGACTCGGCGGCGAGATTCGCCCCGTGTCGCAGACCGAGCGACGGCTGAGCGAGGCCGCCAACATGGGGATGCGCACGGCGTGGGTGGCGGAGCGCGCGGTGCCGAAGCGCGCGCCGACGGGGATGAAGGTGCACGGCGTTCGCGCGGTCGCCGACCTGTTTCCACGACTGTTCGCATGAGCGACGCACACGATGGTGAGCGCGCGGCCGGACATCTTTCGCGCGATGCCACCCCGCTGGATCTGCGCGGGCTTGGTCGTGGCGCCAACGCCGACGTTGGCGTCGTCATCGTTGCCGGCGGCAGCGGATCACGCGTGGGCAGCCGCGAGCTCAAGCAGTTTCGATGGGTCGCCGGCAAGCCGATGCTCCTGCACAGCATTCATGCCTTCCAGGCGCGCGACGACGTGTCCATGGTGGTTGTCGTGCTTCCGCGCGCGTTCGCCGGCGATCCGCCGCCCTGGATCTTCCAGTCCGATCTCGAGCGACTGCTGCTGAGCGTGGGCGGCGCCGAGCGCATGGACTCGGTGCGAAATGGTCTCGAAGACCTCCCCCCCGAATGCGATTACGTGGTTGTGCACGATGCCGCGCGCCCGCTTGTCAGTGTGCCGCTGATCGACCGCGTGCTGGTGGAGGCGCGCCGCGGACACGGTGCCGTTGCCGCGCTGCCGGTGGTGGACACGATCAAGGAAGTGGACGACGACGGGCGAATCATTCGCACCGTGGATCGCACGCGGCTCTGGCGCGCGCAGACCCCGCAGGCGTTTCCGCGCGACCTGCTCGAACGCGCACACGTGGAGGCGCGCGAGCGCCAGATCATCGCCACCGACGATGCCGCGCTGTTCGAGGCGCTTGGCTATCCGGTGCAGGTCGTGCGTGGCAGCGAGCGCGCCATGAAGATCACCGATGAAGCGGACTTCGAGCGGGCGAACGCGTTGGAGCCGGTACCGGAGTGAATCACGGCCCGGCCGCGGTACCGTTCTGGTCGGAAGCCGAGGTGCAGTCGGCGATCCCCGCGACCATCGCGCATCTGCAGTCCGGCGGCGTGCTCGCGTACCCCACCGAGACCGTCTACGGCTTCGGCACCGCCCTCGATGGCGCCGCCGTGGACGCGCTCGTGAGCATGAAACGACGCCCGCCGGGGAAGCCGTTCCTGCTGCTGATTTCCGACAGCGAGATGCTCGGCCGGCTCGACCTGCAGCTCACCCCCGGGGCCGCACGCATCGCCGCACGACACTGGCCGGGTCCGGTGACCCTCGTCCTGCGCGGCGGTGAGCACCAGGTACCACCACGGCTGCGTGGTCCCGAGGGCGGCATCGCGGTGCGATGGACGTCGCACGAGGCGCTGCAGCTTCTGCTGCGCGCATACGGCGAGCCGATCACGAGCACGAGCGCCAATCTGCCGGGGCTACCGCCGGCCATGGCCGCCGCCGAAATTCTGAGGCAGTGGGGCGATGCCATGAGTCGCGGCACCATTCGCCTGCTCGACGGCGGACGCCTGGCGCCGTCGCCGCCATCGACGGTGATCGATTGCACCGGTCGGCGACCACGCGTGATCCGGCCGGGCGCGATCTCGTCGATGAC
>DASSBZ010000161.1:0-6478 GCA_035698205.1 Gemmatimonadaceae bacterium | reverse complement strand
CCCACGATGCGCCGCATCGGCACCGAGCGAATCGCCGCCCGCTCGCGCGGCAGCACCATGCGCTCGTACACCATGCCCCGCAACTGCGACTCCCACTCGGCGTAGATCCCGGCGTCCACGGACTCGCGCGACAGCACCAGGTTCCAGCGGAGCAACCGCTGTCGCAGTGAATCGGTGCGCGCATCCGGCACGCGCACGCCGCGCAGCAATGGCACCAATTGGCGCGCCGGGATCGACAGCTCGTCCTGCTGCAGTCGCATCATGTCCGCCACCGAGTGTCGCCGCCCGCTCGCGAGTACCTCGCTCACCCGCGCCCATCGATACGGATCGGACCAGGTAAACCCCACGGCATCCATGTGCGGGTAGTCGCGCGGAATGAGGTCGTTGTTGGCCGACGCGAAGAATCCTTCGTCCGGGTTCACGAGGTGCGGCTTCTCCAGGATGTCGAGATAACCGTCCCATTCGAACCGTCCATCGCCCGGCACCGGAACGAGCCCGCTGAAGTTCCGCCGGCGCGGCGCGATGCCCACCGCCTGCCAACCAATCGTCCCCGTGCGATCGGCCCAGACCATGTTCTCACCCGGGATGTGCGAATACCGGCAGGCCTCGCGAAATTCCTCCCAGCTCGTCGCCTGATCCATGCGCAGGCTCGCGAGATACGGCGCCCCACCAATCTCCATCCACGCCGCCCGGACGGCGAACGCGCGATGATGAACGGTGTCGGCCGATACCACGGGACCATGCCGGGTGTAGCGATGCGTGACGACGACGGGCTCACTCCCCTTCACCGGTATCGTGTCGACGATGACGCGCATCCGTTCCCACCCGTCGCGGTAGCGATAGCGATCGGGATCGGCGGGGTCGGTCGCGTACACCATGAGATCCTCGCCATCGGTGGCGAAGATGGTCAGCCCCCACGCACCGTACTCGTTATGCCCGATCGACACCCCGGGCAGCACGGGCTCGCCGCCGCCGATCACGTTCCACCCCGGCGCGTTGAGGTGCACCCAGTAGCGCAGCGACGGCGCCGACTGCGCACGGTGCGGATCGTTCGCCATGATCGGATACCGGCTCTCGGCCAGTCGTCCGCTCACAACCCAGTTGTTGCTGCCGATGTCGAGGGCATCGTGGGTCCAGGTGGCGCCCGACGCCCCGCCGAGTGACGCATTGTTTTCGCCTGGCGACGCCGGCCGCCTGGCCCGCGCCGAGGCGATCACGTCCGCGGGACGAAACCGCACCGGCGCGCGGAAGGCGTCGTACAGTGCGAGGATGTCATCGGCAAGCGCCGCCGAGTCGATCCCGGCGGCCAGCGTCAGGTCGGGATCACCGGGGCCGAACGCGTCGAGCGCCTTCACCCGGTCGGCGCCTAACGAGGCAACGGCTCGGCCGGTGCGCAGCTCCTGACCGATGTTGCCCAGCAGCCCCTGGTGCCGCGAGATCACCACCTCCGGCGTCCACCGCTGAGGACGCGTGCCGAGCAGCCGGAATTCGATCGGCAGCGTCTCCGGCGAGGCGTTCGCCTGGTCGATGTACGCATTGACGCCATCGGTGAACGCCGTGATGATCGCCGCGCCACGTGGGTGATAGTGGTTCAGCTCCGCCGTCAGGTCCCCGCGAAACCGGAACAGCCTGGTGCCGATATCGCGCTGCAGTTCGCGCGGACCAAGCCACTCCGCGACGGTGCCGGTGGCCTGGCGTCTCCACAGCTCGAACTGGAAGAGCCGATCGCGGGCCGCCGCCCACCCCTGGGCAAAGAAGAGGTCGTGCTCGTTGGCGGCGTAGATGTGATTGATGCCCCAGCGGTCGCGCAGGATCTCAACCGGCTGTTCAAGCCCCCGGACCTGCAGACGCGTGGAGTCCTGTGCGGCAAGCGGGGCGGAAATCAGTAGCGCAGTCGTGATCGGACAGAGAAGGAGGCAGAATCGCATCGGCTCGACTGGGTGACGGACGGCGGGAGGGCGGCGACGGCAAGAAGGGAGCTTGCGCCCGGCCGTCGCCGAGACTAGCTCATGCCCGTTGAACTGGCAACATCGGACCGTGCCTCTCGCAGCCAGCTGGTGGCGACCAGGCATCTTCGTCTTCGTTCACCTCACCGGTCAATTCATGTCGCATTCGTCAGCACGGACCGTCCTGGCTCTCCTCGCAAGCGTCGCGTTGTCGGGCGGTATCGCCCTGCTCGGCGCCCAGCAGCCCGAACCGCCGGTCGCCTCAACGCACGGGGTTGTGGTATCGGTGTCCGGGCCGGCGTCGGACATCGGCGCGGGGGTCCTGGCCCGCGGTGGCAACGCGGTCGACGCGGCGGTTGCGACCGCGTTCGCGCTGGCGGTCGCCCATCCAAGCGCCGGGAACCTGGGCGGCGGTGGCTTCATGGTCATCCGGAGTCCGGATGGCAGCGCCACGACCATCGACTATCGGGAAAAGGCGCCACTGGCGGCCACCCCCACCATGTATCTCGATGTGGACGGTTCGATCAACCGCGCCGCGACGAGCGCCGGCTGGCTTGCACCAGGTGTGCCTGGAACGGTTCGCGGCCTCGCAATGGCGCATGAGAAGTACGGGTCGCTGCCATGGGCCGCGCTGGTGCAACCCGCGGCGGACCTCGCTCGCAACGGATGGCCGCTGAGTGACGCACTCGCGCGAAGCATCAACGGCGCGCTGCGTGGCAAGACCGGACGCTTCGCATCGTCACGGGCCGCCTATGGAAAGCCGGGGGGCGGCGCCTGGCAGCCCGGGGATACGATCCGTCTCCCCGACCTCGCCCGCACGCTCCAGGACATCGCGACGAATGGCCCGGATGTGTTCTATACCGGATGGATCGCCGATTCGATCGACGCCCAGATGCGCGCCAACGGTGGGCTGATCACGAAGGCGGATCTGGCCGGCTATCGGGCCGTCGAGCGCGCGCCCGTCACGGGGACGTTCCTGGGCTATGACATCATCGGCATGGGTCCGCCGTCGTCGGGTGGCACGGTGATCATCGAGACGCTGAACATCCTGGAGCGGCTCGGCGTCGACAGCATGCGCCCGGGTTCCGAGCGCTACCTGCACGCGCGCATCGAGGCGGCGCGGCTGGCCTACCTCGATCGCGCCCGGCATCTGGGCGATGTCGACTTCGTGGATGTGCCGTTGAAGCGGCTGCTCTCGATTGCCTGGGCCGATACGCTGGCGGCGATGATCGACCCGTCGCGCGCGCTGAAGAGCGTGGAGATCGGCGCCGACATCATGGGCAGCGGCGGGCCTGCCGAATCCGACGAGACGACGCACTTCTCCGTGGTGGACGGCCGCGGGATGGCCGTCTCGAATACGTACACGCTCGAAGGTGGATACGGTTCCGGCGTTGTGGTGGCTGGTGCCGGCTTTCTGCTCAACAATGAGATGGGTGACTTCAACAAGAAGGCCGGCGAGACGAACGTGCGCGGCGACATCGGCACACCCGCGAACATGATCGCGCCGGGAAAGCGGATGCTCAGCTCGATGAGCCCGGTCATCGTCGCGCGCGACGGGAAGCTCGTGCTGGTGACCGGATCGCCGGGGGGACGCACCATCCCCAACACGGTGCTCGACGTGATGCTCGGCGTGCTCGCATTCGACCGGGATGTGCGCGCTGCGGTGGATGCACCACGACTGCACCACCAGTGGCTCCCCGACGTCACGCGCATGGAGGCAGGGGGAGCGACGCCCGAGGTCCTGGCTGCGCTGCGCGCGAAGGGGCAGCAGATCGAGGTGAGCAATGGGCGCGGACAGGGCGATGCCCACTCCATCTTCTATGACGCCGCGACGGGAACGGCATATGGCGCCAACGACACGCGGAGCCCCGACTCGAAGGCCTCGACGCCGCGCTAGCCGCACCGGGGTCAGGTATTGTATTGATGCCTCCGGCCGGATGCGTCAATGCAAGACCTGCTCCGTGACTTGCCTGCGCGCGGCGAGGCGGGTAAGAATGCAGGCTATGGCCAACGGACCATCGCACGGAAGCCCACCTCGCGTCACCGTCATCGGCGCCGGCGTCGCCGGACTCGTATCGGCGCTCGAACTGACAGAACGCGGTGCCGACGTCGAGGTTCTCGAACGCGGGCCTCGTATCGGCGACCACTCGTGCTCGTGGTTCGCGGGCGGCATGCTTGCGCCCTGGTGCGAGCGCGAGAGCGCAGACGGCACCGTGACCACGCTTGGCAGCGTGGCTCTCGACTGGTGGCCTCACCATTTCCCCGGCACCCGCACCAACGGCACGCTCGTCGTCGCGCCGCCAAGGGACACGGGCGACCTTGTCGCATTCAGCCACCGGACCGAACGATTCGAGTGGCTGGACGCGGCTGGAATCGAGATACTCGAGCCGGACCTCGCGGGTCGATTTCGCAAGGCCCTGTTCTTCGCCGACGAAGCGCACGTCGATCCGCGGCGCGCGCTCGATTGCCTCGCGCAACGGCTTGTCGGACTCGGTGTTTCGATTCGCTTCGGCGTGGACGCCTCGGTGATCGATCTCGACGCCGATCACGTGCTGGAGTGTCGCGGGCTCGCCGCGCACGACGTACTCACCGATCTGCGCGGTGTTCGCGGCGAGATGCTGATCGTGCGATCGCCGGACATCACACTGTCCCGCCCCGTCCGCATGCTCCACCCGCGCTTCCCGATCTACGTGGTGCCGCGCGGCGACGGCGTATTCATGATCGGCGCGACGGTCATCGAGCGTGGCGATCGCGGCGCAATGACGGCGCGCTCGGCGGTAGAATTGATCAATGCCGCGTACGCCTTGCACCCGGCCTTTGGCGAAGCGGAGATCCTCGAGATGGGCGCCGATGCACGCCCGGCGTTTCCCGACAATCTGCCACGCCTCGTGCAATGTGGCCGCACATTGCACCTCAACGGCCTCTATCGCCACGGCTTTCTGCTGGCGCCAGCCATGGCCCGTCAGGCTGCCGCGGCGATCCTCGCTAACGCACCGACCGGAGCAGTCGCATGAATGTGATCGTGAACGGCAGCCCGCAGGAGCTTTGCGCCACCACGCTTGCACAGGCGCTGGACGAGCTGGGATACGGAGCGGCGACCGTCGCGAGCGCGGTCAATGGTCGGTTCGTGCGCGCCGTCAGTCGCGACATCACCGCCCTTGCCGACGGCGATGCGATCGAAATCGTGGCCCCCATGCAGGGCGGCTGAGCGGTGAATCTCTACGGTATCGAGGTCGCATCGCGCCTGTTGCTGGGCACCGCGCGATATCCGTCGCCAGCCATCCTTGCCGACGCAGTGCGTGCATCCGGCACCGGGATTGTCACCGTGTCGCTGCGACGCGAGGCCGGTCCGCAGCGCGGCGGCCAGGCGTTCTGGGCGATGATCCGGGATCTCGGTGTGCGCGTGTTGCCGAACACCGCCGGCTGCCACTCGGTGAAGGAGGCCGTGACCACGGCACACATGGCGCGCGAGGTCTTCGACACGCCGTGGGTAAAGCTCGAGGTGATTGGCGACGCGGACACCCTGCAGCCGGATGTGTTCGGCCTGGTGGAAGCGGCGGCCATCCTGTGCGCGGATGGCTTCGAGGTCTTTCCCTATACAACCGAGGACCTGTCCGTCGCCGAGCGACTGGTGGAAGCGGGCTGCCGGATCCTCATGCCATGGGGCGCGCCGATCGGGACGGGCAAGGGATTGAACAACGTGCTCGGCCTGCGCACGCTGCGCGCACACTTCCCCGAGGTGCCGCTGATCGTCGACGCGGGTATCGGGCTGCCTTCGCACGCCGCGGCGGCGATGGAGCTGGGCTATGACGGCATTCTTCTGAACACCGCCGTGGCAAGGGCCGGCGATCCGATCGCCATGGCCGGGGCGATGGCCACCGCCATCGAGGCTGGTCGAGCCGCCTTTCTCGCCGGCCCGATGGAGCCTCGCGACATGGCTTCACCGTCGACGCCGATGATCGGCCAGGCCGTGCTCGGGTGAGCGGCTTCGCGACATTCTATCCGATCGTCGACAGCGCCGACTGGATCCGTCGACTCGTGTCCTCGGGAATCACGCTCGTGCAGTTGCGCATCAAGCATCGACCGGCCGACGTTATTGCCCGGGAGGTCCGTGCGGCGCTCAGGATCTGCAACGCGCACGACGCGCAACTGGTGGTCAACGATCACTGGGAGGCCGCGCTCGCGGAGGGCGCCGAGTATCTGCACCTCGGCCAGTCGGATCTGGACGACGCCGATCTGCCGGCCATTCGTGCCCGTGGCGTCAGGCTCGGAGTCAGCACCCATGACGACGCGGAGCTGGAGCGCGCGCTGTCGATCGACGCGGATTACGTGGCGCTCGGACCGATCTTTCCGACGTCGGCGAAGGTAATGCCGTGGGCGCCGCAGGGGCTCGAACGCATTGGCGAGTGGAAGCGACGCATCGGCCGTCGGCCGCTGGTGGCGATTGGCGGCATCACGCTCGAACGCGCCTCCAAATGTCGTGAGGCCGGTGCCGATTGCCTGGCTGTCATCAGCGACCTGGTGGGGCATCC
>DASSBZ010000160.1:0-3274 GCA_035698205.1 Gemmatimonadaceae bacterium | reverse complement strand
GGGATCAGGCAGGCGACGATCGCCACGGCGAGGAGCACGGCGGCGACGACGACGAGCGTGACCGGATCGCGCGGTGACGTCTCGAACAGCAGCGACGCCACCAGGCGGCCGGCGAGCAACGCGGCCACGACGCCAACCGCGATTCCGATCAGCGTGACGCGTGCGCCCTCGCCGACGATCATGCGCACGACGTCCGCGCCGCGCGCGCCAAGCGCCATGCGCACGCCCATCTCGCGCGTGCGCTGGCCCACGGAATACGACAGCATGCTGTACATCCCGACCGCTGCGACGACCAGGGCCAGCAGGCCGAGCACCCCGAAGAGCGCCGCGCCCATCCGCCACGGTCGCAGCTGCGGATCGAGGAGTCCGGCCAGCGAGTAGATGCCGGCGTCGTCGTCGGGGAACGCCGCGTCCATCGCCGTGCGCACGGCGAGCATGGCCGTGCTGGCCTCGTGGTCGCGCGCGCGCACGATGATCGATGCGACGCCGGCCGAGTCGGACGACTGCGGGAGCGACAGGTAGTACTGCGACGCCGGATCCTCGATCACGTCGCTGCGCCGCGAGTTCTCCACGACGCCGATGACGGTGTGGCACGGGTTCGTGGCCGCCTCGAGCATGAGGCATTCGCCCACCGGGCTGCGCCCGGGCCAGAGCTGCGTGGCCATGGCTTCGTTCACGACCACCACCAGCGGTGCGCCGGCGCGATCGGTGCCCGCTATACCGCGCCCGCTCACGACGCGAAGCCCGACGGTGGCGAAGAACTCCGGCGAGACGGCGAGGTAGGTGGGATAGTCGCGCGTAAGCTCCGGCAGCGTATCACGCCCCGGGAGGAACAGGGAATTGGACGAGATGCCGTACAGGGGTGGCGTGTGGGCGCGCGCCACGCGTTCCACGGACGGCTCGGCGGCAAGCCGCGCGACGATTTCGTCGGTGGTGGCGCGTACGGACGGGCGACGCCCGGCGGATGTCGACGGCGCGATGGCCATCACGATCCGGTCGGTGTCGTAGCCCAGGTCGAGGTGTGTGACTTCACGCAGGCTGCGGATGAACAGGCCGGCGCCGACCAGCAGTACCACCGACAGGGCGGTCTGCACGATGAGCAACCCGTTCCGGAGGCGGGCGCGCCGGCCGCCATGCTGGGGCGCACCGTCCTTGAGTGCACCTGTCACATCGGGGCGACTCGACCGGAGCGCCGGCACGAGTCCGGTCACGAACGCGCCGGCGACGGCCAGCATGGCGGTGAAGACCACGAGTCGCGTGTCGATCGCACCACCGGCAAACTGCACGTCGGGGAGGAGCATACGACGGAGCGCGGTCCCCGCCCACAGCGCCACCGTCACCGCGGCGGCGCCGGCGATCACCGCCAGGATCAGCGTCTCCACGAGCAACTGCCTGACGAGTCGGGCGCGCGAGATGCCGAGCGCGAGCCGGATGGCGATCTCGCGCCGACGTTCGACGCCACGCGCCAGCAGCAGGTTCGCCACGTTGGCGCAGGCGATGAGCAGGACGACCAGCGCCACGGCGGCGAGTCGGGGCGCGATCGACACCTCATGCGCGTTGAACATGCCGGTCGCCGGTCCGCGCGCGGCGATGATCGGCCCGAGCGCGAGCGTCGGCGTCGGATCCCACTTTCCCCATCCATCGGCCGTGCGTCCGGCGCGGTAGCCGTTGGTGGCGTGCGTGATGAACCCGGCGCGATCGGCATCCGCGCCCGGCCGCACGAGCACCTGGAGCCAGCCGGTGTTGCGCGAGGTGAGCCATCGCGTGGAGCCGCCGAGCATGGGGGTGTGGGCGCCGAGGGGAATCCAGGCATCCATGGCATCGATGTCCACGCCGGTGAACGAGGGCGGTGCGACGCCGACGACGGCATAGCGCTGGTCATCGATGGTGACCATGCGACCGACCACCGACGAATCCGCGCCGAACTGCCGGCGCCAGAGGTGATCGCTCAGGACGGTGGCGAGGGCGCCACCGGTCTCGCTGGTCTCGTCCGGCGAGAAGAACCTGCCTAACGCCGGACGGACGCCCAGCAACGTGAAGTAGCCGTCGCTCACGATCGAGGCCTGGATCGTCGCGGCGCTTTCGCGAGGGCCCAGCTTCAGGCCGAGCTGGCTGTACGCCACCATCGGCACGGAATCGCCGGCGCCGGCACGCATGTCGCGGAACTCGGGATAGCTGAACACGCGAGCGGTGCGAAGCTCGCCGGAAGCTTGACGCTCCGACTCATACACGCGACTCACGCCGTCCGGCGCGATCACCCCGGCGGGTGCGCGCAGGAACAGCCGGTCGACCAGCGAAAACACGGCCGCGTTCGCCCCCAGCCCGAGCGCGAGGGTGATCGTGATCATGATGGCGAAGCCCGGTGATCGGCGCATGCCGCGCAGGGCATAGGCGAGGTCCTGCCGGACGGTATCGAGGTGCTCGGTGATCGACCGTCGACGTACCGCACCGCGATCGATGGCAATCAGCTCCGTGCGCCGGTCGCGACGGTCGCCGAAGCGCTGCTCCGCCTCGGCGCGCGCGTCTTCCGGTGACATGCCCCCGGCCACCAGTTCATCGATGTGCATCCGCAGATGAAAGTCGATCTCGTCGTCCACATCGCGCTCGATGCGCGCGGCGCTTGGCGCGAGTCGCAGCAGGCGGCGGATCCCGTGAATCCCGCGGTCACCTTCGGGGCGCGGCATGATGACGATTCCCCGGTCTCAGGCGGTCTGCAGCACGCGCGATACCGCTCGTGCATAGCGCGTCCACGTGGCGACGCGGGTTCGAAGCTGGCGGCGGCCGTCGGTGGTCAGCCGGTAGTACTTGGCCCGGCGGTTGTTCTCGGAGAGTCCCCACTCGCTCTCGATCCACCCGCGCTTGTCCATCCGGTGCAGGGAGGTGTACAGCGCGCCCTCCTCGATCCGCAGGTCTTCCTCGGTGGTGGACCCGATCCAGCGCGCGACGGCGTAGCCGTGCATGGGTTGCCAGGAGAGGGCCTTGAGGACGAGCAGGTCGAGCGTGCCCTGGAGGAGGTCGAGATCGGAAGCCACGGCGTACCCCTGAATGGTTGAGGGGAACGATAGAGGTCCGTGGACGGATCCGTCAAGTGGGTGTCTCGCGGGTGGGGGCAGGCCCATCCGTGAACAAGAACGATCCGCAGATTACACAGATTTTCGCAGAACCGGCGATGAGCGCCGGGCGAGGGCACGGCGGCCTGGCTGGCGCTGAAGAATCTTTTTGGAACTGCAACATCGCACCGAGCGCCGTCCAGGCGTACGGAGCGAATCTGCGT
>DASSBZ010000159.1:0-5586 GCA_035698205.1 Gemmatimonadaceae bacterium | reverse complement strand
GCCGGGCCCCTGCACCGTGTTGGTGCGCACGGTGTGGTCGTACTGGCGCCAGATCCACTCCTTGGACGACAGCTCGGCGGTCTCGAGCAGCAAGCGCAGAGTCGCGGCGATCCCGCCGGGCGGCGACGGCACCTCGGGCGCCGCCTGGCGCTTGCCGAGATCGCCGGGCGGCGCGGCCGGCCGGTGGTAGAGCGGCGCCTCGTCGGTCAAGGGCGCGACCGGCATGTCGGCGTAGACCTCGCCGTGGAAACGGATCTCGGCCCGTCCGGTCGAGGTCACTTGTCCGATCGTCGAGACCTCGAGCCCCCACTTGCGAAACACCCGCGCGACTTCCTCTTCTCGGCCGCGCGCCGCCACCACCAGCATGCGCTCTTGCGATTCCGAGAGCCTCAGCTCGTAGGGCGTCAGGCCCGGCGCGCGCGGCGGCACTTTCTCCAGGTCGAGCCGGATGCCCGCGCCGCCGCGGCCCGCCATCTCGAAGGCCGAGCTGGTGAGCCCGGCGGCGCCCATGTCCTGGATGGCGACGATCGCGCCCGAGCGCATCGCCTCGAGACAGGCCTCGAGCAGGATCTTCTCGGTGAACGGGTCGCCGACTTGCACTGTCGGCCGCTTGTGCTCCGACTCGGCGGAGAACGAGTCCGACGCCATGGTCGCGCCGTGGATGCCGTCGCGGCCGGTGCGGCTGCCGGCGTAGAGGATCGGGTTGCCGACCCCGGTCGCCTTGGCGCGGAAGATCTTGTCGCGCCGCGCCACGCCGAGCGCGAAGGCGTTGACCAGGATGTTGCCGTTGTAGCACTCGTGAAAGCCGGTCTCGCCGCCCACCGTCGGGATGCCGACGCAGTTGCCGTAGTCGCCGACGCCCTTCACCACGCCCGCGAAGAGGTAGCGCACGCGCGGCGTGTCGAGCGATCCGAAGCGCAGCGAGTTGAGCATCGCGATGGGGCGCGCGCCCATGGTGAACACGTCGCGCAATATTCCGCCCACGCCGGTCGCCGCGCCCTGATATGGCTCCACCGCCGACGGGTGGTTGTGCGATTCGATCTTGAAGGCGACGGCGAGGCCATCGCCCACCGAGATCACGCCGGCGTTCTCCCCGGGGCCCTGCAGCACCCACGGTGCCTTTGTTGGCAGCGTGCGCAGGACGGGGCGCGAGTGCTTGTACGAGCAGTGCTCGTTCCAGAGCGCGCTGACGATTCCGAGCTCGGTGAACGTCGGCTCGCGGCCGAGCAGCGCGAGGAGCTTCTCGTACTCCTCGGGGGTGAGCCCGTGCTCGGCGACGAGCGCGGGGGAGATGACGGGATCGCCTGTGCGGGGTGCTACGGCAGCGGTCATGTCAGCGTCCGAACATCGCGCTGAGGAATCCCTTG
Organism: Gemmatimonadaceae bacterium; assembly: GCA_035698205.1. GTDB lineage: Bacteria > Gemmatimonadota > Gemmatimonadetes > Gemmatimonadales > Gemmatimonadaceae > DASSBZ01. The sequence continues at coordinate 4,219 of DASSBZ010000159.1, read as the reverse complement.
GCGCCGGCTGCCTGGCGGCGTTCGAGCATCTCGAGCTCGCCGGCGTCGAGCCAGACGCCGCCGCAGGAGGTGCAGCGGTCGATGTGCACCAGCTCGTACTCGATCTCGGCGAGGTCTCCACCGCACTTGGGGCAGCGCATGTAGTGCTCGGTCCGTTCGCGTGCGGCGCGCTCCTTGTCGAGCCGGGCCCGCAGCTGCTCGGTGAGCCGCTGGTTCTCGTCGGCGAAGTACTTCTCCTCGTGGATACTGGGCTTCTTCTCGTCTGGCGACATGGCGGAGTGGGGTGGGGTGGCGTCAGGCGGCGACGGCGGCCAGGAGCGATTCAAAGAACGGGAGCCCGTCGGTGGATCCCAGCAGCTCGTCCACGGCGCGCTCGGGGTGGGGCATCATGCCGAGCACATTGCCGGCGCCGTTGACGATGCCGGCGATGTTGCGCATGGCCCCGTTGGGGTTGGCGGCGCTGGTCTGCTCGCCGGTGGTGCTCACGTAACGGAAGACCACCTGTTCGCGCTGTTCCAGTGCGTCGAGGGTGTGGTCATCGGCCGTGTACCGGCCGTCGCCGTGGGCCACGGGGATACGGAGCAGGTCGCCGCGGGCGTACTGGTTGGTGAAGCGCGTGCGCGCATTCTCCACGCGGAGCGTCACCGGCAGGTTGCGGAACTGCAGGCTGTCGTTGCGGAGGAGGGTGCCCGGGAGGAGCTGCGCCTCGCAGAGGATCTGGAAGCCGTTGCACAGGCCGATCACGGGGCGCCCCTGCGCGGCGTGCTCCATCACTTCCTGCATGATGGGGCTGAAGCGGGCGATTGCGCCGGGGCGCAGGTAGTCGCCGTAGCTGAAGCCGCCGGGGAGGATGATCACCTCGGCGCCCTGCAGGTCGTGGTCCTTGTGCCAGAGGCGGACGGCTTCGGCGCCTAACGCGTCGGTGACGGCGTGGACCGCGTCGTCATCGCAGTTGGAGCCGGGGAAGGTGACCACGCCGAACTTCACAGGGCCTCCACGGATGCGATCTCGAAATCCTCGGTCACGGGGTTGGCAAGCAGCCGTGCGCACATCTCGCCCACGCGCTCGCGGGCGGCGTTCTCGCTGTCGGCGTCCGTCTGGATCACCAGGTGCCGGCCAACGTGCACGTCCTGTACCTCGCTGAAACCGAGCGCGTGGAGGGCGTCGGCGACCGCCTTGCCCTGCGGGTCGAGCACGCCGCTGCGCGGCACGATATGCACGGCGACGCGAAAACGACTCATGCGGAGGTATCCTCGGACGTTGGATGCGTGGGAGTGGAGGGGGGCGACTGTCGATCGGTGCGGCCACGGCGGCGGCGACGACGGCGGCGCGCCGGCGCGGCCGCCCCCTCGTCGTCGGAAGCCGCCGCGGGTTCGGTGCGTTCGGGGCCGAGCGGCGTGCGCACGCCGAACTCCTGCGGGGCGAGCCGGCGGTCGAGCAGGCCGGCGAGCACCGTGCGGGCGAGTCCGTAGGTCACGTACGCCATGGCGGCGGGGAAGAAAAACTGCTTGGGGAGGAAGATCACCCCTATCAATGTGCCAATCACGACGAGCGTTCCCGCCACGGCACGCCACGACCGGAGGCCGATGGTCGGCACGGCCGGATAGGCGACGTTGCTGATCATCAGGAAGCTCAGGCCGAGCATGATGTAGCGCAGCATCACATGCCACGGCAGGTTGCCGATCATCGTCTCGTTGTAGAGCGGCGTCTGGCTGAACCAGTAGTACGTGGCCAGCGTGACGCCGGCGGCGGGGCTGGGGAGCCCGCGGAAGGAGGTCTTGGCGCGCCCGGCCTGCTCCACGTTGAACCGTGCCAGCCGGATGCACGCGCAGGCGGTGAACAGGAAGCAGAAGATCCAGTCCCACCCTTCGCGGTTGAGCACCGCGAAGTACATGATCATGGCCGGCGCGAGGCCGAACGAGATGGCATCGACCAGCGAGTCGAGCTCGGAGCCGAACCGGCTGCCGGTGCGGGTGGCGCGGGCCACGCGCCCGTCGAGCGCGTCGGCGATGGCGCCGAACACGATGAACCGGCCGGCGAGGTCGAACTCGCCGCGCGAGGCTACAACGATCGCAAAGATCCCGAAGAACAGGTTCACCAGCGTGAACCCGTTGGGGAGCAGGATCGCCGACCGCGCGGCGCGTGCCGACCGCATGGGGGTCATCTGCCCGGCAGCGTGGCCAGGGTGGTCGTACCCGCGACGGTCGATTCGCCGAGCGCCACGAGCGGCTTGGACCCGACGGGGAGAAAGACATCCACGCGCGAGCCGAACCGGATGATCCCGAGTCGTTCGCCCTGTTCCACCCGTTCCCCTTCGCGGCTGTAGGTCACGATGCGCCGTGCCACCAGCCCGGCGATCTGCCTGACGAGGATGCGCGCCGGCGCCGCGGCATCCGCCCCTGTGCTCCCCAGCTCGATCCCGATGGACATCTGCTCGTTCTCGAGGCTCGACTTCTCCGACGCGGCGTTGAGGAAGCGCCCCGGATTGTAGTGCACATAGCGCACGGTGCCGCTCACCGGATACCGGTTCACGTGCACGTTGAAGACGTTCATGAAGATCGAGAGCCGGAGCGCGCGCCCGTGGACGAACGACGGTTCGTCGACCTCGGTGATCATGATCAGGCGCCCGTCGGCCGGGGCGACGATGATGTCGTTGCCGCGCGCGCCCTGCCGCTCGGGATCGCGGAAGAACCAGGCCACCCAGAGGGCGACGACCGTCAGCGCGAAGGCCAGCAGCCAGATCGGCCACGATCGCCGCCCCAGCGCAAAGGCGTAGGCAACGGCGGCGATGACCATCGCCAGCAGGATGAACGGATAGCCCTCGCGGGCAAAGCTCATGATGCGCCGCCGGTATCGAGCGGTGAGCCGGTCAGCCGCCGGAAGGCATCGAGATAGCGTTCGCTGGTGGCGCGGACCACATCATCCGGGAGCGCCGGCGGGGGCGCGTTGCCATTCCACCGTCCGGCATCGCGCTCGTGCGCAAGCCAGTCGCGCAGCGGCTGCTTGTCGAAGCTGGGCTGGCTGCGACCCGGTGCATACGCGTCGGCGGGCCAGAAGCGGGAGCTGTCGGGGGTCATCACTTCATCGATGAGGACAATCCGGCCGTCGCGTTCACCGAACTCGAACTTGGTATCGGCCAGGATGATCCCGCGCGGTTCGGCCGTGGCGCGCCCGCGTTCGTAGATCGCCTGCGACAGCCGTTCCAGCTCGCGCGCCGTGCCGGCACCGAGCAGCGAGGCCACATGCGCGGGGGTGATGTTCTCGTCGTGCCCCGACTCGGCCTTGGTGGCGGGGCTGAACAGCGGTCGTTCGAGGCGCGCGCTCTCGGTGAGGCCGGCGGACATGGCTTCGCCGGCGAGCGTCCCCGATGCGCGGTACTCCTGCCACGCCGAGCCGGCCAGGTAGCCGCGAATCACGCACTCCACCGGGTACACGTTGGTGCGGACCACGAGCATGGCGCGCTGGTGGAGCATTCTCCGGTGCGGCGCCAGGGAGGGGACGCGCTCGATGATGCCGTTTGCGTCGGCGCTGATCATGTGATGCGGCACGATGTCGGCGAGCTGCCCCAGCCACCAGGCGGTGAGCTGGGTGAGCACGGCGCCCTTGTGCGGCACGGCCTCGCGCATCACCACGTCGAACGCGCTCACGCGGTCGGTGGCGACGAGGAGCAGGGTGCTGCTGTCCACCTCGTAGACGTCGCGCACCTTGCCGCGGCGGTGCAGCGGGAGGGGGAGCGCGCTGGTGGCCACGGGGTGCGACGGCGCGGTGGCGCTCATGCGCGGATCTCCTCGCTGTGCGCGGTGGCGGCGACGATGGCGGTCATACGCGGATCTCCTCGCGAGCTACCGAAGCCTCGGCGCCGGATGCGAGCCAGGGCGCGGCGGCGCCGGCGAGGAATTCGTCCACCTGCTCCGGCGCGCGGCCGGTGAAGCGCGCCGGGTCGAGCGTGCTCGCGAGGTCGTCGAGCGGCACGCCGAATTCGGGGTCGGCCGCGAGCCGTTCGAGCAGGTCGTTGGGGCGCCCTTCGTCCTTGGTGGCACGAGCGGCGGCGATGCTGTGCCGGCGGATCACCTCGTGCGCGTCCTGCCGGCTGCGGCCGGCGCGGACGGCGCGCACGATCAGCTCCTCGGTGGCCATGAACGGAAGTTCGTCGCGAATGCGGGCAGCGATGCGAGCCGGATGCACCTCGAGCGCGCCGGCCACATTCCCCATGAGCAGC
>DASSBZ010000158.1:0-4009 GCA_035698205.1 Gemmatimonadaceae bacterium | reverse complement strand
ATCATGTGAACTCCGGTGGTCGGGCGAAGGCGGGACCGCGGGCGAGCACCGTCGGGGAAGGTAGCACTACGGGCGCGCGCTTGCAGAGTTCGCTCCCGGTTGCATCCGGCGGGCGGGAGGAGACGCCGGCCGCTCGAGGTGCGATGCGGCGAGGTGTCGACGTGGCGTGGTGTCGCGGTGTCGTGGTATCGAGGTGTCGTGGTGTCGAGGGTGTGGCACATGAGCACGCCGGGCGCGAGCGTCGAGCCCGGTTCGTGCGCTCGTTAGGCAGGCACGACTGCATGCTCGTGTTCGCTGCTGTCCGGGAGGTCAGCACCGAAGAAATCCGGTGGTGAATGCGTGCCATGGGTCACCGTTGCATCCTGCCGGTGGGCGTACGATTCCCCTTGTGCGCGCACATGCGGGTAACACCGGAGGTGCGCCGCGGTAACGGCCCCAGGGCACGTTCCATCATCCCGGGCCGGCAACGCGAAGCGATGGGGCCACGCGACTGCCGCCCGGATCAGCAGGAGATTCTCAACGATGCGCAGACATACCGCACTGCTGGCCGGCGCGCTCGCGCTCGCCGTCGCCACCGCGCCACAACTCGGCGCCCAGGATACCACGCAGAAGTCGTCGCCGGGCGAAGTCATGGCAATGCCGAACTTCGGTTCGCTCATCGCTTCGCTGAATGCCAGTGACCAGGCGCTCACGAAGCTGCGGGCGTTGCCGGTGGTGGATTCGACGACGTCCATCGTGCTGGTTGACGTGGAACCGCTCCTGGCGTCCGGCGACAAGGCCGCGTATGACCAGGCGCTCGAAACGAAGACGTCCGACATCGCCGCCCTCCGTACGGGGCTGGGCGAGTTTCCGGCCGTTGTCACGAAGCTCGAGTCCGACCCGAAAGCCCTCACGACCGCTGACGTCGTCGCGCTCGACGTGACGCCCGATGGGGAAGTCTGGGTCTATTTCCATCGCGCGATGTAGTTCGGAACAGCATGCTGAAGGCTTCACGCGACTAGCTGGTGGCTGCTTGCCTCCGGCTGGTATCGCGTGAAGTCGGACGGCTCGTCGGGGCGCAGCATGCTGCCCTGACGGGCCGTCTTTCACTTCGAGCCGGAGCCTCGGCGAAGCAGGCAGCATGCTGCACGCTGCCGCCCCGTCAAGCCGTCGCAAGCCGCCACGTCGAGAACACGATGCACGCCGCCTCCAGCAAACAGCGTGCAGCAGTGCAGCATGCCGTTACCGCTCCCCCTTTCCCGTCGCGCGCCGAAAGAAGACTGCCCCCAACGGCGGCAACGACAGCAACAGCGAGAACGGCCTCCCATGCTCGCCCTGCTCGCTCGCCTCCACACCACCAAGATTCCCCCACCCCGAGCCGCCGTAGACCTCGGCGTCGGAGTTCAGCACCTCCTCCCACCGTCCGCCCAGAGGGGCGCCCACGCGGTACTGCGAGCGCGGGACCGGCGTGAAGTTGCACACGACCAGCACCTGCGTGTCCGTCGAGGTGCCGGTGCGCAGGAAGCTGACGAGGCTCTGGTCGGCATCGTGGCAGTCGATCCAATCGAATCCGCCGGGTTCGCAGTCCCCCTCGTACAGGGCGGGTTCGTCGCGATACAACCTGTTGAGGTCGCGCACCCACCGCTGCAGCCCCGCATGGCCCGGCTGGTCCAGCAGCTCCCAGTCGAGGCTCCCATCGTGGTTCCACTCGCGCCACTGGCCGAACTCGCCGCCCATGAACAGGAGCTTCTTCCCGGGCTGTCCATACATCCACGCCATCAGCAGCCGCAGGTTGGCGCGGCGCTGCCAGTCGTCACCGGGCATCCTGCCTAACAGCGAGCCCTTGCCGTGCACCACCTCGTCGTGCGACAGCGGCAGCACGAAGTTCTCGGACCAGGCATACATCATCCGGAAGGTGACATCGTTGTGATGGAACTTCCGGTAGGCCGGGTCGCGGGCGAAGTAGTCGAGGGAATCGTGCATCCACCCCATGTCCCACTTCATCCCGAAGCCGAGCCCCCCCACGTACACGGGGCGTGACACCATCGGCCACGAGGTCGATTCCTCGGCGATGGTCGTGGTATCGGGGAAGTCGCGATAGACCGCCTCGTTCAGGCCGCGCAGGAACGCAATCGCCCCGAGGTTCTCGCGTCCGCCGAAACGGTTCGGGATCCACTCCCCCTCGCGACGCGAATAGTCGAGATAGAGCATCGACGCGACCGCATCCACGCGCAGGCCATCCACGTGATAGGCATCGAGCCAGAAGAGCGCGTTGCTGCGCAGGAAGCTCCGCACCTCGTGCCGGTCGTAGTTGAAGACGTAGCTGTTCCAGTCGGGCTGGTGGCCGAGTCGCGGGTCCTCGTGCTCGTAGAGGTGGGTGCCGTCGAAGTACGACAGCCCGTGCGCGTCGGTGGGAAAGTGCGACGGCACCCAGTCCAGGATGACGCCAATGCCATGCTGATGCAGCGTCTCGACGAGAAACATGAAGTCCTGCGGGGTGCCGAATCGGCTGCTCGGCGCGAAGTAGCCGGTGACCTGGTAGCCCCACGAGCCGAAGAACGGATGCTCCATCACCGGCAGCAGCTCCACGTGCGTGAAGCCCTGTGCGGCGACATACTCTGCCAGCTTCGGCGCCATCTCGCGGTAGCTGAGCGAGCGGTAGCCGTCGGCGGGGACGCGCATCCATGAACCCAGGTGGACTTCATAAATGGACATGGGGCTCGCGATCGACTGCCGGCCGGCGCGCGCGCGCATCCAGGCGTCGTCGCCCCACTCATGGTCCAGGTCCCAGACAACCGAGGCGGTCTCCGGCGCGATCTCGTGGCGCAGCCCGTACGGGTCCGATTTGTCCACGGCGTAGCGACCGTCCGGCCCGATCACGTGGTACTTGTATCGCGCGCCGCGGACGACCCCCGGCACGAAGCCCTCCCAGATGCCCGATTCGCCATGCGGCACGAGCGCATGGCGGTCGCGCGACCAGGCGTTGAAGTCGCCCATCACGGACACCGATCGCGCGTTAGGCGCCCACACGGCGAAGTACGTCCCGGCCACGCCATCGGCCATGTGGAGGTGCGCGCCGAGCCGGTCGTAGATGCGGTCGTGCGTCCCCTCGTTGAAGAGGTGGAGGTCCATCGGCCCGAGCAGCGAGACATCATGCCGCACGTTGCCGATGCCCGTCGCGCCAGCGGGGGTTGGCCGGCTCACCCGGATGGTGCCATCCGCGGGCTTTCGTGGCGTCATGCCGGTGCCCCCGCGTCGAGCAGGTAGCGCAGGCCGAGCATCGGCAGCCACGCCCAGTCCGGTCGATGCAGCAGTTCATGTCCGAGCTCGTGCACGGCCTTCTCCAGCAGGTGGACGGTGAGCAGCGCGTCGCGCGCGTGTCGCTCCTCCGGCAGGAAGATTGCCGCCCCCGCGGTGCGGAGCCAGGAACCGACGAACGTGGACGCATTCCAGAGGAACCATTCGTGCGCCCAGGGGCGCAACCGGCGGGCGAGCGCCTCATCGCCTTCCGTGCGCGCAAGCAGGCCGACGTGCGCGGCGGAATGCAGCGAAAGCACCATGCCGGCGACATCGTACAGCGGCGAGCGCTTGATCCGGCGCGCCGAGAGCGGCACCGCCGGGTTTCCCTCGAAATCGAGGATGACGAAGTCGCGCCCGGTCCACAGCACCTGCCCCAGATGATAATGCCCATGCAGCCGCGTCCGTGCGGCGGCGATGGGATCGGCGAGCCGCGACCGAACGCCATGGAGCATCCGCTCCCGATCGGTGAGCAGTGACTCCGCCATCTGTCGTGCTTCGCCCCGCAGTGTGCCCCGATTCGCATCGAGCCGGGTGAACACCGCCTCCGTGAGGTTGCGCATGGACTGGAACAGCGAACGCTGATAATACGGCGTGAACGGATCCGGCTCGAACCCCGGTTCGTCGGGCCACGACATGAGCGCCAAGTGCAGCTCCGCGGTGCGCTGGCCGAGCAACCGGGCATCCTCGAGCTGGCTGCCGATGAGTTGCGCCGTGTCCCCGGGCGGTTGCT
>DASSBZ010000157.1:0-6279 GCA_035698205.1 Gemmatimonadaceae bacterium | reverse complement strand
GCCACCGAACCGGCTCGTGCTGCGGTTCCGGGATGGGCCGTTCGCGGGGCGTTCGACCTGGACGCTGACCCCGGAGGACGGCGGCACGTTGATCGACATTTCGGCGGACATCACGTCGACGGACCGCGTGCTCGGGGTGGTTGGCCAGGTGATCGACGTCGGCGCGGGGCACGCCATCATCCTCCGCGGCGCGCTGGACGGACTCTCGCGGGCGCTCGACGCCCGCACGCGGTGGCTGGCCCGCACGCTGCCGAGGGCGACGCCCGGCGCGCCGTGAGCGAACGCCGCCGCCCCACCGCCTGACGAGGCATGCGTACGCCGACGCCCGGCGCCTGACGAGACACGCGCACCCGACGCCCGGCGCCTAACGAGGGACGCGGACCCCGCAGTTCCGCAGCAACCGCCGCGGCGCGCCCGCGGACGGGAACAGGTGCCGGGCCGCACCGGCATGCTCGCGCACCTCGTCGCAGTCCCCGGCCTGCGCCCGTCGCTCCGCCAGGCGCAGGCGGATCCGATAGCTCCCCGGATCCAGTCGCACCGCCTCGCGCAGCGCCGCGGTGCGCGTGGAACCGCTGTAGACCGCCATCGCCCGCGCCTGTGCCGCGCTGTATCCGAACGCGGCAAAGGCCAGGATCACCGCCCCCGCCATGCACATCGCGCGTCGCCCGCCCTGCAGGCGTCGCTTCTCCCGCATCGGTGGCAACAGCGCGCCAATGATCACCCACGCGAAGAACGCCGGAACCGCCAGGAGCGTCACCGCATCGAACGCCGCGACCACCACCGTCACCGCCACCGTGGCGAACAGCGCCATCGCACGGACCCGCTCCTCCGTGTCGGTGGCGCGCGCGGCGCGGCCGGCCGCCGCCAGCGATGCCCCCGCGAGCGCCAGCAGCAGCGGTGCCAGCGCGATCACCCCGCGCTCCGAGATCCACGCGACCCAGTCGCTGCTCGGCCACGGATTCGACGTCATCCCGTCGCGGCTGCTCATGGACGGATCGTCGTTCGCCGCGACCTCCGGGTAGCGCACCGCCCAGTTCCCCGGCCCCACGCCGAGCAGCGGCCGGTGCAGCGCCAGGCGCAGTGAGTTGCGGTACTGCACGAGACGACCGTGGCCGCTTCCGTCGCGATAGTTCACGACGCCGCGCATGGAATCGAGGTACGGCGAGTCGCTGTTCCAGTCCAGCGTGTTGGGAACGACCAGCGCCGCGCCCGTGCCGACAACACCCGTCATCACGAGCACCAGCATTCGCGTCACCAGGCGTCGATCCCGCCACACGCCGCGGGCGATCGTGATGCTCATCACGAACGTCAGCGCTGCGGCCACCATCAGCGAGAGCCACGCGGCCCGTGATCGCGACAGCACCAGCGCCACGACCGTCAGCAGGATCCCGAGCAGCCCGATCATGCTCCGTCGGCGCGTGCGCGCCGTCAGCGCGAGCCACACCATCGCCGGCAGCCCGATCGCCGACAGGTGCGCCAGGAAGTTCCGGTTGCCGAACGTGCCCCCGGGCGCGCGGCTCAGGCTCATCCACGCGCCTTCGAGCCCGTAAGCCTGGAGCAATCCGGTGAGCGCCCCCGCCACGACGGCCGCGCTCACACCCGTGAGCAGCCGCCGTGCATGGCCGCGCTCCGACAGCAGACGCGCGCAGATGAACACGAGCACCCCGGACAGCGTGACGCCAAGGGCGCGTGCCGCCAGCCATTGGTTGGTGGCGAACAGCGCCGAGACCATTGAAACGCCGAACGCGGTGCCGAGCAGCAGGTCCAGACGGTTGAGCGCGAGCGGGCCGCGACGCGCCAGCAGCAGCAGCGTGCACAGCCCGGCCGACGCGTGCAGCACGAGCTCCTTGGGAACGAAGAAGCGATCGAGCTCGAACGCCTTGTACGGCAGCGTCCACAGCACCACGGCAAACGCCGCGAGCTGCATCACCAGCAGCGCGGTGCGATCGGCGACTGATGCTGCTGCGCTCGATGCCGGGGGGTGCCCCGGGTCGGAGGAACTTGGCAGGACGGTCTGGACTGGGGGATCTGACGCCGCCGGCCGGGCGGTGCCGGACGACACTCAACACAATGAACGAAGAACGCGTGATGTGGAAGTGCGGGGTGCGCCGCGACGCGCCCTTCGCCATACTTGCCGACGTCGCACATCAACCCTCGGGCGCGTGAATGCGTCCGGCCCCCGTCCCCAGTATCTCCGCCATGCTCCGCCGCGCCCTGCTCCTGCTCGCGCTGCCCGCCCTCGCTGGCGCCCAGCACTCCTTCTCCACCTCCGGCGAAAGCTACGATCCGGCCGTGCCGGTGCCGTCGACCATCCTCGGATACCGTATCGGGGAGCAGTTCACGCCACATCACATGATGCTGCGCTACGTCGACGCGGTGGCGGCCGCCAGCCGGCGCGTGCACGTCGATACCACGGGATACTCGGTCGAGGGACGGCCGCTTCTGCTCGTGGCGGTCTCCAGCGAAGGCAACATCGGCCGTCTGGCGGAGATCCGCGCCGATGCCCAGCGACTGGCTGACCCGCGCAACGTCGCCGCCACCGAGTGGGAGTCCGCGGTCGGCCGGCTGCCGGCGATCGTGTGGCTCGAGCACTCCGTCCATGGCGGGGAGGCATCGGGGTTCGAAAGCGCCATGGCGCTGCTCTATGAACTGGCCGCCGCCAACGATGCCGCCACGCGCGGCGCGCTCGAGAACGTCGTCGTGCTGATCGATCCATCGGAGAACCCCGACGGTCACGAACGCCACGTTCACGATGTGCAGCGCGCCCGCGGCCTGGGACCGATCCCGGTCACCCCGGGGGCCATCATCCACCGAGGTTCGTGGCCGGGGCCGCGCTTCAGCCACTACGGCTTCGACCTCAATCGCGACTGGTTCATCCTCTCGCACCCGGAATCGCGCGCGCGTACCGCCGCGTTCATGCAGTGGTGGCCCCACGTGGCCGTCGACCTCCACGAGATGGGGACGAACTCGACGTTCTACTTCGCGCCTCCGATGGAGCCCAACAACCACAACAACCCCGAGCACCTCGCGGAGTGGTTCGAGCGCTTCGGCCGCGCACATGCCGCGGCGTTCGATGCGCACGGCTGGTCGTACTTCCGCCGCGAGGGCTACGACTCGTTCTACCCCGGCTACGGCGAGGCGTGGCCGATGCTCACCGGTGCCATCGGCATGCTGTTCGAGGCAGCGGCCAGCAGCGGGGGTGCGATCCGGCGCGAAGACGGCACCATCCGCACGCTGCACGATGCGGTCTGGCAGCACTACACCGCCGAGCACGCAACGGTGATGTACAGCGCCGCGAATGCGCGCGAGCTGGTGCGCGACTACGCCGAGTTCCGCCGCGCGCCGGCACGCGACGACGGACCACGCGGCATGGTGTTCGCCCGTGATCTCGACGGGAGGGCGGATTCGCTGGCCGCGCTGCTCCTCGACAACGGCATCGAGGTATCGCGTCTCACCGGCGATGCCTCCGTGTCGGGGACCGCGTACGGTGCGACATCGGCCGCGACCGCTCGCGCGAACGCGGGCAGCTATGCCGTGAGCTACGACCAGCCGCAGGGGCGACTGGCGCGCGCCATCCTCGAGCCCGATGCCCGGCTCGACACAGTGTTCATCCGGACCGAGCTCGAGTCGCGGCGCACCGGCATGCCGGATCGCTTCTATGATGTGACCGCGTGGTCGCTGCCGTACGCGTTCCGGCTGGCTGCATGGGAAACACGCACCCTCCCCGCCGCGACGGAGCCGGTCACGCGCGAGTCGCTCCGCCCCGACGCGACCGCCCCGTCACGCGCGCGCTACGCGTACGCGTTCGAGCCGGGGAGCGAGGCGTCGTTGCGACTGCTCGGCGCACTGCTCGCCGACAGCGTGCGGGTCTGGTACGCGCAACGCGCGTTCACGCTCGGAGGGGTGTCGTTCCCGCGTGGTGCGTTCCTGGTGCGCGTGGCGTCCAACGACAGCAGCGTCCACGCGCGCGTGCGCGCCGGCGCCGTTGCCGCGGGCGCCCACGTCACGCCGCTGATGTCGGCCGCCGTCGACTCGGGGATCGATCTCGGATCGAACAGTGTGATGTTCGTGCGCCAGCCGCGCGTGGCGCTCGTGGGTGGATCGCCCGTCGGTGCATCGTCGTTCGGCTTCGCGTGGTACGCGCTCGATCAGCGGCTCCGCTACCCGGTCACGACCGTCGACATCGGCTTCGCATCCGGGTCCGGGCTCGACGAGTTCAATGTGCTCATCGTCCCGTCCGCCAGCGCCGGCGCGCTCGATCGCGAACTCGGTGAGGGCGGGCGCGCCAACATCGCGCGCTGGGTCCGGAATGGTGGCGTGCTGATCACCCTCGAGAACGCCACCACCTGGCTCGCGACGGAACGACTCGGCCTCGCGCGCGTCCGGGTGAAGCGCGACAGCAGCCGCGCCGACAGCGCCGGCGGCGCACCGCTCCCCGCCCGGGTGCCCGGCGCGATCGTTCGCGTCACCGCCGACACGCTCTCCCCCCTGATGGCCGGCATTCGCGACACCGCCTTCCCGGTGTTCCTGAACTCCGACCGCGTACTGACCGTGCCGGAGGACCTCGAGGCCGGCGAAGCAGTCATCCGCTTCGCCGCGGCGGACCGTTTGCGGCTCTCCGGCTACCTCTGGCCCGAGGCGCCGGAGCAGCGGGCGCTGTCGCCGTGGGTGTGGACCGAGCGCGCCGGCGGCGGGCGCGTGATCGGCTTCGTGGAGGATCCGAACTTCCGGGATCTCTTCCGCGGACTCCTGCCGATCTTCGCCAACGCGGTACTGCTCGGCCCGAGCTGGTAACAACTCATCCCCGGACATCAACCCCGCCGCCCGACGTACTGTCGAACCGCGGGGTTGGTGTCCGATCTTCGTCGCCACCGCATCACGGAATGCGGTGATCGCGGCGCGGCCCGAACGACGCTGCCCTCGCCGGAGGTAACTCTCGACCATCCGCCCGGAAACCGAGGTGACAGCGTGCGCGACATGTTCCAGGACCTTCGCTATGCACTCCGCGGGCTGGCGCGATCGCCCGGCTTCGCCATTCTCGCCGTCCTGACGCTGGCGCTTGGCATCGGTGCCAACGCCGCGATCTTCAGTGTGATCAACTCGGTGATGCTGCGACCGCTCGAGTATCCGCAGCCCGATCGCCTGCTGATGATCACGAGCCAGTTTCCGGGGCTCGGATTCGACCGGTTCTGGATCTCACCCCCTGAATACTTCGAGCTGCGGGAGCGCGCAAAGTCCTTCAGCGAGGTGGGCGCGTACACGACGACCGCCGTCAACCTCAGCGAGGGCGATGCGCCCGAGCGCGTGACGGCCGTCGGCGCCACCAGCACCCTGTTCGACGTGCTGGGCGTGACGCCGCGGCTCGGGCGCACCTTCACCGAGGCGGAGACGCTGCCAAACGCCGATCCGGTGGTCGTGCTCTCCAGCGAGCTGTGGGAGCGCAAGTTCGCCGCCGATCCAACCATCGTCGGTCGAACCATCGAGGTCGACGGCGCGCAACGGACCGTCGTGGGAGTCATGCCGCCGGGGTTCGACGTACATGACAGCCGGGCGGAGCTCTGGGCACCGTTGCCACTCGATCCCGCGAACAGGCAGAATCGCGGCAGTCATTATCTGTACCTGGTTGGCCGGCTGGCGCCCGACGTCACGCTCGCGCAGGCACGCGCCGAGCTCGAGAACCTGCTCATCCGGTGGCGGGAGCTGAACCCCGAGACGCATGTGCCGTCGACCGACCAACATCGCCTGCAGTACGCTTCGCTGCAGGATGACGTGATCGGTAACGTGCGGACGGCGCTGTGGGTGTTGCAGGGCGCGGTGGCGTTCGTGCTGCTGATTGCCTGCGCGAATCTCGCCAACCTGCTGCTCGCGCGCGCCGAGTCGCGGCACCGGGAGTTCGCGATCCGCACGGCGCTGGGAGCGGGGCGTGGACGACTGTTGCGACAGTTCGTGACCGAGGGGGTGGCGCTGGCGGTGATCGGCGGCGCGCTCGGCGTGGCGCTGGCGTGGTTCGCCTTGCGCGCGCTCATCGCCGCGAGCCCCGAGGGATTGCCGCGCGCGGTGGAGATCGGCATCGATCCGCTCGTGCTCACCTTCACGCTCGGCATCGCCGTATTGAGCGGCGTGGTGTTCGGGCTCGCACCGCTGCTGCACATCCGCCAGCAGGCCGTGAGCGCGGCGATCAAGGACTCCGGCACGCGCAGCACGTCGAGCATGGCGCGCAACCGGGTCCGCCATGGCCTGGTCGTGGCCGAGGTCGCGCTGGCGGTCGTGCTCGTGGTC
>DASSBZ010000156.1:0-17222 GCA_035698205.1 Gemmatimonadaceae bacterium | reverse complement strand
CGCGGATACAGCTCGGCGTCCTGGATGCGCAGGTAACGCCGGTCGGCGTGGAAGATCTCCGTGACCGGTTCGGTCACCTCGCCGATGGTCTTCCCCGTCTGGCTCGCACGCGCGATGATCTTGTCATCGACGTCCGTCAGGTTCATCACCTGATACACCTGCCACCCCGCCATCTTCAGCGAGCGGCGCAGCAGATCCTCGAACAGGAACGTGCGGAAGTTGCCGAGGTGCGCCGGATTGTAGACCGTGGGCCCGCAGGTGTAGAGCTTGACCGTCTTGCCGTCGGCGGGCGCAAACGGTTCGACGCGGCGGGTGAGCGTGTTGTAGAGTCGGAACTCGGTCATGGCAGGAGCGGCGTCGAACGCAGCGGGCGGGCCAGGGAGGGCTGCGGCACAATCTAGCCGCCCGGCGTGGTGCCGGGCGTATGGACTTCCGATCGCCGCACGACGATGCCGGCCCGGATGCAGTCTGCGAGCACTTCCTCGGCGCTGCCGCGATCGAGCGACACGGTGAGCCGGCCATCGCTCGCGCGTTCAGCCACATGCCGCGGCGCGAGCACACGCGCAGCCAGCTCCGCATCGTCCACATCGAGCGCCAACCGGCGACGTGCAGGTTCCACCGCGGACGTGACGAGCATCCCCCACCGCAGCGCGAGCGTGCGAGTGGCCACGCCGGCAAACAGCGGCGTGCGCACGGCGGCGATCACGGCACCGCCGTGCGCCGCATGCTCACGCGCGATGGCGGCGATGGCGCGCCAGTCGGCGCGCGGAAGTGGCGCCAGCGGGCAGTCAATCAGCAGCACGCGGGGCGCCGGGAGCAGCGCCGTGGCAAGCTGCAGCCTGGCGAGTTCGCTGCTGGAGAGGAGCGCCGTGCGCCGTTCCGCCAGCCGTTGCAGCTCCGCGGTCGCGAGCACGCGCTGCACGGCCGCATACCGGTGACGCATCGGCACGTCGGCGGCAAGTGCGGCATATTCGAGCACCTCGCGCACGGTGAGCAATGCGCTTGCCGCCGAATGCTCCCCGGCGAGCGCGACACTCCGTGCTCCGGCATGCGATGGCGACGTCCAGGTCACCTCGCCGCTGTCGGGGCGAATGCCGCCGGCGGCGATGCGAAGCAGCGTGCTCTTGCCGCTACCGCGCTCTCCCACCAGTTGCAGCAGCTCGCCGGCGTGCAGCTCGAAGGTGACGTGGCGCAGCGCCTGAACCGACGCCGTGCACCCCGTGACGCCGGCGCGAAAGGCTCGCGAGACATTGGTCATGCGCAGGAGCACGCTCATGGCGCGGCACCAGTGCGGGTTCGCCGGTCACGATGTTCGTGAGGGATGGGCCGGCGGCAGCGCCAATGACGCGCGGCGTCAGGCGGTGTGCGCAGTCACGTTACGCCGCCGCGCCCGTGGCTCGGTATCCTGCCACTGCAGCCGATGTCGCGATGTCCCGCGCGGGGGTCAGGCCACGCGCTCGGCGTCCGCCACGATGTCCAGCTCCTGCGTATCCGCCACGAGCACCCCGCCCTCGGGCGCGGGGACGCGCAGCACGTGCGCGCGATCGCGCGCGGCGCGGCGGAAGCCCTGCCCTTCGTACACGCGGTTGATCAGGATGCGGCGCAGCACGACCATGGCGACGGCGAGCGTCGGCACCGCGATGAGCAGCCCGCCCAACCCCAGCAGCTTGCCGACCACGAGCACCGACATGATGGTCAGCACCGGCGGCAGTTCGACCCGCTTGGCCGTGATGAGCGGGATGACGAGGTTGCCCTCGATGATGTGAATCACCGCGCCGAGCAGGATCACGAGCCAGGCATGCGCCCCCGGTCCCATCCCCCAGACGCCATCGCCGCCGAGCACGAACAGCGCCGGCAGCAGCGTGGAGACGAGCGTGCCGAAGAAGGGCACGATGGCCACCATGCCGGTGAAGACGCCGAAGGTGAGCGAGTACGGCACGTGCAGCAGGTACAGGCCGATGGCGGTGAGGATCGCCAGCACGACCATCGCCAGCATCTGCGCCACGATCCACGCCCGGAGGTTGCTCCCGAGATCGCCGAGTACGTCGCGCACGAGGTCGCGGTGCACCGGCGGGAAGAGGGCGATCAGCCACTCGCGGTAGAGCCCCGGCTGGAGCGCGAGATAGATGGACATCACCGCGACCGACACGAGGTTGATCGCCACGTGCACGATGGAGACGACGCGCGGCACGAGGTTGTCGAAGCCACTCGTGACCTGCTCGAAGACGGAGGTCACGAGCTGGTGCTCGTCGGGTCGCCAGACCGATCGCAGCGCCGGGTAGCGGGCGAGGAAGCGGCCAACGCCGCGCTCCCACGCCTCGAGGTATGTGGGCAATACCTCCACCAGTTCGCGCGTCTGGCGGATGACCGGCGGGAAGAGCAGCGCGATCAGCCCCGCGAGCGCCGCCACGCTGAGGATGACGGCGAGCGCGAGCGCGAACGGCCGCGAGATGGGGGCGTGGCGGACGAAGAAATCGGCGAGCGCACCGAGGAAGAGCGAGATCAGGACCGCGATGAACAGCAGCAGGATCAGGTCCGCAATGCGCCCGAACAGCACCAGCAGCAGAACGGTGGCGACCGTTCCGGCCAGGATGGGACCAAAGCGGAACCGCTCCGGCAGCGTCCTGCTCAAGGGGACTTCTTCTGCCCCTCCGGCGTCTCCTCGATCTCGGCCTCCACCTCGGCGGGCTCGTCGGCGCCCGAGCCGAGCTGACGGTTCCGCTGCGAGCTCCCCGCGGGGAGGATGCCCATCTTCTGCTTGAGCGCGAGCAGCTGCATGTCGGCGCTCACCGCGCCCGCCTGCCGCTCGAGCCGCTTGAAGTCGTTGCTCAGCCGATCGCCGGCAAACTCCTCGTCGATCTCCATGGACGCCTTGAGCTGGCGTTCATTCTGCTCGACGCGCTCCTCCATGCGGGCGAATGCCTCGAACGCCGACTTCTCGGACATCGACGACATCGTCTCGGTGATGCGCTTCTGCGCCTGCGCGCGACGCTGCCGTGCGAGCAGCAGGTTCTTCTTGCGCTTGGCTTCCTCGATCTTGTCGTGCAGGTCGCGGAGCGACGCCTTGAGCTTCTCGGTCTCCTCCTGGTGCGCCTGCCAGGTGACCTCGAGCTGCTGGGCGTGGCTCACGTGCTCGCCGTGGCGGAGGAGCGCCTGCTTGGCCAGGTCGTCGCGTCCTTCCTGGACGGCGAGCATGGCCTTCTTCTCCCAGTCATCGGCCTGGCGGAATTCGCCGTCGGCCTGGTCGCGCAACCGCTTCTCGTCGGCAATCGCGGCGGCCACCTGCTGCTTGGCCTTCGTGAGCTGCCCGTTCATGTCGACAATGATCTGGTTCAGCATCTTCTCCGGATTTTCCGCGGAGGAGATCAGGTCATTGATGTTCGACTTGAGCAGCGAGGCGAGTCGATCGAAGATACCCATGCTCAGCGTGCCTCCCGGTACACGGACAGCTCCCGGAGCTGTGTGGCCAGGGCCAGCGTCATGCTTTCATAGCTGGCGAGAAATTCTTCGTAGTCGAGGTGCGAGAGTTCGAGCGCCTCGGTGAGCACAATGGCGTTCTCGGAAATGCCGTACGACCCGTGGACGAGATCGGTGGCATTCATCTGGAGCAGGCGCCGGTTGAGTTCCGCGCTGGTGGTGTCGTCGGTGGGCACCTCCATGACCTTGAGGCGGAAGAGCACGACCGGCGGCGAGTAATGCACGACCACGTCGAGGTCGAGCGCGCCACCGGGGCGAACGAGCCAGAGTCCGGGCTCGACCTCCGAATAGGTGGCGCCATCGGCGGAAAGCCGGTCCAGAAAGCCTTCGATGTCGTCTCGAGTAAGCATGTCGTCCCTGGGCGAAGCGTGTGGGCTCACTACGGCGCGGCAACCCGGCTGTTTCGACGGCGGCGGGCTCCGGTGGAGCGCGGGGCCCGTGCTGCGGGAAGATACCGGGCGACGTCAGGCGCCGACAGGCGCGTATCGGTGCCGAACGCGCTGGCGAATGCGGCTCCCCCCGTCAGGGGACCGAGAGGCCGATTGACAGGTCCTGCAGCACGATCAGGCGATCGCCGTGCGACACCGGCATCTCCAGCCCGAGACGCGTGCCCATCACCACCTGCAGCACGAGCTGCACGTTCGTGGGCACGTTGCACAGTCGATACGTGCCATCCTCACGGATGGGAGTGCGACGGGACTGCTCGAGCTTCACCGCCTCGTCCGGCCCCACCGCCCACTCCGTCCAGTAGACCACGACCTCGCCAAGCGAAGCCGGATTGCCGCTCTCGGAGTAGAAGACGCGTCCGGTCACGATGCCGGCGGGGGACTCGGTGAGCGTGTCGCACATGGCGCGATATACCTGCTCGCGCGACGGCGTGGTGAGCGCCACGACGAACGAATCGGCGGACGGGATGTCGAACTCGCGCGGTACCGCGAAGAAGCCGATGGAGTCGAGACGGGGGTGCGCGAACGCAATCACGGTCTTGCCCGCGTTCAACGGCCCCAGGCGGAAATGCCCCGCCGAATCGGTCACGGCGCTCACGCCATCCGGGGAGAAGACCGTGGCACCGGCGAGCGGTCCCAGATAGCCAAGGCTGTCGGTTACCGTGCCGACCACGAATGTGCGCGGGGCACCCGCTGGCCTGGCGGCCTTCACGCTGTTCCCCTGGGCGACGGACCACGATGCCGGCACAACCACCAGCGCGAGCGCCGACAGGGCCAGGTGACGCCATCCGCGCGCGCTCATGGCCGGCCAGCCGTCGTGCGCGGCCGCGATCCCGGTTCGTACACTGACATGACGACAGTATGCATCGGACTCGACGATCGCGCCATAGGCGAAATTCCGGTTGTGGGGCCGCTTGGGCCGGTGGCGGGGCTGGCTCCCTTTACCGCCACAAGGAGGACGCGGAGGTCGCTGAGGTCGCACCTCCGCGAGAGCCCACCGCAGGCGGGGCTGCCACGCCCGGGGTGAACCCGCTACCCGGCTTTGCGTCGCCCCGGCTTGGGCAGCAGCGGCTGCAGGTAGCGCCCGGTGTGGCTCTCGGAAACGCTCGCGACGTCCTCTGGCGAGCCCGCCGCCACGACCGATCCGCCGCGGCTGCCGCCCTCCGGCCCGAGATCAATAATCCAGTCGGCCGTCTTCAGCACATCGAGATTGTGCTCGATCACGAGCACGGTGTTCCCGCGATCGACCAGTCTGTGCAGCACTTCGAGCAGCACGCGCACGTCCTCGAAGTGCAGTCCCGTGGTCGGTTCGTCCAGGATGTAGAGCGTGCGCCCGGTGTCGCGCCGGGAAAGCTCGGTGGCGAGCTTCACGCGCTGCGCCTCGCCCCCGCTGAGCGTCGTCGCGCTCTGGCCGAGGTGCACATACCCGAGTCCCACGTCGTTCAGCGTGCGCAACTTCTGGTAGATGCGCGGCTGGTTCTCGAAGAAGGCGAGCGCATCCTCCACCGTCATCTCCAGCACGTCGGCGATGTTGTGCCCGCGGAAGCGCACCTCGAGCGTCTCGCGGTTGTAGCGCCGTCCCTTGCACACCTCACAGGGCACGTACACGTCGGGGAGAAAGTGCATCTCGATCTTCACGAGGCCGTCGCCCTGGCACGCCTCGCACCGTCCGCCCTTCACGTTGAAGGAGAAGCGCCCCGGCCCGTATCCGCGGATCTTCGCCTCCGGCATTTCGGCGAAGAGTTCACGGATGGGGGTGAACAGCCCGGTGTACGTCGCCGGATTGGAGCGCGGCGTGCGACCGATCGGGCTCTGGTCGATGTCGATGACCTTGTCGATGTGTTCGAGCCCGTTGATGCGATCGTGCGCGCCGGGGATCATCCGGGCCCTGTAAAAATGACGGGCCAGCGCCCTGTGCAGGATGTTCTCGATCAGCGTCGACTTCCCCGACCCGGACACACCGGTGACGGCGACGAACAGCCCCAGCGGGATCTCGACATCAATGGCGCGCAGGTTGTGTTCGCGGGCACCGCGGATGGCGAGCATGCGGCGCGGATCCACCGGACGTCGCAACGATGGTACGGGAACGGCCATCGCGCCCGTGAGGTAGCGTCCGGTGAGCGAGGCGGGGTCGCGCATCACATCGTCCACGGTACCCGATGCCACCACCGCACCGCCATGTCGCCCCGCCCCCGGGCCGAGATCGATCACGTAGTCGGCGGCGCGAATCGTCTCCTCATCGTGCTCGACCACGATCACGGTGTTGCCGAGGTCGCGCAACCGCTGGAGCGTTTCGAGCAGGCGCAGGTTGTCGCGCTGATGCAACCCGATGGACGGCTCGTCGAGGATGTACAGCACCCCCACCAGCCGCGAACCGATCTGCGTCGCGAGTCGGATGCGCTGTGCCTCGCCCCCGGAGAGCGATTCGGCGGCGCGGCCGAGCGTCAGGTAGTCGAGGCCCACATTCACGAGAAAGTGCAACCGCTCACGCACTTCCTTCAGGATGGGACCGGCGATGTCCGCATCGAGACCCGGGCGACCATTGCCGCGAATGGGGAGCGCATCGAAGAAGCGACCCGCTTCGTCGATCGGCAGCTCCACCACATCGCCGATGCTCCGCTCGCCGATGGTGACCGCGAGCGACTCGGCGCGCAACCGCTGGCCGTTGCACACCTCGCACGGCCGCGCAACCATGTACTCCTCGAGCGACATCCGGATCGAATCCGACGACGTTTCCGCATAACGCCGCTGGATGTTCGACACGATGCCGTCCCAGTTCGCATCGCCGTCGTGCTTCGAGCGACGGCCGGTGGCGCGCTTCCGTTTGGCGCCGCGCCCGGACCCGGTGCCGCTGCTGCCGGACTGCCCGAACAGCAGCGCCTCTCGCACGCGCTCGGGGAGCTCCCCCCACGGGGTGTTGAGGTCGAAGTCCAGGTGCGCGGCCAGCGCGGGGAGGATCGTCCGGCGCAGGTAGCCATCGGGCTCCCCCCACGGCAGGATGACGCCTTCGAGAATCGAGATGCTCGGGTCGCCGAGGATCAGCTCCTCGCTGACCTTCCGCGCCACGCCAAGTCCTCCACAGGCCGGACACGCGCCGAAGGGCGAGTTGAACGAGAAGTGGCGCGGCTCGAGCTCGGGCATGGAGATGCCGCAGCTGGCGCAACCGTACCGCTCCGAGAAAAGCTGGTGCACCGGCTCGTCGCCATCGTGACGCACCACGTCCACCATGCCGTCGGCCAGCTTGAGCGACGTCTCCAGCGAATCGGTGAGGCGCCCGCGATCGTCGACCCGCACAACCAGCCGGTCGACGATGATGGCCACATCGTGATTCTTCCGCTTGTTGAGTCGTGGCGGATTCGCGACCTCGATCACCTCGCCGTCGACGACGGCGCGTATGAACCCCTGCTTGCGCGCGTTCTCGAACAGCTCGCGGAACTCGCCCTTGCGGCCGCGCACGAGCGGTGCAAGCAGTTCGAGTCGCGTGCCCTCCGGCCACGAAAGAATCGTGTCCGCCATCTGCGAGGCGCTCTGCCGTTCGACCGGGTTCCCGCACTCGGGACAGTGCGGCGTGCCCGCGCGCGCATACAGCAGGCGCAGGTAGTCGTAGATTTCGGTGACGGTCCCGACGGTGGAACGCGGGTTGTGACCGGCCGATTTCTGCTCGATCGAGATCGCCGGCGAGAGCCCTTCTATGGAGTCGACGTCGGGCTTCTCCATGAGGCCGAGGAACTGCCGGGCGTACGCCGACAGCGACTCCACGTAGCGGCGCTGCCCCTCGGCGTAGATGGTGTCGAAGGCGAGCGAGGACTTACCGGAGCCGGAGAGGCCGGTGACGACCGTGAGACGGTCGCGCGGGATGGTGACGTCGATGTTGCGGAGGTTGTGCTCGCGTGCTCCGCGAATCTTCAACGCGTCTTCTACCATAGCCCGACAAAGCTGTCCGATTAACGAAATCATGACAAGTCAGCGACTTCGGAGCGCGACAGCGTGACCTCGCAGGGCCGGCAGCGGTCCCTTTCGGGGGACCTCGGCCTGCGAGGCGGCGGTACCATCACTCCTGAACCCATCCATGTCCTACGCAGACGCCGTCGTCGTTCTGACCACCGTAGCATCCGAAGCGGAAGCGGTGACCCTGGTCCGCTCGCTGCTCGAACGACGACTCATCGCGTGCGGCACCATGCTGCCCGCAGCGCGGTCGCTGTATCGCTGGGAGGACCGGATCGCCGATGAGCAGGAAGTCGTGATTCTTCTCAAGACCCGATCGGCGGCGGTGGAATCGCTGAAGGCCGCATTCACCGAACTGCACCCGTACAAGGTGCCGGAGCTGCTCGCGCTTCCGGTGACGGCCGGGCTCGCCCGGTATATCGGCTGGATTGCCGACGAAACGTCGCTCACCATTCGCTGAGCTGGCGCGCGCATGATCGAGGTGATCACGGACGACCTGGCTTTCGTCGAGACCGGCGCGCTCGCCCGCCCGGTCGACGCCGAGCTGCGCGCCACCACACCGCTGCTCCGGCGACTCGAGTCGGCGGCGGGGGACGCGCTCGCGCGGCAACTCCAGGTGCATGAACCGCTGGCGGTGGGTTCCGCCGTGGTCACCGGTGCCGGCGACCTGACGGCCGAGCTGCTGATTCACGCGGTCATCACCAGCGACGACGAAGCCGTGTCGAGGGAGAGCGTGCGACGCGCGCTGACGAGCGCGCTGCAGCGCGCATCGGACTTCGGCGTCGACGAGCTGGCGCTCCCGCCCTTCGGACTTGGCGCGGGGAACCTCGACATCGAGGATTGCGCCGATGTCATGATCGACGTGCTGCATCGCCACGCCCAGCGACATGCGCAGCCCGCACGCGTGATCATCGTCGTGGAGGGTGCGCTGGAGCAGGAGATCTTCTCGGCGTATGCAACGAGGCGGGCCTCGTGAACCGGCGTGGCGCGGTGGCCGTCGGCGTGCTGATCGCGTGGGCCGCCGGCCTGGCCATGTTCCTGCGGCGCGAACGGGCCGAGGCGCCCGCGCGCCGACTGGCGGAGGCAGCCATGCGCGTGGCACCGGGGGGAACGTACTACCGGGTGGAGCGCAACGGCCGGCACGTGGGCTATGCCTCGTCCACGGTCGACACCGCGCAGTCTGGATTCTCCATCGTCGACTATCTCGTGGCCGACGTCGCGGCTGGCGGCAGCAATCATCGAGTCACCGCGCAGTCGGACGTGCGGTTGACGCGGCGACTCGAACTCGCCGAGTTCGCACTCGGCTTCGAGGCCGACAGCGCGCCCATCGACGTGACGGGGCGCGTGCTGGGCGACTCCCTGGTGGCGTTCTCGATCAGCCACGGCGCCGGATCGCAACCCGACTCGCACCGCGTGCGCATCGAAGGACCGATCCTGCTCCCCACGATCGTCCCCCTGGTGCTGGCGCTCGGCGAGGAGCTCGCGGTGGGGCAGCAGTTCTCGCTTGCCACCTTCGACCCCACCGTCCCGGGCACGCGGCCCATGGGGGTACGCGTCGCCGCGGAGTCGCTGTTCACCGTCAGCGACAGCGCGATGCTCGACGCAAGCACCGGCCGCTGGGTGAGCGCGCACAGCGATACCGTTCGCGCCTTCCAGCTCGCGAGCGATGGACCGACGTCGTTCCGAGGTTGGGTGGATCGACAGGGGCGGCTGGTGGCTGTGGAACAGGCGCTCGGCTTTTCGCTGCACCGAACCGCGTACGAGGAGGCGTTCGAGAACTGGCGGCTCGATGCGACGTCCGGCGCAACGGAGTCGGCCGGGAACGACCTGCTCACCGAGACGGCCATCTCCGCCGGTGCCCTCGATGCCGTGCGGAATCGTCAGCGACTGACGGTCCGGCTGTCGGGGCTCGACACGTCGCGCTACGAGCTCGGCGGCGGCCGGCAGCACTGGTCCGGCGATACGCTGACGATCACCCGTGAGGACAGCAGCGCGATGGCGGCCGACTGGACGCGACCGGCCACGGGCGCCTTCCGACGTCGCTACCGGAGCGCGCTGGCGGCGGAGCCACTGCTCGAGCGCGACGCGCCGGAGATTCGCGCGCTGGCGGTGCGACTGACGTCGGATACACGCGATCCGGCGGTCGCCGCGCGGCGCCTGCTGCAGTGGGTGCACGACTCGCTCGAGAAGCGCGTGACAGTCACGGTGCCGAGCGCCAGGCAGGTACTGGCGGCGCGGGCGGGCGACTGCAACGAGCATGCGCAGCTCTACGTGGCGCTTGCGCGCGCGGCCGGCATTCCCTCGCGCGTCGTCGCGGGGGTGGCCTGGGTGAACGGGCGCTTCTACTACCACGCGTGGCCCGAGGTGCTGCTGAACGACTGGGTGGCGGTTGATCCCACCTTCGGCCAGTTCCCCGCCAGCGCATCGCACATACGCCTCGTGCGCGGCGGTCTCGCGAGCCAGGCGGAGCTGGTTCGTCTCATGGGCCGCATGCGGCTCGACGTGATCGGGTCGCCATGACCGCACCGCTGACCCTCCACTCGCGACCGGCGCACACCGGCGGAGCGATGCATCGAACATGATCAGCCTCACGAACCTCACCAAGCGGTATGGCCGGTTCACGGCCGTCGACGCCATCAACCTCGAGGTGCCGGCCGGTGAACTGTTCGGCTTTCTCGGGCCTAACGGCGCGGGCAAGACGACCACGCTGCGCATGATCGCCGGGATCCTGCGCCCCACCGCGGGGCGCATCGAGGTCGGCGGCATCGATCTCGTGGCGGATCCCGTGGCGGCGCGGAGCCGCATGGGATTCATCCCCGACCGACCCTTCATCTACGAGAAGCTGACCGGCGCCGAGTTCCTCCGATTCGTGGCGGGGCTGTACGGGCAGGAGGGCGAGGTGGTGGAGCGCCGGTCGCACGAGCTGCTGGCGCTGTTCGACCTCGACGAGTGGCGCGACGAACTCGTGGAGAGCTACAGCCACGGCATGCGGCAGAAGCTGATCATCTCGAGTGCATTCGTGCACCGTCCCGACACCATCGTCGTGGATGAGCCCATGGTGGGGCTCGATCCCAAGGCGGCGCGCATCCTCAAGGATCTCTTTCGCGAGTACACGCGCCGCGGTCACACGATCATGATGTCGACGCACACGCTGGAGGTGGCCGAGCAGCTTTGCGACCGCGTGGCGATCATCCAGAACGGCGTGATTCGCGCCGCCGGGACGATGGACGAGCTGCGCCGTGACGCCGCCGGGCGCGACGGTGACGCCGATGGCGCGCTCGAGTCGATCTTCCTGCGGCTCACCGGCGACAGCGCCGCACGCGAGCTCGTCGAGGTACTCGATGCCTGACGCGCCGGTGCGTCGGCCGGGCATCCTGCACCTGCTCACACCGCGGATGCTCACCATTCGCGCAGGGAGCAGGAGCACCGACGGCGGCTCGCGTGCCCGCACGGGGCGCATCGCGCTGCTCGCGACGGTAGGCGCGCTCTTCTGGGCGTTTGCCTTCGGGCTGCTGTTCCGGATGCTGACGTACTTCCGCGGCGTGGCCGAGATCGGCCCACTGCTCGCCGGCAAGCTGCTCGGGCTGATCCTGCTCGCGTTCGTGTCGATCCTCCTGCTGTCGAACGTGATCACCGCGCTGTCGAGCTTCTTCCTCGCGCGCGATCTCGACATGCTGGTATCGTCGCCGGTGGACTGGCTCACGCTGTACGGCGCGAAGCTCACCGAGACGACCGTGAACTCGAGCTGGATGGTGGTGCTGCTCGCGTTCCCCATGCTGGCGGCATATGGCGTGGCGTACGACGGCGGCCCGTGGTTCGCCTTCGTGGCCATCGCCGGGCTGATTCCGTTCCTCGTGATCCCGGCGGTGATCGGCAGTGCGGTGACGCTGCTGCTGGTGAACCTCTTTCCGGCGCGACGCACGCGCGACATCCTGAGCGTGATCGCGGTGCTGGCGGCGGCGGGGCTGGTGCTGCTGTTCCGGCTGATGCGACCGGAGAAGCTGGCCCGCCCCGAGGGGTTCCGCTCGCTGGTGGATTTCATCGCCGTGCTGCGCGGGCCCACGTCGCCGTTCCTCCCCAGCGAATGGCTGCAGCGCACGCTCATGAGCTGGCTCACCGGCCGGTTCGATCCACTGCCGTTGTATCTGCTCTGGTCCACCGCCGCCGCGCTGGTCGTGCTCGGCGCACTGCTGCACCGCGGGCTCTACGCCCCCGGCTTCACCAAGGCGCAGGAGGGGGCCGAGCGCTTCGTGCGCGATGGCGCGGTGGGACGGTTCGCACGCCGGCTGCTCACGCCATTGGGGGTCCTGCGCCGCGAACTCGTGCTCAAGGAAGTGCGCATTTTCTTCCGCGACAGCACGCAGTGGTCGCAGCTCATCCTGCTGGCGGTGCTGGTGGTCGTCTACGTGTTCAACATCAAGTTCCTCCCGCTCACCGGCGACGGGATCACGTTCTTCATCGTGAACCTGATCCCGTTCCTCAACCTGGCGCTGGCGGGGTTCGTGCTGGCCTCGGTGGCGGCGCGCTTCATCTTCCCGGGGGTAAGCCTCGAGGGGCGCACCTGGTGGCTGCTGCGCTCGAGCCCGATGTCCATGCGCGACCTGCTCTGGTCCAAGTTCTGGGTCGGCACGCTGCCGCTGCTCGCGCTGGCGGTGGCGATCGTCGGCGTGACGAATACGCTGCTGCAGGTGAGCACCTTCATGTTCGCGCTGTCGCTGGGATCGGTGGTGCTGCTGACGTTTGCCCTGTCGGGGCTCGCCCTCGGCTTCGGCACCCTGTATCCGCAGTTCGAGACCGAGAACGCGGCGCAGATCCCGACGTCGTTCGGCGGGCTGCTTTACATGATGGCGGCGATCTGCCTGATCGGCGGCGTGATCGTGCTGCAGGCGCGTCCGGTGTACTCCTACCTGAGCGCGCGCAGCTTCGGCGGGTCGGCCGATCCCACCGAACTGGTGGTGGGCACGGGGGCCGCGGCGGCGCTCTGCCTGGCGGCGACGTTCATGCCGATCCGGGTGGCGATCCGCCGTCTCGAAGCGATCGAACGTTAGGCGGCTGCGGTCGGCGACGACGCTCCTCCGCCGATCCCTGGGCATCGTCGCCGGGCGGCTGCGGCCGGTCCGCTCCCGCCATCGATCCACCCCGAAACAGCGGCTGCAGTACCCAACCCACTGCCAGCACGCCGAGCACCGCCCCGACCAGGAACGGGCTCATGGCGCGTCGTCCGGCGCGAGGGTGGACACTTCGTGCTCGCGCACGCGGTCGCGCGCTCCCGGCCACATGGCCAGCGCGCCCGCACCCACCATGCAGGCGGCGCCGAGCCACGTGAGCCACGCCAGCGGCACGAAGTTGACCTGCACACGCGAGCGTCCCTCGTCGATCACCTCCACCAGTCGCACCCGAACCTGTTCGAGCGCCGAGCCGTGCACTCCGGTCGCGACGTATGGTTCGCCGATCGGCATCCCGCGCGCGTCCACCCAGGCGCGCGCCTCGCTGCTCACCAGCGCCGGCGCGCCACTGCCCTGCTTCACCTCCACGCCGAGCGCGAGCACACCGCCGTCCGCCGCCTCCACGCGCGAGATCCCCTGCGCGACGAACTCCCAGTGCAATCCGTATGGATCGCGCACGCTCGCCGGCTCGCCCACCCGGAGCACCAGCTCCTGATCGGAGCGGAACAGCGAACCCGCGATTGCCACGAGCACGATCACGAAGCCGGCGTGCGCCAGCGGTGCGGCAACGCGCCTGAAATCCGCGGGCATGCTGGCCGCAACACGACTTTCGGCCGACGGTGGATCGAGGTGAATGCGCGCCACGGCAAACGCCAGCACGACGATGCAGAGCGACACGGCCAGCCACGCGATGAGTTGCGTCCACCCGGCGAACCGCGTCGCCTGCTCCGCCACCGGCGACAGCGGCGCGATGGGCACGAGCAACGTCAGCAGCGGCACCGCCGCGGCGAGCACGAGGGCGAGTTTCGCAACGCCTGATACATGATCTCGCGCACTGTCCGCCCGGGCCAGCGCGTGCAGCGCGATGACGAGCAGCAGCCACGGCGCGAACACGGGAACGGTCAGTGCATCCGCCATCCATCCGAGACGGTCGCCCGAGAGGCGCGCGTTCCACCAGAGCCACGCGGCCAGGCCGAGCGTGAGCACCGTGAAGGCAACCTGCGCCCACGCGCGCAGCGCGCGAATGTCATCGCGTGTGAGGCGTCGCGCGACCATGGCGGCACCGGCGATGGCGCCCATCGGCAGCGTGAGCGCGCACCCCAGCAGCAGCAGCGGGGGCGCGACGAGGAAGCCGGGATCGCGCAGCATCGGCAGCAGGCCGGCTCCCTCTATGGGGGCGACGGTGAGCCGCACGAATGCGTTGGCGCCAATCGCGGCCAGCGACACGGCGATGACGAGTGCGGCCGCCATGAGCGTGGAGACCAGGCCGCGGCCGGCGGCGCCGCGGCGGCGAACCGTGACCGCAAGCGCGCCCGCGACGATCACCGTGAACATCGCCCAGGTGAGCACGCGCCCCTCCACCCCCGCCCACAGCGCGGCGATGCGCCATGCACCGGGGAGGATCTGCGTGACGTGCCGGGCCGCGTAGCGTACGCTGAGGTCGGCGCCAAGCAAGGCATCGAGCAGCCCCGCGAAGGCGAGGGTCACGAAGAACCCGGCCGCGACGAGCGCGCGGGATGCGCTCTCGGCGAGATCGTCGCGCTGCCGCACCACGCCGCCGGCGCCGGCGACCAGCGCCCACAGCGCCAGGAGCAGTGCCAGCCAGATCGAGAGTGAGCCCAGCTCGATCATCGGCTGGCCGCCCGCGCGTTCAGCCTTCCGGGTTGTCGAACGCGCTGGCGCGCACGCGCAGCATGATGGCCTCGAGGTCCGCCTCGGCACGCGCGCGCTCTTCGAGCGTCCACTCCGCGCTGTGGCGATTCACCTCCCGCACCTCGTGCAGCAGCTCGTCGAGCAATGCCCGCAGTGCATCGTTGCGTCGCTGCTCGCGCGTGTCGGCCGGTCGCGTCATCGCTTCCTCCCCTTCCGGTCAGGATCGCATTCACGTTCAATCCGGATCAGCCGCCCACGCGAGTGCTGCGCGAACCGCCCTTCGCCAGCCGGACCAAGCCAGTTCCATGCCGGCATGCGACTTCGGTTCGAAAACCGAGGTGTGACGTGCGGCCAGGAACTCCGAGGGTCCCGACCAGACCCCTGCGGCAATTCCAGCCAGTCCGGCCGCGCCCAGCGCGGTCGTCTCGACCACATCCGGCCGCTCCACCGGAACGCCCAGCACGTCCGCCTGGAACTGCATGAGCCAGTCGTTCCTTGCCACGCCACCGTCCACGCGCAGCGGCGCATCGCTCGCCGCCGCCCACGACGCATGTTCGCGCATGAGCGTGAACACGTCGCGCGTGGCATAGGCCATGGCCTCGAGCGCGGCGCGCGCCAGATGGGCCCGGGAACTGCCGCGCGTCAATCCCACGATCGTGCCACGCGCCCGCGGCTCCCAGTCCGGCGCCCCGAGCCCGCTGAGCGCAGGCACGAAATACACGCCGTCGTTCGAGTCGAGGCCTCGCGCCAGCGCCTCCGATTCCTCGCTCGACTCCAGCACGCCGAGTTCGTCGCGCAACCATTGGATGGCGGCGCCGGCAACGAAGATGGACGCCTCCAGCGCATAACACGCGCCACCGCGCGCATCGCAGGCGACCGTCGTCAGGAGCCCTGCGCCCGGTGTCGGACGCCGTGCGCCGGTGTTCAGGAGCAGGAACGCGCCGGTGCCATAGGTGTTCTTCCCCTCCCCGGCCTCCCAGCAACCCTGTCCGTAGAGTGCAGCCTGCTGATCACCGGCTACGCCGAGGATGGGCAGCGTCATTCCGAGATGCTCCGCGGCCGTCTCGCCAAATGATCCGGACGATGACCGCACCTCCGCGAGCATCGCGCGCGGCACGCCAAACGTGGCGAGCAGCTCATCGGACCAGGCCCCGCGATCGATGTCGTACAGCATCGTGCGCGAGGCGTTCGTGGGATCGGTCGCGAATGTGGCGCCGTTGGTCAGCCGCCAGATGATCCAGCTGTCCACCGTCCCGGCGCACAGATCGCCGGAGTCTGCCCGCTGGCGCAGCGCGGGCTCGTTCGCCAGCCGCCATTCGAGCTTGGTGGCGGTGAAGTACGGGTCGATGACCAGCCCCGTACGTGCGGCAATGCGTTCCCCTTCGGCAGCCAGCGCGCGGCACCGCTCGGCGGTCCGGCGGTCCTGCCAGACGATGGCCGGCCCCACCGGTGCGCCCGTCGCGCGCTCCCACACCACCAGCGTCTCGCGCTGGTTCGTGATGCCTAACGCCACCGGCTTCTGCCCTGCCTCGGCGATGGCTTCCCGCGCCGCCGCCACGCTGCTGGCAAACAGCTCCCCCGCGTCGTGCTCCACCCACCCAGGCCGCGGATAGCGCTGCGTGATGGCGCGATACCCTCGCCCCGCGACCGTGCCATCCGCCGCCACGACCAGGGCAGTCGAACCGGTGGTACCCTGATCCAGCGCCAGCACGTGCGTCATCGGCTCGCCTCCGTCGCGGGCATGGCTGGCTGAAAGTCATAGGGCGGGCGATGCACGGCGCGATCGGTCACGATGGCGCTCACAAGCGCGGCCGGCGTCACGTCGAATGCGGGGTTCCACGCCGGCACGGCCACGGTGCGCGGCGCCTCGTCATCCGGCGCGAGCATCCCGGCCGGCGGCGCGAGTTCCGACGGACTTCGCTCCTCGATCACGATATCCACGCCGCTGCGCGTGGCCGGATCAACCGTCGACGTGGGGGCGAAGACGTAGAACGGCACCCCGTGCCGGTTGGCAGCCAGCGCGAGCGCGTACGTCCCGATCTTGTTCGCCACGTCTCCGTTGGCGGCAATGCGATCGGCACCCACGCAGACGGCGCTGATGCCGCCGCGACGGAGCAGCGACGCCGCCGCGCCATCGGCCAGCACCGTCACCGGGATGCCGGCGCGCGAGAGCTCCCACGCCGTGAGCCGGCTCCCCTGCAGCAGGGGCCGGCTTTCACATGAAAAGACCGACACGCTCGCTCCGCGCTCCGCAAGCACATATACGGGAGCCAGCGCGGTGCCGATCCCCGCGGTGGCCAGCGCGCCGGCGTTGCAGTAGGTAAGCACCGCCGCGTCGCCGCCGATCAGGTCGGCGCCGAGTTCGCCGAGACGCCGGCACATCGCCCGATCCTCGTCGCAGATGGCCGTGGCTTCCTCGCGCATCGCCTCAAGCCTGCCGACGTTACCCCCCTCGGCGTTCGACGCCGCGGCGAGCAGTCTGTCGATCGCCCAGGACAGGTTCACCGCCGTCGGACGCGTGGTGCGGATCGCCAGG
>DASSBZ010000155.1:0-3387 GCA_035698205.1 Gemmatimonadaceae bacterium | reverse complement strand
CGCTGCCTCCAGTGGTGCACGGAACTGCGCGTGAAGCGCTCCCTTGATGGAGGCAATGGCCTCACGCGATCCGCACAGCAGTCGCTGCACCACGGCATCGACGATCCCGTCGAGCGCCGCCGCCGGCAGCACCCGGTTCACGATCCCGAGCGCGCGCGCCGATTCCGCCGACAGCGCCTCCCCCGAGACCATCAGCTCGAAGGCGCGCTGGTGGCCGATGAGACGCGGCAGGAAGAACGTCGACCCCCCGTCGGGCATGAGGCCGAGCCTCGCGAAGGTCAGCCCGAACGTCGATCCCTCCGACGCCAGCACCACATCCGACGCCAGCGCCAGGCTGCAGCCGAACCCCATCTCCGGCCCGTGCACGCGCGCCACGATGGGCTTCGGCATCTCGCGCATGGCGAGGATCGTGCGATTCGTGACGGATCGGAGCCACCCCGGTACATCGCGCCGGATCACATCGGCGCTGGCCTCGTCAAACACGTCGAACCCCGAACAGAACGACTCGCCGCGTCCGCTGAGCACGAGCACACGCGTGTCATCCTCGGCGGATTCCAGCATGACGTCACGCAGCCACTCGGCGGTGGATGCGTCGATCGCGTTGCGCCGCGATGGATGGTTGAACACGACGCGCTTGACGCCGTTCTCGAGCGAAACGAGCAGCGATACGCTGGACGACATGTGGCACTCCCGGTGGCCGGCGATCAGCAAGCTGGCACCGCGGCCACGGCGGGGCAACGGCGGACGCGCAGCGGCCGACACGCGCGAGGGCGCAACTTGAGATCCGGCGCACTCCGTTTCATGTTCGACAGATGCGCACACTGCTGCTCCCGGCCCTCACGGCCGCCGCACTCCTTACCGCCTGCGAGGAGCGCGGCGGGCTCCAGTCCACCGGCACCGGCCTCGGCCCGGCGCTCGTGGCCATCGACTCCACCATCCTGCAGGAAACGGCGGACGACTTCGTCTCCGCGCTTGCCGGCTTTGCCGTGTCGGGGAACGGCGACACGTGGGTCTACGATCCCCCCACCGGCCGCGTGCTTCACTTCGACGCCGGTGGCGCGCTCCTGGGCACTGTGGGACACAAGGGGAGCGGGCCCGGAGAACTTCAAGCCGTCACGGCGCTCGCGCTGGACGGCGATTCACTGCTCCACACGCTCGACTGGCCCAACCAGCGCATCGTGGCATTCCGGACCAGCAGTGGCGAGCCGGTGGGCCAGCGTTCCTTTCCGCTGCGCACCTGGTCCATGGCCGCCGATGCGGGACGCATCGCACTCGGCGCGGTAGACGTGACTCGCCAGGCAACGATCAATCTCATTCTGCCAGGATCGGACTCCGTGCATGCCATCGGCCCGTTCCCGGACATCTTCGCGCGCGTGCCCCCGGCATCTTCGGCGTTCGGGCCATCGCAGGTGCTGTTCGTTGGTGACACCGTGGTTTCCGCATATGAGGTGACAGGCCACGTGTACTTCACGCGAACGGACGGCACCATCCTGGACAGCATCGACGTTCCGCACGTGCGGCGCCGGGGCTCCCGCACGGACCTCTTTGCGAAGGTCACCACCGACCAGGCGACCGGGATGGCCGCTGTCTACCAGTCATCCCAGCCCACCGCGCTCGGGCGCATTCCTCCCACTCGTTATGCACTGGCCACACTGGATCCGGTGGTGGCGAACCGCCACTGGGGCGGCACGGTGTACATCTCGGTCATCGACAGAAGCGCACGGCGATCGTGCGTGGATGCTACCGTTCCCGTTCCCGCCGACCCGGTGCCCCTGGTGGCGTTCAGGGGCGACACGGCCTTCGTACTCGCGCAGCACGTCACGGCGGACGCCACCACGAACACCATCGTCCACCGCTATCGCCTGGACCTGGCCAACTGCGACTGGCTGCCGGAGCCAGCGGCCAACTGACCCCGCCCCTGGTGCCCGTTCCGCACGGCCGCCGTGCCGGCATGCAGCTCCTCGAACGTGGCGTTGCCGATCGCATACGACCGCCATTCGCCGAAGTCGAAGTGCCACCACTCGGCGTCGTACACGCGAAAGCCCTCGGCCTCCATCGCATGACGGAGCAGCTCGCGATGCCAGCGCTGCAGCCCCGTGCCTCCGCGATACGCCGGATACGATCGCGGCGAGAACTCGTCGTAGCCGCCGGTCATCTCCACCGGCGCGCCGGTGCGCAGGTCAATCAGCGTGAGGTCCACCGCCGCGCCGCGATTGTGGCGCGAGCCCGCCGCGGGGTCGGCCACGAACACCTTCTGCGAATCCGGTGTGGCGTCCCAGAACATCTTCGTCACGTACCACGGCCGGTACGCATCGTGGATCAGCAGGCCATACCCCCGTGCGCGGAGCGCGTGCTGCACACGCACGAGTGCCTCGGCCGCCGGCCGCTGCAGGAACGCACGCGCGGAGGCATAGAGCGGCGTGCGCAGGAAGTTGTTCGTCGTCGCGTAGCGTACGTCGAGGCGGATGGATGGGTCGAGCGTGACCACCTCCACCAGGTCGCTGGCGCGGAACCGACCCTCCTCCTCCGGCGGACTGGCGGCCAGCGCTTCCGTACGCAGCTCCTCCACGCCACGCAGCGGCGTGATGGTGAAGGTCTGCCCGTCCTCGCCATCGAGGTGTCGGCGCGGAAAGTGGACGCTCGCCGCCTTCACCCCCGCGACCCTGCCTGACGAATCGCGTTCGAAGTACAGGCGCTCGCCGTCGTACAATCCGCTCGCCGGGAACGCGAACGAATCGGGTGCCACCTCGGTGAGCGGGTAGTCGAAGAACCACTCGATCAGTGCACGCAGGCGGCCGGCATCCTCGTAGACGTAGAGCGTGTTGTAGTCCCACCCGTATTCGCCGATGAGCGCGCGCCACCGCTCCGGCGGGGGCGCGGGCACACGATCGCGCGCGCGTTCGAGGCGCGCACGTCCGATCGTGATCGCGTCGCTGTCGGGCACGACCCGCATTCCGAAGCTCAACGCGCCGTCTCCCACCAGCGTGTCGCCGGCACCCGGCATGCGCATCAATCGCAGCGGGGTGCCACCGACGGCGCGCGTCAGCGTCACGGTGGAATCGCGTGCGACGAGGCGCACGGCGGCGCTGCCACTGCCGTAGCTGCCCTCGATGGCGCGTGCAGACGCGAGCGACATCGGCGAGGTGAGCACCGGCTTGGGAAGCGGCTGGCCCGCGCGCGCCGCCCGCATCATGCGCAGCGCCATCTCCGCAATCCGCGACGTCACCTGGTTAGCGCCATCGCGGGTGGTTGCGACCACGACGCCGAGCCGCTCGTCGGGGAGCGCCGACAGTTCGGTCGCGAAGCCGTAGATCGCACCGCCATGGCTGATCACCTTCGCGCTGTCGAGGCGCGAGATGGCGAAGCCGATGCCGAACCCGGTGGTGG
>DASSBZ010000154.1:0-3506 GCA_035698205.1 Gemmatimonadaceae bacterium | reverse complement strand
CTCGGCGTGATCCTGTACATCTTCCTGAGTCCGGTGACGCATCAGGCATTCCGGGACTTCGGGGCGGCGATGCGAGCGCCGGACATCCGGTTCTTCGCGGTCGAACACCTCGTGCTGATGATCGCGGCGGTAGGTCTGGTGCATACCGGGGTGAAGCGGGCCGCGAAGTCAACGGACGAGCGTGCGCGTCACCGCGTTTCGGCGATCTTCTTCGGGCTGTCGCTGGTTGCGCTGCTCGTCGGGATTCCGTGGTTCCGTCCGCTGATGCCCTGATCGAGCGCCTCTCACCCAGGCGTCGTGTCGCGCGCGCGGATCTCCCCCGTGTCGTCAACCTCGACGCGGTATCCCTCGATGCGGGACGGGATGCGCGCGCGGTTCTCGCGCGTCAGCCCGTCGGCCATCACGCGAAGGCACGGCGATCCGCCACACTCGCCGATGCCAATTCCCACGACACCGGGGATGGCGAGCAGTTCGCGTTCGTGATCGCGCTGCACGTCGGCGATCGGGCGGGTGGGTGACTGCATGGTATCGCGGGCTGCGTTCGCGCTGTCGGTTCGCTCCGCTGCGCCGTGCGACGGTGGGCCGCACGCCGCCACGATGCATGCGGCGATGATCAGGATGCCGGGCGACGGTCGCATGATGTTGCGTACCAGCGCCGATCGGCGGCGTTCCAGTCCGCCGATCGGCGTGGTACCCGACCGCTACTTGCCGTCGATCGAAACGTTCAGCGCCGAGAGCACGGCACCGATGGGGTTGGCAAACGTGTCCTGCCGACCGCCCGCGAACAGCAGCCCGACCGGCGATGCGTCGCTGTCGTTGGTCACGATCAGCGAGCCCGAATCGCCGGCCTTGCTGAAGGCGCCCTTCGAACCCTTGATCCAGATCTGGTTCACGAACCGTGCGGTTCCCGACGAGTAGCCGACGTTGACCGTGACGCTCACGGCGTTGACGAACCCGGTGGTGCAGTTGGTGGTACGACCGCACTTCTGGACGGCCATGCCGACGGTGGCGGTGACCGGAGTGCTGCCGGGGACACCGTAGCCGGCCGATGTGGTGGCGTTGCCAAGATTGCTGCCGACGGCTGCCAGCGCGGCATCGACCGTGTTGTTGGTCCCGTCGAACTTGATCGTCTGGAACGAGGCCAGCGTGCCGAGCACATACTGCGAGCCTGTCGCGCAGCCGAGGTCATAGCGGCCAGGCTGGTAGATCGTCTCGCCGATGTTGCCCTCGTTTTCACGCGCGAAGACGTGATTGTTGCTGAGCGCATAGGTGTTGCTGCCGCTGCTCACACGCGCGCCGATGGTCCCGGCGGCGCATTCGTTGGCGTTGCCGGTCGAGACCCCGATGGGGACGGGACGGTTGAAGAACGATGTCGGAGCCGGCGCACTGCCGCCACCGCCGCCGCCACCACCGTTGCCACCGCCCGGTGTTCCCGGCGGCTTGGCCGAGGGGCGCGCGGGGATCGCGAAAATGTCGCCCGTCACCTCCACGATCACGGGCACTCCGTCGATGGACGACGGGATGCCGCGTGGCGCCGCGTGACGCGCCATGACGATCAGGGCGCCGGCGCCATTCGCGGCGCGGCCGACCCCGACGCCCGCGACGTCGGCGTTGTTCATCATGCGCTCGACGTTGCGGGCATGTGCGGACCTCGCTACGGCGAGTCCGTCCTGACCCTGGCCGCCGCGCGCGAACGAGGCACCGGCAACATCCGGCGCATCAGGTGCGACCGGTGAATCAGGTTCGCAGGCGGCGAGCGCGAGCAGCACGGACGCGCTGACCGCCAGCCTGAAGGTGGTTCGAAGGGACATGCGACAATGCTCCGCTCGAGGAATCCTCCGGCCCCGCCCGGTGCGGAACCGGGAGCGATGGTGCATCCGCACAGCCTTCGCTGTCAAGAAGCGCAGATTGCCACGGCTACCGGACGTGTGATGTGCGTCACACGTCCGGTCGCCGCGCGGCGGGGCTACCTGCGGTGCACGCCCCCCTTCCAGGAGTCGACGGTCACATGGAAGGGGCCGCTGCCGCGCACGATCCAGCGCACGGTCACGGTGCCCAGCCCCGGCACGTTGTCCACCTCGATCCGCTGCGGGTTGCGCTTCTGCTCACGCGCGATGTTCGCCAGTTCGTCGGTCACCACGAAGCCGGCCACCACGGTGCCGCCCTCGAGCGACACCCAGTCGGGTCGCGTTATGCGGTTCTCCACATCCTGCTGCGTGTGCGTGGGCACGAGCCGCTTGTTCGCGATGATCGCCGTGACCTCGGTGAGGCCGTTCCCGAGTGCGCGTGACGCGATGGAATCCACGCGTACCATGGGCAGGTTCCAGGTCTGGAACAGCGTGAACATCATGTTGCGGTGCGCGTCCGCCTGGAGCAGGAAGCCGGGCTCCACGCGTCCCCAGTTCTTCTTGAAGCCGCCGATCTCCACCGGGCCGTACTGCGGGTGGTTGAACGGCTTCCACGGCACGAAGGCCTGCCGCATGAGCAGCAGCCGGTCGAAGCGATAGTCGTCGGGATCGTTCCGGTCGGTGCGATCGGGGGGGCGGTCGAACAGCAGGAACGACGTCCACAGTTCGTTGCTGAACGTGATGATGCCGCGGCCGCCGTAGAACCAGTCGAGCTCCCCGCCCCAGGCGGTGTAGAGATCCTTCCAGACGATCATGTAGCGATAGCCGGGGAGGATCTGTTCGCCGGTCTGTCCGAGCACGTCGTAGACTCGCACGTCCTGGGGCCGGTACTCGTCCTGCGGCACACCGGGGCCGCGCAGGATCATGCCGCCATTGTTGTGATAGCTCTGGGCGCCGGCAATGTTCTCGTGGGCGAGCACGAAGTTCATCACCGCCTGCGTTTCGGGGAGCGACGTGGGGTAGTAGTCCGAACCGCGCTGCACGTACTGCGGCTGCCAGCGCCACGGCCAGTTGCGATTGGGATCGTAGCCGCCGTCGGCGTCCTCGTTCACCTCACCGTCGCCGTCGTTGTCGATCCCTTCGCGGCCGAGCATCTCCCATTCGCCCGCCACGCCCTGCGGTGCGGGGATCATGATGCGTGGATCCACGGACGACGTGACGAGGCGGCCGTTGGGGTTGCGTCGGCGCATCTGGGTGATGTTGCCGTCACCATCGAGGTCGTCGAGTCCGTCCTCGTCGATGACGCCATCGCCATCGTTGTCACGCGGGGCGAGCCCCGTGCGCGGCGAGCTGGCGGTGTTGGGCTGGTGGATGAAGTGATCGCGCGCGTCGGGATTGATGGTCGGCACGATGTACAGCACGCGATCATCGAGCAGTGAATCGACGGCGCTCACGCTGTCGGCCATCTCGGTGAGATACCAGGCGGTGTACATCGCGAACTCGCTGCCCTGGATCTCGTTCGAATGGATGTTGCCGTCGATGTACATCGCCGGCTTCCGGTCGGGATCGCCGTGGTTGAAGTTCGTGACGGTGATCATCCAGATGTCGCGCCCCTGGACGCTCTTGCCGATCGAGCTGACACGGGCGCGATCGGGCCAG
>DASSBZ010000153.1:0-20433 GCA_035698205.1 Gemmatimonadaceae bacterium | reverse complement strand
GGGGGGGGGGGGTGGGGGGGGCGTCGGTTCGGGTGCTGGAGGCCGTGGTCTGGCCGCGCCGGATCACGGCGCTGCTGGTGGCGGCGTTTTTTGTCATGCTTCTGGTGCTGGTCGGGCTAGGGTGGTGAACTGATTGCTGCGTGCTGCATGCTTTATGCTGGGTGCTGCGAGCAACCGGTGGTGTTTTCCGGGGCGGCGATGGCTTGCTGGGTCGGCTACATGCTGGGGGGTCAGGTCTTGTATTGATGCCTCCACCTGAAGGTGCCTAACCAGAATGCGGCATGCTACATGCAGCGCCCCGACTGATCGCAGCCGGCTTCGTTGATGACATCGGATGCACGCAGCCACCAGCATAAAGCGTGCAGCACGCAGCATGCTGTGGATTCCCCTCACCTGGAATACTTTGCCCGGAACAGTCCAGCTTCATCGCGTGTTGCAGGCGCCGCCGGAACGCGTCTATCGTGCGTTCATCACGCCGGATGCGATGGCGCGCTGGTTGCCGCCGCACGGGTTCACCGCGACGGTGCACGAGATGGACGCGCGCGTGGGGGGGAAGCACCGGATGTCGTTCACCAACTTCGGCACCGGCAACAGCCATTCGTTCGGCGGCACCTATGTCGAGCTGACGCCTAACGAGCGGATCCGCTACACCGACCGCTTCGATGACCCCAACCTGCCGGGCGAGATGCAGATCACGGTCACGCTGCGGGCCGTGGAGGGCGGGACCGAGATCGCGATCGAGCAGGCGGGCATTCCCGACGCGATCCCGGTGTCCATGTGCTATCTCGGCTGGCAGGAGTCGCTCGGCATGCTGGCGAAGCTGGTGGAGCCGGACATACCGGACGGCATGTAGGGGCTCACCGAAGGTCTGACACAGCATGCTGCGTGCTGCACGCTGATAGCTGGTTGCAGCATGCAACGGCCGCCCTCAATGAGAGCTGATGATGACTGGTCGGGGCGCTGCATGCTGCATGCAGCATGTGACCCCCGCTGCACGCAGCCGACGCATCGAGCCATCGCCGCCCCGGACGACAGCACCGGATGCACGCAGCACCCAGCATAAAGCGTGCAGCACGCAGCATGGTCCTGTGGCGCCCCGCTGGATCGCGAACGAGTATTCCCCATGCTTTCCTCGCTCCTTTCCCGCGCCAGCGCCGTCCTGCTCCTGCTCGTTGGTACCACGCTGCTCTTCGCGTCGGATGCGGTGCTTCCGCGTCTCCTCTCGGGCTTCCCGGCTTCAGGCGCGTGGAGTGGACAGCTGCTGGCCGCCGCCTGGCTCGGAATCGGCGCGTTGAACTGGCTCAGTCGGTCCGCGCTGCTAGGCGGCATCTACGGTCGACCGGTTGTCATGGCCAACTTCGCGCTGTACTTCATCACAACGATGGTACTCGTCAGGCGCGTGACGTCTGGTGCCGTGCCGGATGGACTCTGGCTTGTGCTCGTTCCGGCCGCGCTGTTCGCGATCGCCTACGGCTGGCTCCTCTTTCGCGGACCGCTCGAGCGTGACCTCAAGATCCAGCGCGGCGCTGGCTGAGGCAGGACGGAGGGGCTGTCGCGTCAGGGTGGAGGCATCAACGAAAGACCTGACCCCGACGCGGCGTCACGCGCCCCGCGTCGGGCGCCGCACGGCGCGGACCTTCCCGCTGGCGCCGCCGCCACAGTAGAACGTCTCCGCACCGTCCGACTCGAGCCCGGACACCATCGTGCCAGCGGGCATCTCGACGTGCTGCAGCACCTCTCCCGTCTGCGGATCGAGCCGCCGCAGCTCGCTCTCCTCGTTCTCCCACGTGCCGTGCCACAGCTCGCCATCAACCCATGTCACGCCGGTCACGAACCGGTTCGACTCGATGGTGCGCAGTACGGCGCCGGTGCCGGGATCGACCTGGTGGATCCTCCGCGCGCGATACTCGCCCACCCAGAGCGTGCCCTCGGCCCACGCGAGGCCGGAGTTTCCGTCACCGTCCGGTGTGGGGATCGTCGCGACGACTTCCCCCGTCGCGGGATCGATCTTCCGGATGCGCTCGTCGGCAATCTGATAAAGATGCGTGCCGTCGAACGCACTCCCCGCATGCGCGGCAACGTCGATGGCCCGCACGGTCTTCCCGCTCCGCGGATCGATGGCATCGAGGCGGTCGCCGACTGCCGCCCATACCTGGCTGCCGTCGAAGGTGACGCCGTGCACACGGTCGACGGTCGGAGCGAGGTCGTACTCCCTGAGAACTTCCGCGATGTGTTTTGTCATGAGCCCTACTCTATTCACCGGGCAGTGGAAGCGTGAGTAACAAGTCTGTCGTGAATCCGGGCATCGATCGCGCCATCCATCGTCGCGAGCGGCCGTGTCCCACGGACTGCACCTTCCCCTCCGCCACGAGCGACTGAAGCGCCCGCTGGACGGTGCGTTGGCCTGCACCGAGCACGAGCGAGAGCGCCGAGGTCGACCACGATTCGCCGTCGCTGACCAGTGCGAGCAGGGCGGCATGCTGCTCCTCAACCGGCCTCGCCAGCACCACGATCTCACCACCACGTACCGGCGTCATCTGAAAGCCGTCGCCGGTCGCGCTCACGCCCGCAATTTCTCGCAGCGCCCGACGCAGGCGCGCGATCTCGACGCGCAATCGCGCGCGATGCGATTCGTCGACGAACCGCGACCCGAAGGCGTGCGCGATGAGAGTCCGCCTGGCAGCGTCGCCTGGCCACGCCTCCCCGAGTGTGCGC
Organism: Gemmatimonadaceae bacterium; assembly: GCA_035698205.1. Lineage (GTDB taxonomy): Bacteria > Gemmatimonadota > Gemmatimonadetes > Gemmatimonadales > Gemmatimonadaceae > DASSBZ01. Next base: position 17,718 of record DASSBZ010000153.1, on the reverse strand, counting down.
GCAAGCGCGAACAGCACTGGGCGCGTCGTGAGGTGCACTTTCACATCGCCGTTGCGCACCGTATACCCGCGGGCATCCACGATCACCGCCTGCGAGGCGAAGAGTTCCTCGACATTCTGCAGCAGCAGCGGGCGCTCCACCCCCCGCGAAACCAGTCGGGCCGCCGGCATGTCGAGCAGAACGGCGGTCCTCTCGATCTCTGCCATCAGCGCGGGGATGCGGGCGCGGCTCGCCGCACGGGCGGCCCGTTCGAGCGCAGCACGCGCATCCCGTGCCCGCACGCGCCGCATCGCAATCCCGGCGGCGACGAGTTCACACGACGCCGCGAGCGCGGGTGGGGCCGATGCGGCATCGATTTCGGCCAGTGCCAGCTCGGCATCATCGAGCCGGCCGAGCATGAGCAGGCGTCGCACCTGCAGGTAGCGTGCGTACGCGGCGTTGGCACGATCACCGCGAGCCTCGAGAGTGTCCCTCGCCAGTTCGAGTCGCTGCGGACTCCTGTCGAAGTCGCGCGACGCGAGCGCGAGCTCGGCCAGGATGACCACGCACCGTGCACGCGCCACCGTCTCCCTCGCGCCGAACGCGCGAGCCGCACGCTGCACGAGCGACTTTGCGCGCGCGAGGTCGCCGAGCTGTGCCATCGCGATGCCGCGCAGCACCAGCGCGGGGGCATCGTCGCGCAACGCGACGCGGTTGAGTGCGCCGAGTGCGTCGCCCGCCGCGAGTGCACGCGCCGCCGACGTGATCAGGGAGTCCATTCGAATCGCGACACGATTGTCACTCACACTGTGGCGTGGCAGGCAACTAGTCTAACGCTCGTACCTCGATTCACGGAGAGAATGCAATGGCATCGCACACGATTGGAACGCGCGACGAATGGTTGGCCGCCCGGCACGAGCTGCTCGAGGCGGAGAAGGCGCTCACGCGCCAGAGCGACGACGTGGCCCGGCAGCGTCAGGCGCTGCCGTGGGTACGCATCGACAAGGACTACGAGTTCGACACCGAAGCGGGGAGCGCATCGCTGCAGGATCTCTTCGGCGGGCGCTCGCAGCTTCTCGTGTATCACTTCATGTTCGGCCCCGACTTCACGGCCGGCTGCCCCTCCTGCTCATCGATCGCCGACGGCTTCAACGGCTCGGTGGTGCACCTGGAGAACCACGACGTCGCGTTCTGGGCAGTCTCGAGGGCGCCCATCGGGAAGCTGCTGGCGTACCGGCGGCGGATGGGGTGGACGTTCCCGTGGGCGTCGGCGGACAACGGCGACTTCAACTACGACCTCCACGTGTCGTTCACCGAGGAGCAGCAGCGCGCGGGTGCCGAGTACAACTATCGACAGACGCCGTCGCTGGAACCGGAGACGAAGCTGCCGGGTGCGGTCAACGATCTCGCGGCGTCCGCCGGCGTCGACGCGCGCACCTACATTCGTGAGCAGCCCGGGATGAGTTCGTTCGCCCTCGAGGACGGTGTCGTCTACCACTGCTACTCCACCTTCTCGCGAGGGGTTGATGCGCTGTGGGGGATGTACCAGTGGCTCGATCGCGCACCGAAGGGGCGCAACGAGCCAGGAGTGTGGTGGCGCCGTCACGACGAGTACGGCGCTCGCAGGGTGAAGGCATCAATGAAAGACCTGACCCCGACGCGGTAACCAGCGGCGAGATTACGTCGTGACCCGCCAGGCACTTCCGCCCGGCCTCAGCGACTGCACATGCTCGAATCGGAACTGTTTTCACTGCTGGAACGCACGGCGGATGCCGCGTTCACGGTCACCAGCGACGGGGAGATCCGTTCATGGAACGCGGCCGCCGTGCAGCTCTTCGGGCACACGGCCGACGCGGTGATCGGCGAACGCATCGACGTCGTGCTTGGCGCGCGTGATGCGCTCGGCACGGCGGCGCTGGCGGGGGGCGCGGACGCCAGCACCCGCCACTGGAGTGCGACGAGTGGCGGCATCGCCAACTTCGACCTCGAGGTCGGCACGAAGTCCGGCGATCGCATCCGGATCAACGTGTCGACGATCGTCTTCGACGACACGCGACAGGGGCACCGGCTGTTCGTCCGCCTGGCGCGCGATGTCACCGAGCATCGCCGACGCGAGGCGCTGCTCGGGAGGATGATCGGCGTCGCGCGAGAGGTGATATCGCTGGACGGTGACGACGCCGAACTTGCACCGGTGGAGCCACTCTCCGATCAGGAGCGGCGGATCCTGACCCTCTTCGCGCACGGGAAGAACTCCGCCGCCGTTGCCCGGGAGCTCAGGATCTCACCGCAGACGCTGCGCAATCACCTGCATCGCATCAACCGCAAGCTGCGCACGCACACACGGCTCGAAGCCGTCACGCACGCACGGTTGCGCGGGCTGATCGACTAGGCGCGCGCTACTTCTCCTCCTCGGCGCGGTGCAGGTAGTCGAGCAGCGGATGGCCGTGCGCGAGGAGCGCGATCGCGGCCGCCGTACTCAGCAGGCTTCCGCCGAACAGTCCAAGCCAGACGATGTTGCCGATGTACTGCGAGAGCAGGTTCGTGGTCATCGCAATGCCGACCTCGAAGATGATCCCGCAGAAGATCATGCCGAGTATGACGCTCGGTGCCTGGGCGGCGCTGTGCACGACCGAAACGAGCACAACGCCGAGCAGGATGTTGAGCAGGAGGTGGCCGACGGTGAACGGGATAACGCCACCGAGGGCCGCGAAGGTGTGAAACGGCTGGCCGGCGATGATGTCGACGGCGGCGACCCACAGCCAGGTGATGACGGCGAGAGCGACACCGAGGCGGGCGCCCTCGCGGAGCGTGTCGTGAATGCTCGGGGTGGACCAGGAAACGACTCGGGACAGCAGCATGATTGCCTTCTCCCTGCGGCGATTGATTCTGACGTGAGCGGACTTCCGCTTATTGCAACGTCAGGGGCCGGCGGGAGGCGGGCAATGTGATGTTTGTACCGTGCACAGGGACGGGCGTCATGCGCTCCGCGCGAAGGCACGTGCGGCTGCGGACCGGCGGTCAGCCGGTGGTGGTCAGCGGCTCCAGCTCCGCGATCTTCGCCGCAGCGCTCGAGCGCAGTGCGTGCCAGAGATCCCGGTCCTGCTGCAGCCCGAGCCAGAAGTCCGCGCTCATCCCGGTCACACGGGCGAGGCGCAGCGCGGTGTCTGGCGTGACCGCGCGCCGGGCGTGAATGACTTCATTCAACCGCGGGAAGGAGACGCCGAGCCGCACGGCGAATGCCGACTGCGAGATTCCAAGCGGCTTGAGAAACTCCTCGAGGAGCATCTCGCCTGGAGAAGTCGGCGGACGGTCGGTGGGCAGCCGCCGCTGCACGAGCGCCGGCCCTCTCCCGCGCTCAGTGGTAGTCCGCGATTTCGACGTCGTTGGCATGGCCATCCTCCCACCGGAAGCAGATCCGGTACTGCTCGTTGATACGAATGCTGCATTGCCCTCGGCGGTTGCCGCGAGGACGCTCCAGCCGATTCCCCGGTGGAACTCGAAGCTCGTCCAGTGCGCGAACGCGCTGCTGCCCGGCCTGCCGTCACCTACTCCGCCTGCAACGCGCTTGCCGGATTGAGCCGCGACGCGCGCGTGGCGGGAAGCACCGTGGCGAGGATCGTGATCGCGGCAATCAACACGGTGGCAATCGCCAGGATCAGCGGGTCGGATGCCTCGATGGCGTACACGCGGTTCGACACGATCCTGCCGCCGATCCAGGCCAGGACCACGCCGATCGCGGCACCGATGATGCCGAGGATGGCGCCCTGTCGCATGATCATCATGAACACGGAGTGCGGCGATGCACCGAGGGCGAGACGCGTGGCCATCTCGTCGCGTCGCAACGACCCGGCGTACGACACGACGCCGTAGATCCCCACGGCCGCGAGTACGATCGCGATGCCGCCGAAGATGAGCATCAGCGTCATCCCCAGCCGCTGCCGCCGCAGGGTGTCGCCAACGATGTCCGTTGCCCGGCGGAAGTCGAGCGCCAGGACGGGATTCAGCTTCTGCACTTCGGTACGAATTGTGTTCTCGACAAGTCGCGGGTCGGCAATGCTCGTATGCACAACGACGGTGGCGCGGCGAAGCGGGGCCTGCGTCATCGACCGATAGAAGGCGGGCTCCGCCGGATCGGCGAGCGACTTCTGCCGCACGTCATCCACGACGCCGACGATCGTCGCCACGTTCTCCGGGTTGGGTGCCGGGTACCCCGCCGAGAACTGCACGCCGATTGGATCGCGCCCCTGCAGGTAGCGATCGACGAACACCTTGTTGACGACGACGACCTGCGTCGTACCCGGCAGGTCGCCCGCCTCGAATTCGCGCCCCTGGAGCAGCGGGGTGCCCATGGCGGCAAAGAGCCCGGGGCTGGCAAAGCGCGACCGCGTGCCGGGAGGATTGCTCGCGTCATAGGGCTGGCCCTGGAACTGCGCGAGCAGCGACCCTTCGAGCGCACCGCGCAGCGGGAACGCCGAGACCATGCCGGCATCGGCCACGCCCGGAATGCCGCGCAGGGCGGCGAGCAGGTCGATGTGTGCCTGCGCGACCGACTGGGGGGTGGGGTAGCGCTCGCCCAGGAACGTCACGTCGAAGAGCAGCCGCTGCTGCGGCTCGAATCCGGCATCGGTGCTCCTGAGATTCGAGAACGACCGGACGAGCCAGCCGGCGCTGGCCACGAGCATGATCGCCAGCGCCACTTCGGCCACGGTCATCGCGGTGAGCCAGCGCGCCGTGCCGCGACCGGCGCTCGCCGAGCGGGAGCTGTCGTTCATCATGGTCTTCATGTCGCTTCGCATCAGCCGGACGGCCGGCGCCAGGCCGATGATGGCACCGGTGACGATGAGCATGGCGAGCGAGAACAGGAGGACGCGGCCGTCGAACGGGACGCCATCGAGGCGGGGGAGCCTGGACGCGCCGAGCGCGAGGAGCGCGCGCAGCCCGAGCGCCCCGATGCCGACGCCGATGATCGTGCCTAACGTGGCCAGCACGAACGATTCGGTGAGCAGTTGCCGGACGAGCCGGCCGTAGCCGGCGCCGAGTGCGGCCCGGACCGCCATCTCGCGCGCGCGTGCGGCGCCGCGCGCAAGCAGGAGGTTTGCCACGTTCACGCAGGCGAGCAGCAGCAGCAGGCCGGTGGCCGAGAGCACGATGATGAGGATCGGCCCCAGGTCGCCGACGATCTGCTCGACGAGCGGGCGCGAGACATAGATGCGGTTGCGATCCGAGTCGAAGTCCTCCCCGAGCCCCTGCATGACGACCGCCATCTCGGCGTCGGCGCGCTCGATGGTCGCGCCCGGCGCGAGGCGCACGAAGCCCTCCTGCCCGTGATTCTCGTCGTCGTGCGGCGTCCGCTGCGCGATCCAGATATCGCCGTTGTGCGGCATGTCGAAGCCGAGTGGAGCCACCCCGGAAACGGTGGAATTGAACTCGGCAAAGCGGATCGGCTTGCCCAGTACGTCGGGGTCGCTGTTGTACAGTTGCTGCCAGAGCCGCGTGGAGATCACGACCGCGGGTGGTGGAAACTCCTGTGGCGGCGCACCGGGCTGGAACACGAACGGCGTATGATCCGAGGGGCGGAAGCCGCCGCGCGTCATCGGGAGCCCGAAGAGCTCGAAGAAGCCTTCGGTGACGGCGTGTGCCTGTACGTTCGTCGGTGTGCCGTCGTCGGCGAGGAGCGTGAGGTCGGCCGACTGGAGCCCCGCCGCGACCTCGATGGACGGCGAGCCGGGGTCGTTCAGCCGGTAGATGGCCGCGCCCGAGAGGAGCCCGGTGGTGACGCGCCCGTCGGTGAGGGCGGTGCGGAGGCTGTAGAGGTTCTGCGGCTCGGGGTACGGGAGCGGCTCGAGGAGGACCGCACTCAGGGTCGTGAAGATGGCCGTTGTGGCACCGATACCTAACGCAAGCGTGGCGATGGCCGTGAGGAAGAACGCCGGCGAGCGACGAAAGCCGCGGAGTGCGATGCGGACGTCCTGGAGTACGGTTTCCATGGGTCGGGTCCTGGCAGCGGCGGGCGATCCGGAGGGAGCGGGGGCAGGGCTTGGCCAAACATTACCGCGGAGTGGAATCCGCCGCCATGCTCAACCGTCGCCTGCCGTTCCCCTGTCAGTCACCTCAACCACGTTGTCCGACGGGTCGACGTCGATGAGCAGGTAGCGCGGGTCGATCCCCGCCAGGGCCGGTCGCTGCGGCACGGTGATCGTGAGCGTCTGTTCACCCGTGTGTACGCGATGCATCATCAGGTGCAACGGTGCCCCACGATCCTCCCCGGCTGCCGCCGGGGCGAAGATGCCAACCTCGATGAGGTCGTCCATCGGGATCTCCGTCTCCACACCCACCGTATCGACCGCGACCTTCCGAGCCATGATGTCGAGGCGCACCTGCCAGGCACCGCTGGCAGTCTGCTCCATCGTCGCCCGCTTCGTATCGAGCTCCCAGAAGGTGTTGCGCTCGAACAGGTCGGCGAGAAGGTACTGGAGCGAGTCCGGCGTGACGGCCTGCAGCTCCCGGTAGAGGTCGAGCGTGGTGGCGAACGGCGGGTCGGGCATGTCGTAGCGCGCCTGCAACTTCCGCAACGCGGCGTCGACCTGCTCCTCCCCGACATACTCCCGCAGCGCGTACATCGCGAACGGCCCCTTGCGATAGGCAAGGAAGGAATCCGAGGCGCGCAGCAGGGGCACGCCGGCCCGCGCGCGCGGGCGCAGGTACGATTCTCGGAAGAACCGCAGCAGGCGCGCCAGGTGCTCCCGGCCGTACTCGGCTTCCACGACGCCTAACGCGCTGTACCAGGCGAGGCTCTCGCTGAGCAGCGCGATGCCCTCGACGCGCGCTCCCTGGCTCCCCCACCATTGGTGCGCGACCTCGTGGGCGGTCACGGCGAACGGGAGGTCGATCCGGCGCGGCTCGTGCTCCGGGTCGAACAGCGAGAACAGCTCCTGGTACCAGATGGTGGCCGCCGACGCGTGCAGCGAGCCGCCGGTGGACGGGTATTCGACGAACCGCAGCACACTGTACGGATACGCCCCGAATCGAGCGCCGAGCCGGGTGATCGACGACTGCATGCCTCGCATCACACGATCGACGTTCCCGTCATACCGGGGGTTGTGATACACCTCGAGCGCCACGTTGCCGGCCTGCGACCGACGCACCGCGTAGTCGGCGGAGAAGATGGCGAACTCCTGGCTGACCGGCGCGTCGGTTGCATATCGGAAGTAGCGACGGCCGTCGTCACTCCATGACCGCTGCAGCACGCCGGGGGCGACGGCGGTCTGGCCGGCCGAGGTTCCGATCGTGATGTCGAGCTGGAAGCGATCCCTCCCGGTCATGTCGCTTCGCGCGCCCACGTCGTACAACGATGGAAGCATCGTCCGCGGCGGCAGTCCGCGCTCCCGCCGGGCGCCGGCGTCGGTGAGTTCGCGTCGCACCTGATAGCCGGGCCTCGGGACCCAGTCGCTCATGGTGATGAAGGTGCCGTTCGCAACGACGTCGGTGCTGATGTCGCCGGCAGGGAATCCGCGCGGCTGATAGCGCACCTGCCACTGCATGGTGAGCGAGTCGCCGGGCCGCATCGGCTCAGCGAGTACATAGATGCGATGACCGCGTGCGTCATCCTGCACGGCTGTACGCACCGCCCGGTTCCACTCGATCGCGCCGGTCTCGACTTCGGTCGAGATGGCGACGTGGAGGGTATCGATGGATCGCGTGGTGCGGTTCACGAGGTACTGGGTGCCGCTCACTTCGGCTTGCCGAAGTTCCGGATACAGCTCGACGTTCAGCACGGTGCGCTCCACGGTAGGCTGAGGCGCTCCGCGGTAGCGCGCGTACCGGCGCTCGTACTCCGCCGCGCTATCCGCCCGATCCGCGGCGGTGCGGTAGTCGTTCAGGACATTGGTGTTGTAGAAAATGAAGCCGCCGACGAGCAGCACGGCGACCAGCGAGCCGCCAATCGCTCCGGCCATTCTCCTCGTCAGGCGCCCACGCGCGGCGCGCAGCCGCTCGCGCAAGCCGCGCTCGACCCCGCGCACCCAGAACAGCCGGGCGATCAATGCGAGCATGAGCGCCCACGCGCCCCAGTACAGCTTGAACCATATGACTGGCGAGACGAACGGATCGAAGCCACTCATGGCCGAGTAGCGCCAGTTCGGTGAGTAGCCCATGCGCAGCAACGGGTGCTCCACGCCAAACAGCTCGGGCAGAATGTTCGCCGCCGCCACGACCGCCAGCACGAGCAGGTGTCCCACGTGCTTCTGGTTCACCAGGGTGTGGACCGAGATCGCGAACAGGGCGAATAGCAGCGGACCGGCCAGTCGCATCCCGAACACGTACCGGACGTAGAGCCAGGGTTCGAAGTCGTACCAGCCGAGCGATGCCTGCGCGACCATGCCGGCGAGGATCACCAGCGCGTGCAGGGCGACGAGCACGAGCCAGAGGGCGAGCACCTTTCCGAGGAATCGTACGCCATCGCTCACCGGTACCGAGTCGGTCAACGCCTGCATATTCGCGTCGCGCTCCCGCCAGACGAGCTCACCGGCCACGATCACCGGGAACATGAGGGCCGCGAGGACGATGGGCGGTGCCAGGTCATCGGCGGGTGCGAGCATCCGCGCCGTGGTGGGGAGCACACGCGTGCCGGCGCCTGCGCCGCGCACGGCGGCGAGATTCTCCATGACCTTGAGCGCGAAGATCGGTACAAGCAGCCAGCTCCAGGCCGTAAGGACTTCACGCAGCGAATCGCGCGTCATCGCGAGCGTCTGCCTGACGCGGGTGGTTCCGCCGAATGCGCGAGCCACGACGGGCAGCGGTAATGCCCCGACGTGCTCGTCGCCGGCGGCGCCTGTCGCGGCGTCCTCCACCAGGGGAGCACCGTCCGGCCGTGCCGCCAGCTCCCGTCCACGACGCCACCTGCGGAGTGCGCCGGCGTGCTCGCGGAACCGGGGTCGCATGGCCGTCGCCGCGAGCACCGCTCCCGACACGCCGAGCCAGAGCAGCCGGTTCCAGATCAGCACGCCGCTCGACCCGATGAGCTGTTCATTCAACTGCAGCGGCGACCAGGTCCGCGCCATGACCTCGAGCGCCACGAAGCCGGTGGGGTCGAGCAGGCTGGCCAGCTCCCAGTAGCCGAGTCGTTCGGCGACGACGCCGACGATGGTCTGCAGTCCGATGAACATGAGCGCGGCAACGGCGTAGCCCCCCATGGTGTGCCGCACGCGCGCGGAGAGCGCGAACATCAGCGCCGTCGCGACGAAGGCGTCGGGGAGGATCAGCAGCGCGTACGCCTGCGCATGGGCAACAGCCCTGAACGACCCGACGAACTCCGTGGCTGTGCCGGGGTGCGCGAGCCCGGCGTACACCTGCACGATCGGCACGACGGTGAGCAGGACGATTGCAATCGCAAACGCACCGATGAACCGGCCGCTGACGTACGCGCTGCGCCGGATGGGCGCCGTGTGCATCAGCGGTTCCATGCGCGACTGCACGTCGCGCGTCGCCGCGTCACCGGCGATCGCCGCCAGGATCAGCAGCGAGACCACACTCCAGAGCACCGCCTGCTGCGCCACCATGAACGGCGCATTGAACAGGATGTCACTGTCCGGGGCGGCGCGCAGCCGATCCGTCGTCACCCCGATCAGGGGAAACATGAACAGCGCGAGGAAGAACCAGATGGACTTCCGACGAAGCTGGGCGACGATCTCGAAACGGACGATCTCCAGCCAGCGTCTCGTGCTGGTGTTCACGCCGCCGGCTCCGGCTGCTCACGCCCCGGGTTGTAGAGCCCCGCCATCGTGCTGAAGTAGACGTCTTCGAGTTCCGGTGCCACCGGCTCGAAGCCGTTGCCGGGGGATGCCTCGCTGTGCACGTGCACGACGGTGCGGCCGGCCAGCAGTCTGGTGGAGATGACAGCGTGTTCCCGCTCGATGACGGGGAGCGCATCACGATCGACCACCCGGCGCCAGATCCGGCCGCGCAGGTCGTCGACGGCGCGCAGCGGCTCTCCCTCGAGGAGAATCTCGCCTCGATCGATGATGGCCATGCGCGTACACAGCTCGATCACGTCCTCCACGATATGCGTGGACAGGAGCACCACGCTGTTCTCACCGAGTTCGCTGAGCAGGTTGAGGAAGCGCACCCGTTCGGCGGGGTCGAGGCCGGCGGTCGGCTCGTCGACGATCATGAGCTTCGGACTGCCGAGCAGCGCGACGGCGACGCCGAACCGTTGCTGCATGCCGCCCGAGTAGCCGCCGAGCTTCTGCCGGCGCACGTCCCACAGGTTCGTCCGGCGGAGGAGCGCTTCGACGACATCGCGGCGCGCACGGCGGTCGACGATCCCTTCGAGGATGGCGAAGTGATCGAGCAGGTCTTCGGCCCGCACCCGTGGGTAGAGTCCGAACTCCTGTGGCAGGTAGCCGAGCGTCTGTCGCACCGCGTCCTTGTCGGTGAGGACGTCGAGGTCGCCGAGTCGGACGGAGCCCTCGTCAGGCTCCTGAAGGGTGGCGAGGATGCGCATGAGGGTGGACTTGCCGGCCCCGTTCGGCCCGAGGAGGCCGTACATCCCGACGGGGATGGTGAGGGAGACGTTGTTGAGGGCGCGGACGCCGCCGGGGTAGGTCTTGGAAACGCCTCGGATGTCCAGCTCCACGACGGACTCCATGCTGGGGTTATGCGCGCATTGGCGAAGTACTTTATAGCATGAAGTACTGGGATGCAAGGGCGGCCGCGACGCCCGCCACCGCCGACGGTCGCTGCCGCTGCGACTACCGGCGCCCCGACGACGCCTGCGTTGCCTGATCGGCTGCCGCCTCGTGCGCGCTTACGGCACCGGCGGCAGTGCGAGCTCGAAGGGCGCGGGAATCTCGTAGAACTCGGCGGTCCCCATCATCACCGAAGGCGGGATGCCGAACATCTGGTAGAACGAGCGCGTCAGGTGTGCCGAGTCGGCGAAGCCGGCCGCGTGTGCCGCGGCGGAGAGTGTGCCGCCGCGCCCGAACGCGTCGATGGATCGACTCAGCTTGCGCCAGAGCAGATAGCGCCGGAAGGGGAGCCCCACCTCCTGCGTGAAGAGGTGCGCGAAGCGGCTTGGTGAGAGGAACACCTGCTTCGCGACATCGTCCTGCGTCAGGCTGCGCGCATCGGCCGAGCGCATGAATGCGAGCGCGCGCGCAATGCGATCATCCATCTGGCGCATCGGGGGCGGTCCCTCGCAGAGCGAGCGGACGACACCCGTGATGACATCAGCGGCTTCCGCCGGCGACGGCCGCCGTTCGCGGAACGCGCGGAGCCCCTGCAGGAAGGATGCATAACGAGGCGCGGGGATGGCCGTGATCGTCGAGCGCAGCGACTGGCGCAGCCAGCGCCCTTCGCGGCACTCCGGATCGATGAACAGCATCGCCACCACCGAGCCCATTCCGTCGAACGAATGCGGCGCATTGGGGAGGACAGCCGCCCCTTCGCAGTTCACCCATTCGGTGTCGGGCGTGCGAAAGCGCACGCCCCCCTCGATGCCAAGGGTGACCTGGACGGCGTGATGCGAATGCACCGGCACGATGCCCATGCTGGCGCCCACGCCGATCCAGCCGCCGTCCCAGAAGTAGACCAGCGGGCTCCAGCCGGGAGTCGACACGCGTACCGGTGTGCTCACCCCGGGAAGCTACCAAGGTCAGCCGGTTCGTACAAAGGACCCAGCCGGTTCCTTCAATCGGCCGGATGCCTGTCCCCGGCAACTTCACCCCGTCAACGCAACGCCACCCACTTACCTGTCGACGGGAGTACTCCAATGACCACGAAGACGCTGTCCCGACGCCTGCTGCAGACCTCCGTCATCCTCGTCATCACCCTTGGCTTCGCCTCGTGCACCATGATGGGGCATTACCTCAAGCACGGATTCGTGAAGGCCCCGGCACCGTCCGAGTTCGGGCTCGGCCCGCGGGCGAGCTTCGGCGGCGCCTTCACGGCGACCATCGAACCGGAAGCGCCGCTCAAGGTCGGCAAGCTCCAGACGGTACACGTGCGGATCACCAACGCGGCCGGCGAGCCCGTGGGCGGCGCCCGCATCACGATCGACGGCGGCATGCCGCAGCACGGGCACGGCCTTCCCACCAGGCCGCGAGTCACCGGCACGGACGGCGACGGCATGTACACCATCGAGGGGCTTCGCTTCAACATGGGTGGATGGTGGGAGCTGCGGTTCGGGATCGCGAGCGCGGGCGCGACCGACAGCGTCACGTTCAACGTGAAGCTCTGAGATGCGGACGATGCGCATCAAGGAATTCATGGCGATCGCAATCGTCCTTGCCGCGGGTTTCGCCGCGGCGGGGACGAGCGCGGCCAGCGTAGCAGACCGTTGGACCGACGAAGAGCGGGAGCTCATCGGCTCACTCAGCATCTCCCGGCTCGGCCCGGTGCCCGCCGACCCGAGCAACCGTGTGGCCGACGATCCGCGTGCCGTGGCGCTGGGGCATCGGCTCTTCTTCGACACACGGCTTTCCTCCACGGGCGCGGTTGCGTGTGCCACCTGCCACGATCCCGCTCGCGGCTTCCAGGATGGGACCGCGCTCGCGAAGGGCGTGGGTACCACCAACAGGCGCACCATGCCGATCGCGTCCGGAGCCTGGAGTCCATGGCAGTTCTGGGATGGACGCAAGGACAGCCAGTGGGCACAGGCGCTCGGCCCGCTGGAGAGCCCGGTGGAGCATGGCGGCACGCGATCGCAGTACGCGCGCGTGATCCTTACCTACTATCGCAGACAGTTCGAGGAGATCTTCGGTCGCCTGCCGTCGCTGGACGGGATCCCCGAGCAGGCGGGGCCCGTGGCCGATGTCGTGGCACGCGCCGCGTGGGATGCGCTGCCGAGGTACACGCAGGACGACATCACCAGCATCTATGTGAACATCGGCAAGTCGATCGCCGCCTACGAGCGCGTGATCAGGCACGGCCGCACGCGCTTCGATCGCTTCGCCGATGCGCTGTCCTCGACCGGCCACGAGCCCGCGGGCGTTCTGTCCGCGGATGAAAGTGCCGGGCTCCGGCTGTTCGTTGGAAGGGCGCAGTGCATCAACTGTCACAACGGCCCGCGCTTCACCGACGACTTCTTCCACAACACGGGGGTGGCAGCGGCGCGCGGGTTACCGCACGACGCCGGCCGGGCCCTGGGCGCGACGCAGGTGCGCGATGATGAGTTCAACTGCCTGAGTCGATGGAGCGATGCGCCGCGTCCGGCGTGCCGCGAGCTCGAGTTCATGATCGCGGAGGGTCCGGAGCTGGAGCGCGCCTTCAAGACGCCATCGCTGCGCGACGTGGCCGGCCGTGCGCCGTACATGCACGCGGGACAGCTGGCTGATCTCGACGCGGTGATCGCGCACTATGACCGGGCCCCGAGTGCGCCGTCCGGGCGGAGTGAGCTCAAGCGGTTGCGACTCGATGCACGAGAGCGCGCGCAGCTCGTGGCGTTCCTTCGCACGTTGAGCGCGCCGCTCGATGCGCCGGCCGGCATGCTGGAGCCGCCCCGATGAGCCGCCCCGCGAGAGCAAAGCGACTGGATGTGCTCGTGATCGGCGCCGGGCAGGCCGGGCTTGCGATGGGGCGCGAACTCGCGAGCAGCGGCCGGACGTTCCTGCTCGTTGATGGTGCACGTTCGGTGGGCGATTCGTGGCGTGCGCGCTGGGATTCGCTCCGACTGTTCACGCCGGCGAAGTACAGCGCGCTCCCCGGCATTCCCTTTCCGGCCGCGCCCGATGCCCTGCCGGGCAAGGATGACGTGGCAGACTATCTGGGGGCGTGTGCGACGGCGCTGTCGCTCCCGGTGGCGCTCGACGAGCCGGTGCGCGACCTGCGTGCCGTGGGCGCGCACGACTTCATCGCCACGACCGACTATGCGCGCTATCGTGCGCGACAGGTGGTGGTTGCGACCGGCGGGTTCCAGGCGCCGCGCGTGCCGGTGTTCTCCGGGCTGCTCGACGCGTCGGTGACACAGCTCCATTCGAGCGAATATCGTGGGCCGTCGGCGCTTCCCGACGGGCCGGTAACCGTGGTGGGGGCGGGGAACTCGGGCGTGCAGATCGCGGCCGAGCTTGCCCTCGCGCGACCGGTGACGCTCGCCAGCGGGCAGGCGCTGATGCGCCTGCCCGCGCGCATGGCGGGGAGGAGCATCTTTCACTGGCTCGATGTGACCGGCGCGATGAACGTGACCGTGGGGTCATTCATCGGCCGTCGTGCGAGCCGGCAGGAACTGTTGATCGGCCAGTCGCCGCGCGACGTGGCGCGTGCGCATGGCGTGCGGCTCACGTCGCGGATCGTGCGCGTGGAGGGGGGCGCACTGCGTGCCGCCGACGGCGCATTGCATGCGGCCCGCACCGTGATCTGGGCAACCGGCTTCGGGCCCTCATACAACTGGTTGCGGATCCCGGTGTTCGACCGTGCGGGACGGCCGCGTCATGTGCGCGGCGTGACGGCAGTGCCGGGGCTCGCGTTCCTCGGACTTCCGTGGCAGCACACGCGCGGATCGGCGCTGCTGGGGTGGGTGGGGCGCGATGCGGCGTATCTCGCGCGGTGGATTGAATCAGGGGCGAGCGGGGTGCTCGCCTAGTGCGCCTCGATCCGGTAGATCGCGTGGCACGCGTTGCACCCCTGGGCGATGCGGCCGAGTGCACTGAGGGTCTCGGTGGGGCCGGTGGCGAGGCCGGGGAGCGAATCGAACGCCATATGCGTAGCCATGGCGCGCTGCATCCAGTCGGCGGGGAGCAGCTCCTCGATGGAATGATCGGCTGCCATCGCGACGCCGGCGGGGGTCACTGCGGTGCGCATGGCCGCGGTATCGCCGCGCGCCGCGGTGTGGAGGGCGCCCTCCATGGTCTGGAGCATGATTCGCATCTCGAGCAGGACCGCGTCGCGCGCCGCGACCGGGAGCTCGACCACCTGGCGCGTGTCGGGCGCGCCATGGTCGTCCGTGGCGTGGGCGTCCGCGGCTTCATCGTGCCCGGCGGTTGCCGCGGGTGTTGCGTGCTCGCTGTCCGTGTCGCCACGCATCGCGAGCGACCAGGCGACGAGCACGATGCTCCAGATCGAGAGGGCGATGACGGGGACGCGCATCCTGCTGCCGGCCATGATCGACTCCGGAGTACGGGTGTACCGCGAAGTCTCGTCCGTCGTGGCGCGGGGTCAAGTCGGCGATTTCCCTTCCTTCCATGCGCCTCCCTGCAGGATGCGGATCTCGCGCTGCGGGAAGGGCATCTCGATGCCGTGTTCGCGCAGCGCCGACCAGAGCATCAGCCGCAGCGACGCGCGGACGTCGTTCGGGCCGTCATCGATTCCCTCCATCCAGAACTCGACCTCGATGTTGATGGCCGAATCGCCGAACGACTTGATCTCGGCGGATGGCTGTTCGTCCTCGTGCACGTCGGGGCCGGAGCGCACCTGCGGATGGCTTGCCACGACGCGCATGACAAGGTCGAGCATCGGTGGGAGGTCCGTGTCATAGGCGACGCCGAACTCGAACTCATAGCGCTGCTTCGTGTCGTGGTGCGTCCAGTTCGTGAATGACTCGCTCACGAAGGTCTCGTTAGGCACGACGATGTCCTTGCCGTCGAACGTCTCGAGCGTGGCGGCGCGCATATTGAGCTCGCGGACCGTGCCGGCCCGCCCGTCGGCGAGCTCCACGTAGTCGCCGAGCGAGAGCGAGCGTTCGAGGAGGATGATCACGCCCGAGATGAAGTTCGCGGCGATGCGCTGCATCCCCATGCCGAGCCCGATGCCGAGTGCCCCGCCGAACACCGCCAGCGCGGTGAGGTTGATCCCCATCACCTGCAGCAGCAGGAGGAAGAGCGCGACGAAGACGACGATCTCGAACAGCTTGGCGATGACTTCGCGGGTGCCCTGGTCGAGGTTGGGATAGTTGCGGATGGCTTCCTTGCCGGAGTCGTTCGAGACGCGACCGAGCCAGAAGAGGATGGTGCCGAAGAAGAGGGTGCGGCCGATGGCCAGCGCCGACAGGCGGATATTGCCGACGCTGATGGCGATGCTGTTCAGTTCGCGGGCGACGTCGTCGAGCCAGCCGAAGACCTGGAGCGTGGCGAGCGGGATGCCGACCCAGGTGAGCAGGATGGCGATGAGCCGGTTGTCGACGAAGCGCCTGACGAGCATCTGGAGCAGGACGGCGACGGCGATGCCCTGGGCAATGAGGAAAAGCCAGCTCTCGCTGAACAGCGCCTCGCTGATGCGGATGGCGATGGCGAGGAGCAGCACCACGAGCAGGGGGAAGACGATGACCCTGGTGCGGTAGATCAGGCGGCGGATGCGCGCGTCGCCCTCCGGTTCATCGTGCAGGACCGGGATGGAGCGTCGGAGGAGCGGGGTGAGCGCCGAGGCGATGAGGAGCACCGCGACAATGGCGGTGCCCTGGAAGTAGAAGGAGGGGCTGGCGAGCCAGGCCGCGAGGGCCTCGCGCAGGGCATCGAATCGAGTGGCGAACGAATCCATCGGGTGGAGCTCCCGTCGGGCAATAGGCGGGGGGAAAGCGATCGCGATCGCTGCTATCTGCCCCTATTCTGTTTCGCCGACGTATTGAGCGCCACCGCCTCGCGGACGAGTGCCTTGAAAGCCGTCGCGTCGATCGTCTCGCCTTCATGGATATCGATGGCGCGTCGCGTGTTCCCGGTGAGACTCGAGTTGAACAGCTTCTTCGGGTCCTTGAGCGAGGCACCGCGGGCGAAGGTCAGCTTGATGACGGCCTTGTACGATTCGCCCGTGCAGATGATGCCGTTGTGCGACCAGACGGGCGTGCCCCTCCACTTCCATTCTTCCTCGACGTCCGGGTCGGCGGACCTGATGAGTTTGCGCATGCGGGCCAGCGTGTCGCCGCGCCAGTCGCCGAGTTCGGCGATGCGCTCGTCGATCTGCGCGGAGGGGGATTGCATGTTGGCGGTTGCAGGGGACGTTGGCATGTGCACCTCCCGGGGAAGTCGTCAGGGTGTGGAATCGAGGAGGGCGATGAGCTTCGCGCCCATCATCTTCCAGCCGTAGCGTGCGCCACCGGAGTTTCGCTTCTGGTCCGGCTTGAAGCCCGACTGCACGAGTGCGAGTCGCGTGCCGGACGGTGTGGGGGTGAGGGTGAAGGTGACGACGGTATCGAGTTCCATGTCGCCGACCGTCCAGGTGTAGCTGAGCTTCCGTTGCGGTTCGATTTCCAGGAACCGGCAGTTGACCGTGCCGTCCCATCCGCCGACCGGCTGGGTGCGGAAGGTGAATGGTGCTCCCGGCTCGAGGTGGAGCTCGATGACGGGGAGAAGCCACTGCTCCAGGAGCGCGGGTTCGGTGAGGGCGCGCCAGATCTTTTCGGGCGGGTGGTGCAGATCGAAGTCAAAGGCGATGGAATCGGTCTGCGCGGGGGCGGTGGTATCGGTGAGGCTCATCTGTCCATGTCCTCCAGCAGGTTCTGCAGGCGGTCGAGGTGGTGCGACCAGAAGGCGCGGTAGTGGGTGATCCAGTCGATGAGCGGTTTGAGGCCGCGCGGGTCGACGCGATAGTAGGTGTGGCGGCCGTCGCGTCGGGGCTTGACCAGGCCAGCGCGTTTGAGTGTGGCGAGGTGTTGTGAGACGGCGGGTTGGGAGATTCGGAAGCGGGCCGTAAGCTCGTTGACGGCGGCTTCGCCGGTGGTGAGGGATTCGAAGATGGCGCGTCGGGAGGGGTCGGCGAGGGCGTGGAAGACGCGGGATTGGGCGGCGGGCGCGGGAGGCATGGCGGTATGGATAAGTA
>DASSBZ010000152.1:0-29895 GCA_035698205.1 Gemmatimonadaceae bacterium | reverse complement strand
CGGCTCCGTTCCTCCTCGTTGCGCACCCGGCCGAGCATGAGCGTCTCGGCGAACATCCGCACCTGCGCCAGCGGTGTGCGCAGCTCGTGCGACACGCTGGCGATGAAGTCCGACCGCAGTCGCGCGAGGTCGTCCTCGCGCTTGAGCTGCAGCACACCGACGATCACGAGCCCCACCGTGAGGGCAAGCACGAACAGGAGCAGCGGCAGGCGCGAATCGGGGAGTCCGCCAATCAGCAGCGTGCCGGACATCGCCGGGTTGAGCGCGATCTTCGTGGTCAGACCATACGAGTCGAGAAAGAACTCTCCCGTATATGTGTCCGGATACTGTACGGTCGAGCGAAAGATCTCGGCGCCTACCTCGTCGAACACCCGCACCGAGAAGAGCGAGTCGTTGGGCATGGTACGGCTCGGTGCGCCGTCGGTGAGCGACGGGGGGAGCACGGCCACCGACGACATGACCTTCTCGAGGATGCGGTTGGCGAACTGTGCGACGCACAGCTCGAAGCCGTAGAGCGCCACGGGCTTGTCGTAGACGTCAAAGCGCACCTGATACGCGACCGTGCGCGGTCGTCCATCCACCTTGCCCATCGCGAGATCGTACTGCCACGACGACTTGTACTTCTCCGTCGCGCGCTTCGCGACCTTCGAGCGGATCCACTCCTGCATTGCGTGCGACGGCGTCTCGCCGCTGGTGACGAGCGAGCCGTCGCGCAGGTCGAGGCGGAAGTGGTAGCGCATGGAATCGCCCACGCAGAGCAGGTCGGTCACCTGCTCCGAGGCGAGCACCGCCGGTGACGGCAGCCGTTCGTCGTTGCGTACGCGCAATCCGGAAATGGGGCTGAACACCCAGCCGATGGTCGAGCTCAGCCCTTCCTTCGCGCTCACCGCAAACTCCCACGCCGCGAAGTCGGCGTAGTCGCGAACGGCGCGCTCCGCTGTCGCGCGATGCGAGCGCTCCGCGTCGAACGCCTCCCAGGCGAGCAACGCCGCAAGCCCCGCCGTCAGCATCAGGATCGCGATGAGCGAGCGCGAGCGGGCGCGCGCCAATCGTGGGAGTCGCATTCGCGGCATGGTCCATGTTACGCGCCACGGCTCGTCACGGGCAAGCGCGATCACCGATACCTGACTCCCTTCCGCGAAGCTGCGTGCTATCTGTCAGGGAACGGTCAGCGGTTCGTCAGGCCACGCGCCCCGGTATCCGGGCGGTCGGCACTTGAATGCGGCGCGGCCGCCTTGCAGCTTGTTGGTAATGAGCAGCGACGACGCGCCCACGCCGCAACTGATCCCGCGAGACAATGCGACCCGCGGGGCCCCCTGGATCAAGGCCGTCGTCCACGCCGTATCCTGGCTGCTGGTCTCCCCCCTCATTCTCGGCTGGCACCTCTCGGCAGCGCTGCTGCCGAATCGCCGGGAATCGATGTATCAGGGGTTCAGCCAGTGCGTGAGCCTCGTGCCGGGGCTCCCGGGAGACTACCTGCGCATTGCGTTCTATCACGCGACGCTGCGCGATTGCTCGCTCAACGCCCGCGTCTCCTTCGGCACCATCGTGTCCAACCACGAGACGATCCTGCGCGACCGCGTCTACGTGGGCGCCTTCTGCAACATCGGATGCGTCGACATAGGCGCCGATACGCTCATCGGATCCAACGTCACCATTCTTGGCGGGCGCGGGCAGCACAGCATCGAACGGCTCGATATCCCCGTGGGGCAGCAGGGCGGCGTGTACTCGCTCGTCCGGATCGGCCGCGATGTGTGGATCGGCAACGGGGCGATCGTTTCGGATCACATCGGCGAGCAGGCCGTGGTGGGGGCGGGCTCCGTGGTCGTGAAGCCCGTCGAGCCGCGTGCCATCGTGGTTGGCAATCCGGCACGCGTGGTCGGCACGCGCGGCAGCAAGGCGGGAAGCGCCTAGGGTTTCGATTCCCGCTGCCCGGCTGCCCCGGTCAGCATGCCATGCCGGATCCGCGCGGCCTTCGCCGACGCGTCCGGATCGAAGGCGAGCACGCCGTTCCGGATCATCACGCCGGCCAGCGGCAGGACGCTTTCGTAGGGATACGGCTCGCGACCATCGATGTAGTGCGCGGCGAACTCCGCGAATGAGCGTCCCCCCGCCGCGTTCGAGACGGCGCCCCACCAGTCGTCGGCGGAAAAGCCGCGCCCGTGCCCGTACGTGGACTCGTAGAGCGAGCGCATCACGTCGTCGAGCGACCTGCTGTTGTCGCTGGCGTCACGAATGAGGATGTCGAGCAGGAGCCCGGCGAGCGACCCCTTGGAGTAGTACGCGTAGCCGGTGCCGTCGGCGGGATGCACCCAGGTGGAGAGCGACGCATCCTCGAGCGCAACCGGCGGCGTCTCCGCGATCTCGGAGATCTTGCCCTGCGTGAGCCGGAGGAACGTGGTCGAATCCACGATGCCGCCGCGCACGAGCGCGAGGTCGGCGTAGTAATCGGTGATCCCCTCGCTCACCCACAGCCAGGTCGTCGGCTGGATGCGGTCATACTCGTAAGGCACCAGGTCGGCGGGGCGCAGACGCTTGACGTTCCACAGGTGGAAGATCTCGTGCGCGGTGATCGATGGGAGCAGCACACTGCCGGCGAGCAGCGGTGTGTAGATGCCGACGTGCGAGTTCTGGTGCTCCAGCGCGCTCCCGCCCAGCGACGCCGAGTCGAAGACGATCATCGTGGTGTAGCTGTTGTACGGTGCACTGCCGAACACCCTGATCATCGGCGGCAGCATGCGACGATGATCCTCCCACAGGCGCTCGCGTGCATCGCCCGTGAAGCTCCCCGCGGGCCAGGTGGCCAGGCGGATGGTCGTGCCGGCCACGGTCGTGCTGTCGAGGTCGAACCGTCCTATGAAGAACGGCATGTCGACCAGATCGTGGAAGTTCGCCGCCGTGTACACATGCATGCTGTCACCAGGCGTCATTCCCGTTGCCACCAGCCAGCCCGGCTCGGTATGAATGGCCACGCGCGACGCAAAGCCAAGCGATAGCCCCTCGGGCCAGAGGAAGACGTTCGTCCCGTTGAACAGCGCGAAGTCGTCGCGCGACCAGGCAATCGCATTGTCCAGCGAATCCGCCAGGTAATCGAAGCGCACCGTCACGCGTCCGCGTCCGGTCGGGCGCACGCGCCAGGTGTCGTGATCGATCCTGTCCCAGACCAGCGCCGAGTCGCCCATGGACGCCGAGAAGTTCGAGACCCAGCGCGAGAACCAGGTGAGCTCATAGGCACCAGGCGTCCACGCCGGGAGCGAGAGCAGCACGCTGTTGGTGCCGGCCACGTCGAAGGACATGGCGATGCGGAGCGTGCGTGAGGCAGCAGACGCACTGTCGAAGGTGACGTCGTAGCGCACGTCGCTCACGGGGGCGGACACCGGCGGGCGCTCCTGCGCGTTCAGCGGCAACGCGAGCGCGGCGCCGAACATGAGCAGCAGCGCGGAGATCGTCCCGGATTGGATCATCGTGGCACGGTTCGGGTTCGGGGTGACGCAGCTTGACGGGGCGAACGCGCCGGCGCAAGCGGCGCCCACAAGGACAGGTGCGGCGACGCTGCGAGCGACGCCGCCGGTCCTCGGACAGAGCGCGCGTGCCGGCATTCACCCCCGACCGATGTGCAAGTCCGGCACGCATCGACGTCTCCCGGTTGAACGACCCGCAGGAGGCGCCTGCCAACGCGCGTGCCTCTGCCGGGCCCAACACACCCGCCCATGACATCGCGCATTCGAGCCGGCACCGTCGCTCGCATCCTGTTGATACTGGCACCGGCCATCGCGTTCGCCTGCTCCCGGTCAGCGCCGTCGGCCGCGACCGACGAGTCCGCGACGGCGAACACGGTGCCGTCCGACTCCGCCCAGCTTCAGGGGCAGGGCTTCGTCAAGCTCCGCGCCGAGTCATCGGCGCCGCCGGCACCCGAGCTGGCGAGCGTCACGCAGGCTGACCAGTCGATGCCGCAGGCGACGCCGATGCTCATCCGGACGGGTCACGCCGCGGTACGCGTGGACTCGCTGGAGCCGGCCATGGCCAGGGTGCAGGCGCTGGCCGAGTCGCTGGGCGGGCGCGTGGCGAACACGAGCGTGCAAACGGGGCTTGGCGAACTGCGCGCGGCCACCCTCGACCTTCGCATCCCCGCCGCCCGGTTCGACGAGGCTGTTGCCGGCGTGGAGCCGCTCGGCGCGGTGGAGTCGGTGAACGTGCAGTCGCAGGACGTCGGCGAGGAGTTCGTGGACGTCACGGCTCGCGTCAACAACGCCCGCCGCCTCGAAGAGCGCCTGGTTGGCATTCTCGCGACGCGCACCGGCAAGCTCGATGACGTGCTGGCGGTGGAGCGCGAACTGGCGCGCGTCCGCGGCGAGATCGAGCGGTACGAGGGTCGGCTTCGCTATCTGAGCTCGCGCGTCGAGATGAGTGCCTTCAGCGTTTACCTGCACGAGCCGGTGCCGGTTATCGGCCCCTCGGCCGGGGCCGGTCCCATTGGAGAGGCCATGCGCCAGGCGTGGCGCAACTTCGTGGCGCTCGTCGCGGGGGGGATCGCCAGCCTGGGATTCATACTGCCGGTGGCGGTGGTCGTGGGAGTTGGCGTGATGCTCTGGCGCCGTCGGCGCGCGGACGCCCGCCCCGACGCGCCCTGACCGCGCGAGCGCAGGCGGTACGCGGCGGCGATGCGATCGCTGCATCGCCGCCGGCACGCGGGCTCAGGGTCGCTCGACGGGCAACCCGCTGGGAACATGATGCGGTACGACGTTGTCGAGTCGTCGCGCCGCGGGATCGGTGAGCGCACTCATGAAGGCCATCAACTGGTCGACCGTCTCGTCAGGCAGGACCACGCCGATGATGATCGGATCGCGCCGTGCGTTGATCTCGGCCGCGTTCTGCAGCACGGTCCCCTGCAGGAGCACGTCGAGCGAGAACGGGTCGAACGTCGTCAGCTTCAGGTCCGACTCGCTGTAATGCTCGACAAACGCCCGCAGGTCGACGATGGAGCCGTCGTGCCCGTACGGCGCGGTAAGCTCGACGTTCCGAAGCGGCGTGGTACGGAAGCGATAGCGGTCGGCATCGTTACCGGTCACGTTCCACCTGCCGAAGTCGTCGTGCCCGCCGGTTCCATTTCCGACGCCGGGACCGATCTGTGCCAGCGCGACATTGTGGAATTCCTGGTCGGAGAGGGTCGGTCCGTTATGGCACTGGACGCAGCGAATCGACATGAATGTCTTCGCACCTGCGAGCTGCTCATCGCTCAGCGCATTCGACTTGCCGGCCAGGAATCGGTCCCATGGAGAATTCGTGAACGTGAACTGGCTCACGAGAAAGGCACCGATGGCGTTCGACGCATGCGCAAAGGTCATCTCGCCGAACGGCGTGCCGGGATACGCATTCTCGAACATGCGGCGATACTGACTGTTCGCCCCGAGGCGCTGCATGAGCGCGCCCCAGATGCCCGTCATGTCGGCGTCGGGAATCGCCGCCAGCTCGTTCCCCGAGAAGCCGCGCATCTCGGTGCGACTCGTGACCGGGAACAGCGCCAGCGCCGACGCCGCCCCGAACTCGAAGGTGTTCGCCATCGCCGGCGTGATCTGCGCGCCAGCGGGGGTATGAAAGGCCCCGGCGTCATCCACCTCCACGCGACCATCCCAGAACAGGCGCTTCAGGGAGGCGAGGTTGAACGCCGCCGGCGCGTTTCGCGGGATGAACATGCCCTCCGGATGCGATCGCATGGGGCCGAGCCCCGCACCGCCGACTCCGATCGAGAGGCTCTTGCGATCGACCGTCGCGAACTTCGGCACATGGCAGGTCATGCACGAGACATCGTGGTTGCCGCTGAGGATCGGATCGAACGCGAGGTCGCGCCCCAGCTTCACGAGCGCGTTTCGCACGTGCGGCGCGTCGGGGAGCGGGGTGATGCCATGCTGTGCCGCGAGCGCACGCACTTCGGCTTCCACTTCCCACCGGTCCTGGTTCCCGCCTCCGTTCGCGCTCATCTCCGCCGGCCCGGGCTCCACCGGCACTGCCGCCGTGCGCTCCGGCGTGTCGCACGCCGGGAACAGAATCACCGTGACACAAGAAATGACGAAACCCGCGTACCGCGCGCGCAACTGCATGTACCGCCTCCTCTTGTCGACTGCCCATGCGGCGATGCCCACAACGAGGGTGGCGCGCCGTCGCCACCGTCGCCCGCCTCCGCATCATGATTCCGTCGCACGTCCTCTTTCTGAAGGCGACGGAGTGCAATATTCCGGGGCGTCGGACTATTGCTGCGCGAGGTGGGACTGCCGGCGGACACGCGCGCGTCCGATGACGCGCGACGGCCCCATCGGGCGTTCAACGCCCAAGGTCTGGCGCTCTCGACAACGGCGTCGGCATCTTTGACCAGATGCGACCAATGCGAATCGTCTCCGTCGTGCTCCTGGTCGTGCTCGCCGTGGGGAGCGCGGCAGCCTGGCCGACGCTGCCGGGCGAGATTCCGACGCATTTCGACCTCTCCGGCAGGCCCGACAGCTTTGCGGCGACATCGCTGGCGTCGTGGTTCGCACTGCCGGCGATCGGCGTGCTGACGTGGGCGCTCGTCCTGGCGTCATCGCACTTCGCGATCAAACACCCGAGCTTGCTCAACATTCCGCACAAGCAGGATTTCCTGGAACTCCCGGAGGCGAACCGTCCTCCCGTCGCACGCCACATCCGCGAGTTGCTCGACGCGGTTGGCGTGCATGTCCTGCTCGTCTTCGGCATCGTCCAGCTCGCGGTCTACAGCGAGGCCAGGGGACATCCCGTGCCGTGGCTGCTGCCCTCGGTCCTTGTGTTGACGGCGCTGCTGCTGCCGGTCGTGTTCTTCTTCTACAATCCACGCATACGCGACGAGATCGAGCGACAGCGCGAGCTGTTGCGAACGAACCCTGGTTCCCGGCAGCCTGCCCGACGCTAGCCGTGGAGCCATGATGCTCAGAATCATCCTGCGAGCTACACGCTCCATGCTGGTGGCTGCGAGCACCTGCCTTTCGGTGTTCAAATTCGGATTTCGAAGTGCTTCGGCGCTGCACGCAGCCTGCTGCATGCAGCGCCGAAAGCCTTGCCAGATCGGACGCGTAGTCCACGGCCAGGTGCGCGCAGCCACCAGCAGGTAGCCTGCGGCATGCAGCGTTCAGTCAAGCTCCAACCCGAGAATTCAATCCACCGCGATCGGACAGAGATGCCAACCGAGACCTCCAGCACCTTCCTGAAGCATCTATTGAGTTCGCCCGGCCCCTCCGGCTTCGAGTCGGCGCCGGCCGCGATCTGGCGTGACGAAGCGCGCACCTTCGCCGACGTGCGAGGCGACGTGCACGGCAACAGCCTCGCCGAGGTCAACGCCGGTGGCGCACCGACGATCATGCTCGCCGGCCACATCGACGAGATCGGCCTGATCGTCACCTGGATCGACGACGACGGTTTCGCCTACGTGAATCCGATCGGCGGCTGGGATCCGCAGGTACTGGTGGGGCAGCGCGTCGTGTTCGCCGGGCGCGAAGGTCCGGTCTACGGGGTGGTCGGCCGGAAGCCGATTCACCTCATCAAGCCGGAGGACCGCGAGAAGGCCACGAAGATCACCGACCTGTGGATCGATATCGGCGCGGCCAACGGCGGCGAGGCGCGCACGCTGCTCTCGGTGGGCGACGCGGGGGTGCTCGATGCGCGTCTGCTCGAGCTGCCGAACGGACGCATCGTCTCACGCTCCATCGACGACCGCATCGGGGCGTTTGTCGTGCTCGAGGCGTTGCGGCGGTATGCGGAACGACCGGGCGAGGCCCGCGTCGTGGCGGTCGCCACCACCCAGGAGGAGATCGGCTTTGGCGGCGGCGGCGCACGCACCGCTGCCCACGCGATCGATCCGGCAATGGCGATCGTCGTGGATGTCACCTTCGCCATCGACCACCCCGGCCTCGAGAAGAAGGAGCACGGCGAGCAACGACTCGACGGCGGCCCGGTGCTGTCGCGCGGCTCGGTCGTCTCGCCGGTGGTGTTCCGCCTGCTGCGCGAGGCCGCGGAGCGCATCCCGGTGCCATATACGGTTCACGCCGCCGGACGCGATACGAGCACGGACGCCGATGCCATCCACACGGCCCGCGCCGGCGTGGCCACGGCGCTGGTCTCGGTGCCCAACCGCTACATGCACTCGCCTAACGAGATGGTGAGCCTCGCGGACCTGGACCGGACGGCGGCGCTGATCGCCGAGACCTGCCGTGCGGTAACGGCGGAGACGGACTTTACGGCGCGCTGACGGGTCGGCGGGCGGCCAGTGAACGACGCGCGGCGTCGCGCACCTCGGGCTCACGATCCGCTGCCAGCTCGTCCACCACGGCCAGCGCCGCCGGCGTGGCCGCCTCGGCGAGTGCCAGCACCGCCGCCGTGCGCCGCGCCGCCAGCTTGCGCCGCCGGAACAGGCCGCCGGTCTCACGCGCCACCGCGATCAGGTGTTCGACCGCGTCCGGTGTGCCGGCACGACCCAGCGCCGCCAGCATCGTGCTCGCCGTCTCCGGATCCGGCTCCTCGTCCAGCGCCCTGACGATCCCGGCGACCGCGCGCGGATGACGCGTCGCGCCAAGCGCCGCCGCCACATGCGCGCGCACCTCGCTCGACGCGTCGCCGAGTGCCTGGCTGGCAGAGTGCAGCGCCCGCGGCGATCCAATGCGCGCCAGCGCCGCGCCGACGGCACGCCGGACGCGTTCGTCCGGATGGTGCAGCAGCTCCGCGAGCGGCTGCTCGGCGGCCGCCACCTGCATCTCCCCCAGCAGATCGGCCGCGTTCCGGGCGACATACCACCGTTGATCACCCAGCAGGTGCATCAGCGTCGGAACCGCCGCCTGACAGGGTAACAGCGCCGCCAGGTAGGCCCGCCGGTCCGTCATCGAATCAGCGCTCGTCAAGAGCTCGATCAGCGCCTCCGCCCCTTCGTCGCCCGCACGGACAAGTATGGCCTGCAGCCCGTCGCGCTGGTCGGGGTGTCGAGGCAGCAGGCGGGCGATCTCGCGCAGGAAGCTCGGCTTCGTGAGGCGCCGGACCGCCATCGCCAGCGGACGGCGCGCATCGGTATCTCCGACGCGTGCTTCGCGCACGACCACGCCATGGTAGATCGCGCTCATCGCCTCCCAGCGCTGCTGCGCCGCATACGACTCCGCCATCGACACCAACTGGTCGAGTGCCTTGCCGAACTGCCCTGCGGGCAGCGCGGCATCGATTCGTGCCAGCAGTTCATCGGCGTCCGCCGCACCGATCGTCGGCGTGACGATGGCCGCCTCCACCATGCCGCGCGTGTCGTCGGAAATGCGCGGCGCAACAGGCTGCGGCGGTTCACCGACCCCCCGAGGCTCGGGCTCCCTCACCGCGGTGATTCCCGAGCCGGGCGTGAGACCATGAACGCGTGGCGCTGATAGCGACGGCGGCCGACCGGGTTCGGTCGTATCCACGCCATGTGAGGGCGTTCGACCGCCATACGCCGGAAGCGCGCGAGGCAACGTGGTCGTCCGGACAGCCTGGACGGTGTCCGCCCCCGCTGCCGGCGTCGCCACGCGCACGAAGCTTCCGCGACCGATCGTGGCCGTGATCCCCGCCGCGTCGATCTCCTGAAACCGCGCGTCGAACGACTCACCGTCGTCGCCGCGCAAAGGGTCGGCGGCGAGTGCCTGGGCGAGCGCAAGCAGCTTCGCCGGCTTGGTACCAGCCGCGATGCGGAGCTGTCGCACCGAGTGGGCCGACATGCGCGCGCTCAGCTCGTGCACCCGCGACCCGCCTTCCAGTGCCTCTTCCTCGTGCAGTTGGACGTTCAGCGTCTCGACATCGAGCAGCACGTCCTGCGAGCGATTCTTCGCCACGGCGGCGCGCAGGGCGGCCTTCTGCTCCGCCTTGCTGTCCGGGCGGTGCACGAGCAACCAGACGAGACTGCCGAGATTCGATGCGAAGTTGGGCGCGCGATCCATGGTCCTGTTTCGTCGGGGGCGACATGCCTCCTCCCGGGATGACGCCCGACCGCGCAACGGGGAAACGTCCCCGGCTCGCTCTTCTCCGCCAAGCGGGGTGAGCCTAGGATTGGACACACCAATTCACCCGAGAGCCGTGATGCCGATCGACCGACTCCACGCGTGGCGGGCCATGCCCGTCATGTTTCTCCTGCTCGGTGCGTGCGCGGGTGCGCGCACCGCGGGATCGCTCGCCAGCATGGCACCCGATTCCGCCCGCATGGCACGCGACGTCGCGTGGCTGGCGTCCGACGCCATGGAAGGACGGGCGACCGGCAGCGCCGGGAACGACTCGGCCGCCGCGGGCATCGCACGACGCTTCGCCAGCCTCGGGCTCCGGCCGGCGTGGCCCGATCGCGCGCCGGCGGATTGCGCCACCACCGCCTTGCGCGCCGCCTGCCTCGACGGATTTGTACAACCGTTCGTCGCTCGCTCCGTTGCGGCCGCACACGCGGGGCTTCCGGCCGAGATCCCGACCGCCAACGTGGCGGCCATGGTGCCGGGGAGCGACCCCGCGCTGCGCGACGAAGTCGTCGTCATCGGCGCGCACATGGATCACCTGGGCCGCAGCGCGTTCAATGCGATGGATCCCGACGCGGGAGACGCCATCCGCAACGGCGCGGACGACAACGCTTCGGGAACCGCCGTGGTGCTGGAGCTGGCGCGGCTGTTCGCCGATGCCCCCACCAGGCGCTCGCTGCTCTTCGTGACCTTCAGCGGAGAGGAGCTCGGGCTGCTCGGGTCGGCCTGGTTCGTGGACCACGCGCCGGTTCCACCGGCGCGGATGCAGGCCATGCTCAACTACGACATGGTCGGGCGCATGCGCGAGGGAAAGCTGATCGTCTACGGCGTCGAGAGCGCGCGCGAGCTGCGCGCCGCCGTGGACGACGCGCACACCGATACGACGTTGCACGTCACGGCGAGCGGTGACGGATTCGGCGCCTCCGACCATCAGTCCTTCTACCTCCGCGATGTACCGGTGCTGCACTTCTTCACCAACGTGCACGACGAGTATCACCGCGCCACCGACGACGCCGCGCTGATCAACGCGGGGGGGATGTCGCGCGTCGTGGACTTCTCGACACGGATCATCCGCAACCTCGCCGACCGCCCCGCACGCCTCACGCTCGTGAAGACCGTCGCCGAGGCGCCCTCCTCGTCCACCCGCGCGAACACCTCGGCGTGGCTGGGATCCATCCCCGACATGGGGGCGGGCGACGTGAAGGGGGTGCGCCTCTCGGGGATCCGTACGGGGAGCCCCGCCGACTCGGCGGGGCTGCGCGAGGGTGACGTGATCGTGGAGTTCGACGGCAAGCCGATTGCCGACCTGTACGCATATACCGATGCGCTCTACGCCCGCGCCCCGGGTGACACCGTGAAGATCCTCGTCGAACGCGACGGCGCACGCGTCACCGTCACGGCCGTGCTGGGACGGCGCGGACAGTAGGCGACGACGTCATGCCGCTTCCCATCCCCGCGCCGCTCGATTCCGGAACGACCACGTCGACGCCGGTGCCGCTGTACTGGTGCCGCTACGGCACCAATGCCGCCGACCGCCTTCTCCTGCTGCACGGTGGTCCAGGCGCATCACACGACTACCTGCTCCCGCAGATGCTGAAGCTCGCGGAGCGCCGCGAGTGCCTGTTCTACGACCAGCGCGGCGGTGGGCGATCGCGCCACGACGACGACCGCGAGCCCGTGACCGCCGATCTCCTGGTTCACGAGGTCGCGCAGGTCGTGCGCGAGTTCGCGCTCGATCCCCTGACTATCGTCGGCTACTCGTGGGGCGGGCTGCTGGCGATGCTCTACGCCATTGCCGCGGCGGAGTCTGAAACGATGGTCCAACCGCGACGCCTCGTGCTCATCGACCCCGCGCCGATCACGCATGCGTATCGCGCGCGATTCGATGCCGAGTTCACTCGGCGGCAGCAGGGCGAAGAGATCCAGGCCATGCGTCGGGAACTCGTCGAGTCCGGGCTGCGCGAGAGCGACCCGCCGGCGTACCGCCAGCGGCTGTTCGAGCTTGGCGTCGCCGGCTACTTCGCCAACCCGCGCGCGGCCCGCGCACTCACGCCGTTTCGCGTCACCGGTCGTGTGCAGCAGGGCGTGTGGGGGAGCCTCGGCGAGTACGACGTGCGCGACGCGCTGGCCCGCGTGGATGCCCGCACGCTCATCATCCACGGTCGGCAGGACCCCATCCCGATGCTCTCGTCCGAGGAGGCCGCGCAGATCCTCGGCGCGCGGCTGATCGTGCTCGACGACTGCGGACATGTGCCCTGGGTGGAGCGTCCGGAGTCCCTGTTCCAGGAGATCGAGGATTTTCTCGCAGCGCCGGCCTGAAATCGCGGAGGACGTACGGCATGGATCGGACGGTGGAGCTCGACGAACGGCACGTCACCACGATCGATGCCGACGACAGACGGTACAACGTTGCCTGCCAGATCGCGTTCGACGGAATCGAGTTCGTCGGCCACCTCTGGTTTCGTGACGAGGCATGGGACGACGACGGGGTGCGCGACCACGGCTCCCTTCCGGCTCGCTCGGCCGACGAGGTGCTCATGCTTGCCCAGCGGCTGTCGGTGTCCGACCTGCTGCTGCGCTTCCGTCGCGCCGTCGCCGAGCGGCGGCGCTACCACGGACTTCGCCGCACGACGCGCGACGTAATCGACGGGATCAAGTACCTCCACCACGTGGCAACCTCCATGCGCACCGGGCGCCTGGACGTGGAGGAAGCGGCACGCGAAATCGACGCCACCGAGGTCCGGCTTCACCAGCTCGTCAGCCAGCTGCGAGTGGTGGCCGGG
This sequence comes from Gemmatimonadaceae bacterium, assembly GCA_035698205.1. Lineage (GTDB taxonomy): Bacteria > Gemmatimonadota > Gemmatimonadetes > Gemmatimonadales > Gemmatimonadaceae > DASSBZ01. Next base: position 17,105 of record DASSBZ010000152.1, on the reverse strand, counting down.
GTAGAGCCCTGATCGGCTCGGCGTAGCGGAACGCGGCGGAGGTGCGTCGCGCCGGTCGCGCCCCGGATGGGCTATCTTTCCGGCATGAGGCCCCGCGCCGCCGCGCACGCGCTCGACGAGATTGCCAGCCTGCTGGAACTGCACGGTGAAAGCCGCTTTCGCTCCCGTGCCTGGCGCACCGCGGCGCGCGCCATCCAGGCACTTCCCGACCCCGATCTGACCCCGCGCCTCCGGTCCGGCGACCTGGAGAGCGTACCGGGTGTGGGCCCCGCCGTGCTGGACGTGCTGCGCGACCTCGCCGACACCGGCGACTCCGAGTATCTGGAGCTGCTCCGGGAAAACACCCCTGAGGGGCTGCTGGAAATGCTGCGCGTCCCGGGGCTCGGTACCACGCGAATCCACCTCATCCACGAGGGGCTCGGCGTGGAAACGCTGCACGAACTCGAACAGGCGGCACGCGACGGCCGCCTCGCCACGCTGCCGGGGTTCGGATCGAAGACGGCCGAAAAGGTGCTGCGCGGCATCGCGTTCCTGAAGGCCGGCGGCGGCGCGATCCTCTTCCCGCATGCCCTGGCGGAAGCGGGGCGGCTGCTCGCTGCCGTGCGCGCGCACCCCGACGTGACGATGGCCGCCATCGCCGGCGAAATACGGCGACACTGCGAAATCGTGCACCAGGTGGAGATCGTCGCCGCCTGCCGCCACGATCCGGCGCGCGTGGCGGCGGCCATCGCCCATGCTCCCGGCGTGCGCGATGCCGTGGGCGGCGGCGGTCCGAGCGTCTCGATTCGCTGGGATGATGGCACGCGGCTGGAGCTCAATTGCGTGCCGGCGGACGAGTATCCGGTGGCGCTGTGGCGCGCGACGGGGAGCAACGCTCACGTGGACGCCGTGCTCGAGCTGGCCACGTCGCGCGGATTCACGCTCCGCGGCAACGCGCTGTTCGACCGCGACGGTCGCGTGCACCTGCCTGACGAGCGTGCGCTGTACGGGGCGATCGGACTGCCGTGGGTCGCCCCCGAGCTGCGAGAGGACCGCGGGGAGGTGGACGCGGCGATTGCCGGGGAGCTGCCAACGCTCGTCACCTCCGACGACATCCGGGGGGTGCTGCACTGCCATTCACGGTATTCCGACGGTCACGCCAGCATCGCCGAGCTCGCCGACGCCGCGCTCGCGCAGGGGTGGAGCTATCTCGGAATCACCGACCACTCGCAGTCGGCGTTCTATGCCGGTGGGCTCGAACGCGATACGATCCTGCGCCAGCACGACGAGATCGACGCGGTGAACGCGCGCGATACGGGCGTGCGCGTACTCAAGGGCATCGAGGCCGATATTCTCCCCTGTGGCCGCGTGGACTACGACGCCGAGGTACTCGACCGGTTCGACTATGTGATCGCGTCGGTGCACTCACGCTTCGGCATGAACGAGGCACAGATGACCGAGCGCATCCTGAAGGCGCTCGACGATCCGCACGTGACCATTCTGGGGCATCCGACCGGCCGGCTGCTGCTCACGCGCGAGCCGTACCGCCTTGATATCGAGGCCGTGCTGGAGCGCGCGGGCGAGGCCGGCGTTGCGGTGGAACTCAACGCCGATCCGCACCGCCTCGATCTCGACTGGCGGTTCCTCGGCAGCGCACGCAGGCACGGGGTGCGGATCGAAATCGGGCCCGATGCGCATTCGGTGCAGGGGCTCGCGAACATGGACATCGGCATCGGCATCGCGCGCAAGGGCGGGCTGTCCGCCGCCGATGTACTCAACACGCTCGATGCGGACGGCGTGGTGGCATTTGCGCGCGCTCGCGACCGACGCGCCCCGGCGGCCATGGGACAGGCGGATGGCTGGTAAGGTCCGCAAGGCGCCCGCGCGACCACGTGGGCGCCCGCGCAGCAAGGCAATCACCGAACGCGCGGCCACCGCGATGCAGCGGTTGGCCAGCGAGTACCCGGATGCGCACTGCGAGCTCGATTTCCGGTCGCCGTTCGAGCTCGTGGTGGCGACCATCCTGAGCGCGCAGTGCACCGACAAGCGCGTGAACATGGTGACGCCGGGGCTGTTCGCCCGCTTCCCCACGCCGGAGGCGCTGGCGGCCGCCGACCCCGAGGAGGTCGAGGAAATAATCCGGAGTACCGGATTCTTTCGCGCCAAGACCCGAAGCCTGCTGGGAATGGCGGCGGCGCTCGTTGAGCGCCACGGCGGGCAGGTTCCGCCCGCCATGGACGAACTCGTGCGCCTGCCGGGCGTGGGGCGCAAGACGGCAAACGTGGTGCTCGGCAACGCCTTTGCCGTGAACGAAGGGATCGCCGTCGACACCCACGTCGCGCGGGTGTCGGCGCGGCTCGGACTCACGCGCCACGACGGTCCGGTCGAGATCGAGCAGGACCTGATGCGGCTGTTCGAGCGTGACTCCTGGTCGCTGCTGTCGCATCTGCTCATCTGGCACGGACGGCGCATCTGCATTGCGCGCAAGCCGCGCTGCGCGGCGTGCGTGCTCGCCGACATCTGCCCGTCGTCGCTCGTGTGAACGGCTACGCTGGCCTTGGGCGACGGCGCGGCTTACAATCCTCAGACTGGTCCCGAAGTCGCGACGCGCCGCAGTGGCCCGCGCCCGGGCCATTCACGAGCCACTCGCGAAATCATGACCAAGCAGGCCGTTTTCGAGACGAACAAGGGTCGCATCGTTGCCGAGCTCTTCCCCGATGACGCCCCCGGCACAGTCGCCAACTTCGAGAAACTCGCCAACGACGGGTTCTACGACGGTGTCAAGTTCCACCGTGTGATCGACGATTTCGTGGTGCAGGGGGGCGATCCGCTCTCGCGCGACCTCCCCGAGGGCGATCCTCGCGTGGGCACCGGCGGCCCGGGGTGGCAGATCAAGTGCGAAACCAAGGGAAATCCCCGTCAGCACGCCATTGGCGCGCTCTCCATGGCGCACGCCGGCAAGGACACCGGTGGGAGCCAGTTCTTCATGGTGCTGAGCGAGTCGAACACCCGGCACCTCAATGGTGTGCACACCGTTTTCGGCCAGATTACCGAGGGTCTCGACATCATGAAGACCATTCGGAAGAACGACGTCATGAACTCCGTGCGCGTCGCCTGACGCCCGACCACCCGACCCATGAGCCACGCCCATCACCCGTCCGACCGCAAGGCCGCGTTCATCGGCATGATTGTGACGATGATCGCCATTTTCGTCGTGTGCTTCACGATCGTGGAGCTGACCAACAAGAAGTACGAGGGGCACGCTGCCGAGGCGGCGGCCACGCACTAGCAGCCAGGCGCGTATCGCGGAGCGCGGCATGACCATCGGCGCCGAGCCGGTTCTGGTGGTCGACCTCGATGGCACCCTCATCGCCGCCGATACGCTCGCGATTTCGGTGCGACGGCTCACGCGCCAGCGCCCGTGGACGCTGGCGGCGCTGCCCATCCAGCTTCTGCGCGGCCGCGCACACCTCAAGCACTGGGTCGCACGTCGTGTGCGGCTCGCCCCCGCCACGCTCCCCTGGCGGCACAACGTCGTCGCATTCCTGCGCGCGGAGCACGAACGGGGGCGCCGGATCATCCTCGCCACGGCAGCAGATGCGTCGATTGCCGCGGCCGTTGCCGAGTGGCTGGGCGTCTTCGACGCGGTGATCGCCAGCGACGGCGCCCGCAACGCTAAGGGACACGGCAAGCTCGCGATGATTCGCGACCTGCTCGGCGACCAGGAGTTCGATTATGTGGGCGACAGCACGGCCGATCTGCCGCTGTTCGCCGCCGCGCGGGGGTGCTGGCTGGTTGCGCCCAGCCCGGCCCTCCTCACGACGGCGCGAGAAACGGCCCGGGTTGCCGGGGTGTTCGACGACGCCTGAGGCAACGGTGCGGGCGCTCGCGGGTGTCCAGCGTTAGCTACCTTTGGCAGCGGGCGCGACCCGCCTTCGCTCCCCGACACGCTCTCCAGCCTTCGATCGCATGACCGATTCGACCTTCGACCGCGCACGGGCGCTCGCGCTGGTTCACGAATACACGGCCTCGGACTCGCTGCGCAAGCATATGCTGGCCGTCGAGGCAGCCATGCGCGCGTATGCCGCCCACTTCGCCGAGGACGTCGACCGCTGGGGGCTCGCCGGGCTCCTGCACGACTTTGACTACGAGCGATACCCCAACGACGCGCGCGCCCCCGATGCCGAGCACCCCGCGTGGGGGGTACGGCTGTTGGAGCAGCAGGGGGTGCCGGCCGACGTGCGTGAAGCCATCCTGGGCCATGCGACGTATACCGGTGTACCACGTCAGAGCCGGATGGCCAAGACCCTGTTCGCCGTCGACGAACTGACCGGCCTGATCACGGCCACGGCGCTCGTGCGACCGACCCGCAGCGTGCACGAGGTGGGCGCCGGATCCGTCAGGAAGAAGATGAAGGACAAGGCGTTCGCGCGGGGGGTCAATCGGGACGACGTAATCGGGGGCGCGGCCGACCTGGAGGTGGACCTGGAGTGGCATATCGAGTTCGTGATCGCGGCAATGCGCGGAGTGGCCGACGACCTTGGTCTGGCGGGCACCCCGGCGGCGTGAACCGCCTCAACACTTCCCCGGCGTGGCGCGTTTGATGGTCGACCGAACCACGACTTCGCGTGACCCTGGCGATTCCATTTCCCGTAGCGGGCCGCGTGTTCGAGTCGACGCCTGAGGTGTCGGCTCGCGAACGCGAGCAACAGCACGTTCTGGCGGCGCAGCGGGGGGACACCGAAGCGTTCGCGGCGCTGGTGCGCATGCATCAACGACGCGCGTACGCTGTCGCCCGGTCGATCGTCCTTACGCATGAGGACGCGGAAGACGCAGTGCAGGATGGATTCCTGCACGCCTACCGCGCGCTGCACCGCTTTCTGCCGGATCAGGCGTTCGGCGCCTGGTTGAACCGGATCGTCGCCAACGCGGCGCTCGACATCACGCGCCGGCGCAAGGTGCGCGATGCCGATTCGCTGGCCGAAACGCTGGCGTCGCCATTTCGCGATCCTGCCGAATCGGACGAACTGCGACGCCGCTTGACGGTGGCGCTGGCCGATCTCGGCGAGCGGCAGCGATCGGTGCTCGTCCTGCACGACGTGGAAGGCTACAAACACGCGGAAATCGGCCGGATGCTCGGAATTCCCGAGGGGACGGCGCGATCGGATCTACATCATGCCAGGGCTCGCATGCGCGACGCACTCGGCAACGTACGGAGTCAGTTATGAGCATGGAGCATGGAACACCGGGGAACGGCCACGACGACGAGATTCGTCGGACGATGCGCGACATGTACGCGCCCCCGCGTGGTGAGCTTTACTGGCGCGGGCTGGAGTCGCGCATCATGGCGCGGATCGCGAAGGCGGCCGACGTCGAATGGTGGTCGTTCTTCGGCGGCTGGGTGCGCGTCGGACTCGCGGCCGCGGCGGTGGCGGTGATCGTGGCCGGTACGATGCTCGCGCGCTCGCGCGACGTGCAGGCGCGGCTGGCATATGAGGAGGCCATCGAGTCGGCATCGGGCATTCCGGTCGCCGGCCCGGCGTCCTCGCGCGCCGCGGAGCGTGATGCCGCGCGCGATGCCACCCTCCGCTACGTCATGTCCTACTGAGGGAGTCCCAAGGCCATGCAGCGCTCCAAGAACCTCGCGTTCACGTTCCTCCTGGGGGCCGTCCTCGTGGGCGGTGCCCTCGGGTTCACCGCCGATCGTGTGCTGTCCAACGACCGGAGCGCCAACGATTCGCGCATCAAGCTGTATGACCAGTTGGAGCTGAACGCGGCCCAGCGCACGACGTTCGATTCCATTCTCGACGATCGCCACCGAAAGTTCAACGAAGTCCTCAAACCCGTGCGCCCCCAGATGGACTCCGTCCGCGAGAAGGCCCGCGATGCCATGCGCACCGCGCTCGACGCCGAGCAGCTCTCCCGCTTCGAGGACATCCTGCGCAGCCAGCGCCGCTCGAGCGAGCGGCGGGAGAACGATTAGCGATGCGCCGTACCCTGACCCTGCTTTTCGCCCTGCCGTCCGTCCTGGCCGCCCAGGGCGCTGCCGTCAATCAGTCCGGGGCCCGCCCCATCTCGCTCGATGACGCGGTTCGTCTCGCGCAGCGCAACGCGCCACAGACCATCCAGGCGCGTGGCAACGTGCGCAGCAGCGCCGCGGCTGTCACACAGGCCAAGTCGGCCTTCCTGCCCAGCCTCTCCGTCTCCCTCAACGGCAGCAAGCAGGGCGGCGACCGGTTCAACCCGCAGGGCGAGCTCGTGCCGTTCACCGGCGCGGCCTGGTCGTACGGATCGGGCATGAGCATGAACCTCGATCTCTTCGACGGCTTCCGCCGCGTGTACGAGCTCAAGAGCGCCAACCGCACGCTCGATGCCGCCGAGTCCAACCAGACCTTGCAGCAGTACAACGTCGCGCTCAGCGTGAAGCAGCAGTACTTCAACGTCCTGGCCGCACGCGAGAGCGAGGCCGCCGCGCGCGCCCAGCTCGAACAGGCGGAGCAGCAGTTGCGCGCGGCCATCGCCCGCGTCTCCGCCGGCGCCGCCACCCTCTCGGACTCGCTCCGCTCCGAGATCCAGGTGGGCAACGCGCAACTGCAGTTGCTCACCGCCGCCAACCAGCTCAACATCGCCAACGCCTCGCTCACGCGGCTCGTGGCGACGCCGTATGTCGTCACCGCCGCCGCCGATGACGAAGCGAGCTACACGATCAGCTTGGACAGCACGCAGCTCGCGGAGCTGGTCAGCAACGGGCCGCAGGTGGCGCAGGCGCGCGCCCAGCTCTCCGCCTCCGACGCCGGCGTGAAGGCGTCGCGCGCCTCGTACCTGCCTTCCATCTCGATGAGCTTCGGGCGCAGCGGAAGCGGTGTCGATGAACGCTTCGGCTGGGGCAGCGACCGCTATTCGTACTCCGAACGCCTCGGCGTCTCGCTCTCGCTGCCGATCTTCAATCAGTGGAGCCGCGAGGCCACGCACGTGCGCGCGCAGGTGGCCGCATCCAACGCGCGCGCATCGTTGCGCGACGCCCAGTTTCTCGCCACGCAGAACCTCGTGCAGTACCTCGGCAACCTGAAGACCGCGGAGCAGCGCATCCGTATCCAGGTTGCCTCGGTGGCGGCCGCCGAGGAGGACCTCCGCGTCCAGCAGCAGCGCTACTCGCTTGGCGCCTCCACGCTGCTCGACCTGCTCACGTCGCAGTCCGCGCTGGATGCCTCTCGTCAGGCGCTGATCCAGGCGCGGCTCGATGCGCGCGTCGCCAAGGCACAGATCGAGGCGCTCGTCGGCCGGGATCTCTGACCCGACGGCAGACCGGCTGTCTCCCGGTTCCTGCCTCCCGCACAACCCACGCGCGCCGGACCTCCGCAGTACCCCGATCTCATCCTCCCAACGTCCGGCGCGTGTCAACACAATTGCAGTCATCACGCTCTCTCCGGAGACCCTCCGTCGTGAACCGCCTCGCCGCACTGTTCCTCGCCACGGCCGCGCTCGTGTCCTGTCGTGGCGCCGGGGAACAGCAACTGCCCATCCAGACCGAGCCCGTCGCTCGGCGTGACATCATCGTCGACGCGTCGGCCACCGGCGCCGTCGAGCCGATCAACGTCATCGAGGTCAAGTCCAAGTCCTCTGGGATGATCACCCAGATGACCGTCGAAACCGGATCGCTGGTCACCCCGGGGCAGTTGCTCGTACAGCTCGACACGCGCGACGTGCAGGCGCAGTACGATCAGGCGGAGGCGGACCTCAAGGCGGCCGAGTCGCGGCTGTCCGTTGCCGAGTCGCAGCGCAAGCGCTCCGACGAACTGTACAAGGGCAAGATCATCACCGCGCAGGAGTTCGAGACCACCGCGCTCGACTACGCCAACGCGCAGGCGCAGATGGTGCGCTCGCGCGCGAGCCTCGACATCGCGAAGCAGCGGCTCGACGATGCAACGGTCACGGCGCCGGTGGCCGGGACGGTGATCGAGAAGACGGTGTCGCTCGGCCAGGTGATCACATCGGCCACGAGTTCGGCGAGCGGTGGAACGACGATCCTCAAGATGGCCGACCTCGGACAGGTCCGGGTGCGCGCGCTCGTGAACGAGAGCGACATCGGACAGATCCGCGCCGGGCTTCCCGCGACGGTTGTCGTCGACGCCTATCCCGATCGTCCGTTCCAGGGGAGCGTGGAGAAGATCGAGCCGCAGGCCGTCGTCCAGCAGAGCGTGACGATGTTCCCGGTGCTGGTCTCGCTGTCCAATGAGGACGGGCTGCTCAAGCCGGGGATGAATGGCGAGATCTCGGTGCTCATCGAACGGCGCGAATCGGTGCTGACCGTCTCCAACGACGCCATCAGGAGCATGCGTGAGGCCATGACCTCGGCCACCGCGCTCGGCCTCGACCCCGACAGCGTGCAGGCACAGCTCCGTGGGCAGATGCGCGGCGGCATGATGAACGGCGGCGCCGATGCAGGGGCCCAGCCACGCGTCTCTCGCGGCGAGGTGGCGCTGTCCACCGACCAGCAGGGCGAGGGACGCGGCCAGGGGCAGCGCGGCGCCCGCGGGCAGGGTCCCGAGGTCACCGCCGAGCAGTGCGCGGCAGTCACGGCAGCATTCGCGAAGAAGCCCGACGCGCAGAAGAAGCTCGATGCCCTGCGTGAGCGCGTGCGGTCGGGGGAGATCGACTTCCAGGCGATGCGCACGGAATCGCAGAAGATCTATGCCGACGTGGGTGTCGATGCCCGCACCGCCGGCGCATGCCGGATGCGCAACGGCGAGGGTGCGCGCGGCCCCGCTGGCGCCGGCGCCGCGAACGGCGCCGCATCGCAGGGGCGGCCGGGCGCCGCGGCTTCGGCACCGGTGGCGCAGGGTGAATTCCCCATGCGCACGCGCTCCCGCTCCGGGCTTGTGTTCGTGGCGGAGAACGGCACGTGGAGCCCGCGCGTCGTGCGTCTCGGCGTCAGCAACTTCGACTACACCGAGGTCCTCAGCGGCCTGAAGGAAGGCGAGGAAGTGGCGCTGCTCAACGTGGTGGCGCTGCAGGCCGAGCGCGACGCGCGGAACGAGCGCTTCCGCGGCATGGCCGGCGGCGGTGTGCCGGGGATGTCGCGTACGGGTGGTACCGGCGGCGGCGCCGGGCGCGGACGCTGAGCGGAATTCCCTTCACACGGAACCGACCCTCCCATGCTGTTCGGTGAAATCATCGGCGTCGCCCTCGGTGCGTTGCGGGCGAACAAGCTGCGCTCCCTGCTCACGATGCTCGGCATCGTGATCGGGGTCGGGGCGGTGATTGCCGTCATCGCCCTCGGCAACGGCGCCCAGAGCGCCGTGAAGGAACGCATCTCGTCGCTCGGCACCACGCTGCTCACCGTGCAGCCCGGCCAGGCCTTCGGCATGGGCGGCGTGCGGACCGCCGACGCGCAGCGCATGACGATGGACGATGCCGATGCCCTCGAGGAGCGCGGCGAATACATCGTCGCGGTGCAGCCGGAGATGCAGCGTCAGATGCAGATCCAGCACCTGAACGCGAATGCCAACACGAGCATCATCGGCACGTCGGCCAACTACCTCGGCGTTCGCAAGTACGAGATGAATGTGGGCCGCATGTTCACCCCCGCGCACGACCTGTCGCGCCGGCGCGTTGCCGTGCTCGGCTCGGCGGTGGTGGAGAACCTCGGGGTGCAGAACCCCGAGGCGCTGATCGGCGAATCGGTGCGCATCCGCGGCATCCAGTTCGAGGTGATCGGCGTGCTCAAGACCAAGGGGCAGGCGGGCGGCTTCGGCAATCCCGACGACCAGGTGCTCATTCCCATCTCCACCGCGCGCTTCCGCCTCTTTGGCTCCGATCGCCTGCGGTCGCTGAGCGTGCTGGCGAGCAGCGAGGCCGAGATCCCGCTCGCGATGGCATCGATCCAGAAGGTGCTGCGACGGGAGCACCGGCTGCGGGCCGGCACCCCCGACGACTTCAACATCCGCAACCAGGCGGACTTCCTGAACACCCTCGGCGAGACCACCGAAGTGTTCAAGTTCCTGCTCGGCGGCATCGCCGCCGTCAGCCTGCTGGTCGGCGGGATCGGTATCATGAACATCATGCTTGTGTCGGTCACCGAACGCACCCGTGAGATCGGCGTACGCAAGGCGCTGGGTGCCACGCGATCGAACATCCTGGCGCAGTTCCTCATCGAGGCGATCGTGCTCTGTCTGATGGGCGGGCTGATCGGCGTTGCCTTTGGCGCGGCCGGGGCGTTCGCCCTGAGCTCCGCGTTCGACTGGAACACCGAGGTCTCTCCCGCATCTGTCGGGCTCGCTTTCGTCTTCTCGGCGCTGGTTGGCGTGCTCTTCGGTGTCTGGCCGGCGCGACGGGCCGCCAAGCTCGACCCCATCCAGTCGCTGCGCTACGAATAGCGGTCCGGTGTTGTGCGCGGGGCGTAACGGCTAGATTGAGCAAGGGTCGCGGTGGATCGCCGCGACTCTTTGCGTTTGGGCGCCCCGGCGCTCGCGCGAGTTCGAATTCACGCCGCCCAGGCTGCCTTCGCGCCAACGCTTTCATGACCGACGAGCCCGACGTCCCCGTCCCCTCCGGCGGGGAGGAGGCGGAGTCCGGCCCGGCCGGTTCCGACGACGTCACGAACGATCCGGAAACCGGTCTGTCCGAACCTGCCCAACCGGGCACCGGCCCCGTCGCACCCGTCAACAGCGCCGGCAAGGCCAGCGGCGACGGCAGCAGCGGCAGCGCCGGAAGCGCCGGTAAGGCCAGCGGCGACGGCAGCAGCGGCAGCGCCGGGGAAACCGGCAGCGCGTCGGCAGAGAGCGCGACGAGCACGCGCCGGCATCGAAAGCAGCCAACCCGCGATCACATCGAGGCCGATCCGAGGGGAAAGCGACTGGTCTTCCTCTCGTTTACCGCGCTCGGTGTGGTCTTCGGCGATATCGGAACGAGCCCGCTCTACGCCATGAAGGAGGCTTTCAAGCCCGAATACGGACTCGCACCGATCGTCCCGAATGTCTACGGCATCCTGTCGCTGATCGTCTGGTCGCTGGTACTGATCGTCGCGGTGAAGTACGTGGGATTCATCCTGCGCGCCGACAACCGCGGCGAGGGAGGCGTGTTCGCGCTGCTCGCCCTCATCATGGGCCAACGCAGCCTTGACGCCCGCGCCCGCAGCAGGGTCCTCATCATGCTCGGGCTGTTCGGCGGCGCCTTCCTGTACGGCGATGGCGTCATCACTCCGGCGATCACCGTGCTGGGTGCGGTGGAAGGCATCGACGTCGCCGCACCGGGGCTCAGCCGGTTCGTGATTCCCCTGGCGTTCGTGATCATCTCGGCGCTGTTCTACTTCCAGTACAAGGGCACCGAGAAGGTGGGCGGGTTGTTCGGATGGGTCATGCTCGCCTGGTTCCTGAGTATCGCGGTGATCGGCGTCCGGGGCATCCTGAACCATCCGGAGATCCTGCGGGCCGCGAACCCGTGGTACAGCGTTTCATTCTTCCTGCTGCACCCGGTTCGCGCCTTCGTCGTGCTCGGCGCCGTGGTGCTGGTCGTCACCGGCGGCGAAGCGCTCTACGCCGACATGGGCCATTTCGGGCGCAAGCCCATCCGTTACGGATGGTTCGGGCTGGTGCTGCCCGCGCTGCTGCTCAACTACTTCGGTCAGGGCGCCCTGCTGCTGGCGGATCCCACGGCGGTGCTGAATCCGTTCTATCGACTCGCACCGGAGTGGTTCCTCTATCCGCTGCTCGCCATTGCCACGCTGGCTGCGGTCGTCGCATCGCAGGCGCTCATCTCCGGCGCGTTCTCGCTCACCCAGCAGGCCGTGCAACTCGGGTACTGCCCGCGCATGACGATCGTGCACACGTCCGAGCACATCGCCGGCCAGATCTACGTCCCCGAGGTGAACAAGGCGCTGGCGATCGGCACGCTGCTGCTCGTGGTGACGTTCCAGTCGGCGACGGCGCTCGGCGCGGCCTACGGTGTGGCGGTGAGCGGCACGATGGCGATCACCAACGTGCTCTTTTTCGTGATCGCGCGCGTGAGCTGGAAGTGGTCGGCGCTCAAGGCAGGAACCTTCCTCGCCTGCTTCATGGTGATCGACCTGGCGTTCTTTTTCTCCAACCTGCTCAAGGTGCCACACGGCGGATGGGTGCCGCTGGCCATCGCCGCGACCGTGTTCACGCTGATGACCACGTGGAAGAAGGGGCGTCTCATCCTGCGCGACATCATGCTCCGCGGCACGCTGCCAATGGACCTGTTCCTCGAGGACATCCAGCGGCGCAAGCCGGTGCGCGTCCCCGGTACCGCGGTGTTCATGACGTCGGAGGCCGAGGGCGCGCCGGTGGTGCTGCTGCACCACCTGAAGCACAACAAGGTGCTGCACGAGCGCGTCGTGCTGCTGTCGATCTCCACGGCCGGCATCCCGCTGGTCACCGATGACGAGCGGATGGAGATCGAGGAGATGGGACAGGGCTTCTATCGGGTGCAGGCGCGATTCGGGTTCATGGAGACGCCGAGCGTGCTCGAGGTCATGTCACGCTGCCGCGAGGCCGGCATCACGTCGAAGCCTAACGAGACGTCGTTCTACCTCGGCCGGGAGTCGCTGCTGGCCACCGGCACCTCGAAGATGGCACGCTGGCGCAAGAAGCTGTTCGTGCTGATGGCGCGCAACGCGCGCACCGCCACCGAGTTCTTCGGCCTGCCCTCGAATCGCGTGGTGGAGATGGGGGCGCAGATCGAGTTCTGAGGGGGGCCGGGTTGGGACGAAACGACATGCTTCATGCTGCACGCTGTATGCTGGTGGCTGCGAGCATCCGGAGACGACGGCCCTCACCGGCTACGGCTGCTCGAGTCGGCTGCATGCTGGCGCTGCTGGCTGTGGGTTCGGGGTCAGGTCTGACCCCCGATTCTGCATGCAGCCGCCCCGACAAGCGGCGGTCGCCCAGCAACACCGTCATCCCGTGGTTCGGGGCCAGGTCTTTCATTGATGCCTCCAGCGATCCGCGTCAGAATCGGCTGCGTCCTGCATGCAGCCGCCCCGACAAGCGGCGGTCAGCCATCTACTCCGTCATCAGATGCGCGCAGCCACCAGCATACAGCGTGAAGCACGCAGCATGATCCTCACCACCACATCCTCCCCGCCCCGACCCGGACGGCGGCCACAGGCGCCATGGCCGGCCAGGCCATCGGAGTGATGCCCGAATCCGCCAGCTCCGACGACATCACCGGCGTGATCCGGACGGTCCGCGATCGCCCCCCGTTGGTCACTCGTACCACGACCTCCTTCCCCGCCTCGAGGTCGTCGGCGAGGCGGCTGTAGCGGTTCATCATCAGGCTGCCGGCGTACATGTCGCCGGCGTCTTCGGCGGGCAGCGCGAGGTCCACGTCGCCGACCGCGGCAATCCGGTCACCCTCGATGATCCCGGCGCGCTCGGCGGGGCCGTCGTGCGCAACGCGCACCACCAGCAGGCCAGCGGAATCGCGCACACTCCCGGTGGCGCTCAGGCTGACGCCCAGCACCGGGCGATCGCTGCGGCGAAACCGTGTGAGCGCCGCCCCGAACTGATCGAGGTCGCGCGCCGCCACGGTCTTCACAGTCACCGTACGCTCCTGACCGCTCGACCGGACGCGAAGCTGTACCTCATCGCCGGCGTCCACTTCGCCGAGCTCACGCGTCAGGCGGCGCGAGAGCAGCGCGCTCATGGCGGGATCGCCGGCGTCGGACGGATCGAGTTGCAGCCGGACACCGTTGATGGCGAGCAGTCGATCGCCGGCCTTGATACCGGCCTTGTCGGCGGGACCATCCTTCGATACGTCCTCGACCAGGATGCCGAGCGTATCGCGATCACTGCCGGTCGTGATCGAGACGCCGAGCATCGCCCGGTCGCGATCGCCGGCGAGCGTGATGACGCGTGCAGCGCGCGCGCGGCTGTCGGCGCGCGTTGGCTGGGCACCGGCGACGCCGGCAATGCCGGCCGCGGCGAGAAGGGCAATTGCTATCGTGTGGCGGCGCATGGCGGTTCGTGCCTCGGGTGAAAGGAGCTTCCAACCCGTGTGTCACGCCCGCCGCGAGCCACGGTTGCCGGGCGCGCTCGTCGCCCCGCTCCCGTGCACCTACCTTTCGTCCATGAGCGTATCGACCCCGCCATCGCCGTCGCCCACGCGCTCGCCGACCCCCGACTTCGCGACCATCGAGGAACACTGGCGCGATGAGGCGGACGCCGCATTCCTGTATCGCGTGCTCGCCGGGATCGAGCCCGATGCCGGCCGCCGCGACGTGTTCACGCGCCTGGCCGCCGTGGAGGACCGTCACACCGCCATCTGGGCGGGGTTGCTCCGTGAACATGGACGCGAGCCCGCCCCCGAACGTCCGAGTGCGCGCGCGCGACTGCTGGCGTGGCTCGGTCGACGGTTCGGTGCCCGCGCACTCCTGCCGATGCTGCTCCGCGAAGAGGGGCGTGAGGTGAAGGGCTACCTCGACATGCATCGCGCCACGCCAGGAGGGGCGCCCGGCGGCGGCGAGGCGCTGCTGCTCGCGCGCGAGTCCGCCGAGCACGCCACGACGCTTGCCGGACTCACCGGACGCACCGGCGAGCCATGGCATCGCACGGCGTCGGGAGGTTTCCTCCGCAACGTGGTGTACGGCTTCAACGACGGACTGACCGCAAACTTCGGCCTCGTCGCCGGCGTGCTTGGCGCGACGGCAACGCAGCAGCACACGGCCGTCGTGGTCGCCGGCGTGGCCGGAGTCATTGCCGACGCACTCTCGATGGGGTCCAGCGGATACCTCGCCGCGAAAAGCGAGCAGGAGGTCTACGCGCACGAGATCGCGATGGAGCGCGACGAGATCGCGATGATGCCCGACCTCGAGCGCGACGAGCTGGCGCTCATTTACGAGGCGAAGGGCATTCCGCGGGAGACCGCCGAGGCGTTCGCCACCGACATGATGAAGGATCCCGGGCAGATGCTGCGCGAGAAGGTGCGCGAGGAGCTGGGGATCGCCGACCCGCACATGTCGCCGCTGCGCGAGGGATGGGTCACGGGGCTGGCAACCGCGATCGGCGCGCTCATCCCCGTGTTCCCCTTCTTCGTCACCACCGGCGCCACGGCGATCGTGCTTTCGTTCACGCTCGCCATGCTGTCGCACTTCCTCGTCGGCGCCGCACGATCGGTGTTCACCGGGCGCGGCATCGTGCGCTCCGGCATGGACATGTTCGTCGTCGGCCTCGGCGTGGCCGTCGTCGGTTACTTCGTTGGCGGCTGGGTAGGCAGGCTGTTCTGACCGCCGGTCGCACCGGGCATCATGGCGACGTCATGTAGCCGGGTCGATTCTCGACCACCACCCGACCTGTCATGCCGGGGTGAATCGTGCACTCGTAGTCGAACACGCCCACGCTGGCGAACGTGCGCACGACCTGCGTGTCGGCGTTCTCGCCTTCGATATCAGCCGGCGCCCCCGACGAGCTGAAGGTCACATTATGCGCCACCGGACCGAAGCTCCAGGTGACGCTGCCACCCGCCGGGACCCGCACCTCCGACGGCGCGAAGACGTTGTTCTGGCCGGCGGTCACCGTCGAATTCAGCGGAAGCCCGTTGTCGTCGTCGCCATAGCTCGAGCACGCCAGCGCAGCCAACGCCGGCGGAATCAGCAGGTACCTCGCGATGCCTCGCATGCCACACTCCGTCGTTGAGCATTGGATCATACCGCCGCAACCCGGCGCTCAACAACCGTCCGACGACGAAGGCACACTGGGGCGCGACGGAGTGCGCGCCGCGTGCGACGGGGGGGCTACACCACCAGGTTCAGCAGGCGCCCCGGCACGAAGATGACCTTCCGGATCGGGCCGGCCACGAACTTTGCGATCGCCGGCTCGGCGAGCGCGGCGGTCATTGCGTCGTCCTGCACCGCATCACGCGACATCGTGAGTGTACCACGCAGCTTGCCGTTGACCTGCACCGCGATCTGCACCGTCTCCTCGGTCGCAAGCGCGGCGTCGAACGCCGGCCAGCCGCTGTCGAAGACCGAGGCGCTGTGCCCGAACTGCTCCCACAGCTCCTCCGACAGGTGCGGGGCGAACGGTGCGATGAGCTGTACCAGCGGCTCAACCTCCGTACGATGCGCCGTGCGTTCGCCACGGCGGAGCACGTTCACATACTCCATCATCGCCGCGATCGCCGTGTTGTAGGACAGCCGCGCGACGTCGTCCCCCACCTTGCGGATGGTCTGGTGCAGCTTGCGCATCACGGCGGGGTCGCTCGCGCCCCCCCCGTCCGTGGCCGCCAGCGCCTCCTGCGTCGACGCCCAGATGCGATCGAGGAAGCGTCGCACCCCGATGATGCCGGAGTCGCGAAAGTCGCCCCCCTCCTCGAACGGGCCGAGGGACATGAGGTACGTCCGGAATGTGTCGGCGCCCCACTCGTCGATGTACGAGTCGGGCACCACCACGTTGCCCTTGCTCTTCGACATCTTCGCGCCGTCGCGCACGATCAGCCCGTGCGCGCGAAAGCGCGTGAACGGCTCCTCGAAATCCAGCAGCCCCATGTCGTGCAGCACCATCGTCACGAACCGCGAGTACAGCAGGTGCAGGACCGCATGTTCGTTGCCGCCGATGTACGAATGCACCGGAAGCCAGCGCTTCGTACGCGCCTCGTCGAACGCCACGTTGTCGCGGTCGGCGCTGGGATAGCGCAGGAAATACCAGGCGCTGTCGAGGAACGTGTCCGACACGTCCGTTTCCCGCCGCGCCGGACCGCCGCACGCCGGACAGGTGGTGTGGTACCAGTCCGCATGACGCGCCAGCGGTGACACCCCCGAATCGTCGGGGCGGAAGTCCTCCACGTCGGGGAGCAGCACCGGCAGGTCCTTCTCCGGAACCGGCTGCGGCCCGCACGCCTCGCAATACACAATCGGGATAGGCGGCCCCCAGTAGCGCTGCCGTGAGATGCACCAGTCGTGCAGGCGATAGTTCTCCACGGCGCGCGCGTTGCCGTGCTGCTCCAGCCACGCCGTCACGTTGCGAATGGCGTCCGGCACGCGCTGTCCGTCGAACTGGCGCGAATTGACCAGCCGCCCCCCGACGTTCTCCGTGAACGCGGCCTCGAGCGGCGCCTGCGCCGACTCGCCCTCGGCGGCCACCACGCGCACGATCGGCAAGCCGAACACG
>DASSBZ010000151.1:0-5391 GCA_035698205.1 Gemmatimonadaceae bacterium | reverse complement strand
TTGCCACACGCACCACGTCTTTCACGCTGACCGTCCGGGAATCGGGGGGAGCACGAACGCACCGATGTGCGGCCCCCGGTTGTGAAGCGCCGTGCGCAGCGCCAGCGACAGCACGCCGCGCGTTTCCTCGGGGTGAATGATCGCATCGACGAACCCGCGCGCGGCGGCGAAGCGGGCGTCGAGCTGGTTCTCATAGTCGTCGCGCATCTCCGCGATCGACGCCGCCACGTCGGCGTCCGGTTCGCGACCCTCGACTTTCGCCGCCTCGATCGCCGGACCGTGCACGGCCTGGATGGCGGACTCCCCCTCCATCACCCCCATTCGCCCGGTGGGCCACGAGAAGATGAAGTCGGGATCGAAGCCCTGCCCCGCCATGGCGTAGTAACCGGCGCCCGAGGCGTGGTTCACCGTCAGCACGAGCTTGGGCACGGCCGCCGTCGCCATCGCTTCCACGAAGCGCGTCCCGGCACGGATGATCCCTTCGTGCTCCGCGTCGGAGCCAACCATGAACCCCGATACATCCTGCACGAACAGCAGCGGCAACCCCTGCCGATCGCACTTGTCAATGTAGAACGCCACCTTCTCCGCGCTCTCGGCGTAGACGATTCCACCGAACCGCGGACGTTCGCCCTTGCGTCCCTTGATCAGCCCTCGCTGATTGGCGATCACCCCCACACGGATGCCGTCGATGGCGGCATCGGCACAGATCATCTCGGCGGCCAGCTTCGGCTGGAACTCGTCCAGCGCGCCGTCGTCGACGATGGCCGCGAGCACCTGGTGCATGTCGTACGACATGCGATGATCGTGCGGCAACAGGTCGTAGAGCGCATCGGTATCGCGTGCGCTGCCTGACGAGTCGGCGTCGACCGCTGCATCCGCCGGCAGCCGCTCCACGAGCGCGCGCAGCTCCGCCAGGCAGGCCGCATCGTCGTCCACCGCGTAGTGGGCCACGCCGCTGATCTCGGTGTGCGTGACGGCACCGCCCAGCGTCTCGCTGTCGATCACCTGACCGGTGGCCCCCTTCACGAGGTTCGGACCGCCGAGTCCCATGAAGGACGTCCCCTTCACCATGAGGATCACGTCGGAGAGCGCCGGGAGATACGCGCCACCGGCAATGCACGGCCCCATCACCGCGGCGAGCTGCGGCACGCGGAGGTAGCGCCGCATGATGGAGTTGTAGTAGAAGATCCGCGCCGCGCCATACTGCCCGGGGAACACGCCCCCCTGGTACGGCAGGTTGACGCCGGCCGAATCAACCAGGTACACGATGGGGACGCGGCAGCGCATCGCGACTTCCTGCGCGCGCAGGATCTTGCGAATGGTCTCGGGCCACCACGACCCGGCCTTCACCGTGGCATCGTTGGCGACAACCACCACCTCGCGACCGTGGATGCGACCGATGCCTGTCACGACGCCGGCGGCCGGGGCCTGCCCGTCGTACTGATCCCAGGCCATGAGCAGCCCCAGCTCCAGGAAGGGCGAGTCGGGATCGAGCAGTCCGGCGACGCGCTCGCGTGCCGTGAGCTTCCCCTGGGCGTGCTGCTTCTCGATGCGCTTTGCCCCTCCGCCCTCGCGCAGCTTCGCTTCGAGTTCCCGGACCGCGGCGCCGAGCTCGCGGAGGCGCGACGTCACGCTTCCTGCTGCTCGCGTTCCGCGAACCACTGCCGGATGTAATCGACCAGGTCACCGGTCGACGTGCCGGGTCCGAAGAGGCGGCCGATGCCCAGCTCCCGCAGTGCGTCCATGTCTTCCCTGGGGATGATCCCGCCGCCGGTGACGAGCACGTCGTCACGGCCGGCGGCGCGCACGAGCTCCAGTACGCGCGGAAAGAGCGTCATGTGCGCGCCCGAGAGGATCGACATGCCGATGACGTCGACGTCCTCCTGGACCGCGGCGGTGGCGATCATCTCCGGTGTCTGATGCAGGCCGGTATAGATGACCTCCATGCCGGCATCTCGCAGCGCGGCGGCGACGACCTTGGCGCCACGGTCGTGGCCGTCGAGCCCGGGCTTGGCAACCAGCACACGAATGGGTCGGGACATGAAAAATGGGATGAAGTCAAACGCGCAAGCTGCCACGCTCACGTAACATACGCGTTCGCGTGAATGATCGACAGAGGCCGGTGCACGCGCTCATTTGCGGCTCGCGCCGCCGCGCAGATCGGCGATCGTGCCGTCGTCGTACGCCACCCGGCCGCCCACCATGGTGAACACGCTGCGCGTGGCCGGCAGCTCCTGCGGCGTCACGTCGAGCACGTTCTGTGACAGCACCGCGAGATCGGAGAAAGCCCCCACCCGGAGCACACCCTTGCGCGCCTCCTCCGCCTCCGCGAACGCCGAGCCCGCGGTGTATGCGCGCAGCGCACGTTCACGTGAGAGCGCCTCCGGCGGCGAGACCGGATGCACCGTTGCGAGCATGAGATTGAGGAACGGGTTGAGAGGGCCGTCGGATCCGATGGCGAAGTGAACGTCGGCCGAATCGAGCGATCGCAACGGCTGGAGCGGAGCCGAACGACCACCGGTTCGGCTCTGCATCATGTCGGCAATGGAGAGATGGGCCGGGTTCTGCACAATGACGCCGCCCAGTTCCCGAAGCCTCGTGAGTTGCGCCGGCGTTATGAAGTCGCCGTGCTCGATGCGCGGACGCAGCGCCCGCCAGTCGGCATCGCTTCCCGCTCCTTCCAGCGCCGCGAGCACCAGTTGCACGGCGCTGTCCCCCACCGCATGGATCTGCGGCTGGATGCCGAGCGCGCGCGCCTCCCGCAGCCAGGCGGTCAGCGAATCGAGCGAAAAGTTGGCGGCGCCCCTGGTTCCCGGCCTGTCTGCCCACGGAGCGGTCACGAACGCCAGGCGTTCCACGGGTGTGCCGTCCAGGATGTATTTGACCCCTGAAAGCCGCACACGCCTGGCGGGATCGTGGCATCTCGCCGCCGACAGCGCCGTGCGTTCACGGCCGTGAGCCGAAGTGGTGGGAAAGTCCACCAGCCGCACGCGAAGCGGTACCGCCGCCGCACACACGACCTCCAGTTCGCGCCGGGCATCGGGGAACTCCGCGAAGACCTGCACACTCGTTATGCCGTAGGACAGTGCCTCGGTGGCCAGCGCGTGCCATTCCCGCGTGGCAACCGAGTCCGGCATCTCCGCTTCCTTGTTCCGCCAGGCATTCCACCAGGCGTATTCCTTGAGCAGTCCGCTCGGGCGTCCGCTCGCGCCGGTCCGCTCGATCACGCCACCCAGCGGGTCGCTGGTGCTGTCGCTGATGCCGAAGAATTCAAGCGCGGCACCATTGAGTACGGCGCCGTGCCCGGGCCATCCGGTCAGGATCACCGGTCTCCATGGGATCACCGCGTCGAGCGTGCTGCGCCGCGCGCGCGGATCGGCGAGGATTCTCTCGCCCACGCGCATGCGCAACATGGGACCGGGAGTGGCGGCACCGGCGGCGCGCAGCAGTGCGAGCGCTTCGCTCAGCGAGGGATTCGGATGCGGGTCGGTGGAGTCCCCCGCAAACACGATCACGACCGGCACGCGCTCACCAACGTGCAGGTGCGCATCATTCAACCCGGGAATCACGAGCCTGCCGCCGGCATCACGCACCACGGTTCTCGCGTCCACCCACTGTCGCGCTTCGGACGAGTCGCCCACGAACACGATCGTGTCGCCGCTCCCCGCTATCGTCGTTGCGCGGGGGAGCAGGCTGTCCCCCGTCCACACATCGGCACCCACAAGCATCCACTCGGCGGCGGGGTGCGATGGGCCGCACCCCGCGAACAGGACGGCGGCGGCGAACGCACAGGCGGCGCGCCTCATTCCTTCACCGCCATGAGCAACATCTCGCCACTCGTGCGTCGGAGCGGCCGGTCGCGCCAGCCGTCGAACGCCTCACGCACGATGAGCCCCGCCGCGGCGCACAGCTCGGCGAGTCGGGTGGCCGTGTAGAGCCGGATGCGATGTTCGCGCGAACCGGCGCCCACACCGCGCGGACCACGCCGCGTGGAGTTCACCGTGAGCACGCCGGAGAGCGGATCGAACGAGCGCTCCTGCGCGAACACCGTCCCATCGCTCGTGGTCCACCAGTCGCGCGCGAGGAATTTCGCAACCACGCCGTCGCGGCTCGCGCCGTGCCAGACGAGCATGCCGCCGGGGCGCAGCACCCGCGCGAACTGGGCGATGACGCGTGCGTCGTCCGCCGGATCGCTGAAGAATCCGAACGAGGTAAAGAGGTTCAGCACGGCGTCGAACCGCCCCGTCCAGCGCGCCGGCAGCCGGCGCATGTCGCCCTGCCGGTAGCGCAGCGTCCGCCCCGTCCCGCGCTTGCGCGCGACGTCGAGCAACGCCTTCGAGAGGTCGAAGCCGTCGACATCGAATCCGGTTTCCGCCAGGAGATGCGCATGACGCCCCTGCCCGCACGGGCAGTCGAGGATGCGCGCGCCCACCGGCAGCTGGAGCAGCTCCTGCAGCCGAGCGACCTCGCGCCGGTCCTGCTCGAGCCGGAAGAGGGGCTCGTATTCATGGAGATAGTGGCGGTCGAACTGCGTGGCCCACCATGGCGGTGGGAGCGCGCGACGAGCGGAGGTGGACGATGGCGGCATGCGGTGACTGGAGTGGAGAGCGGACCGGGCGACCAGGCATCCCTAGAAGAAGACCGGCTCACGGTAGGCACCGAAGACGTCCTCCATGGCCGCCCTGATCTCGTACAGCGTGCAGTTCGCGCGCGCGCAGTCAAGAATGTACGGAATCAGGTTGGCATCGGTCCGCGCCGCTTCGCGCAGCGCGTCGATGCGCTGCGTGCAGAGCGCACCGTCGCGCGAGGCACGCAGCGCCGCCAGGCGACGCCGCTGGTCCTCGTCCACCTGCTGCCCCACGCGCAGGGTGGGGATCGTGAGCTCGGGTTCGTCGGTGACGAACTCGTTGACGCCGACCACGAGGCGCCGCCGCTGTTCGATCTCCCACTGCTGGCGCGCCGCCGACTGGGCGATCTTGCGCTGGAACCAGCCCTGCTCCAGGCCGGCCACCACGCCGCCCACCTCGTCGATCTCCGTGAACAGCGCCTCCGCCTGGCGCTCGAGCTGCTCCGTGAGGGCCTCCACGTAGTAGGAGCCGCCCAGCGGGTCGCTCACGTTAGGCACGCCGGTCTCGTAGGCCAGCACCTGTTGCGTGCGCAGCGCCACCTGCACCGCCTCTTCGGTGGGGAGGGCGAGCGTCTCGTCCATGGAATTGGTGTGCAGCGACTGCGTGCCGCCCAGCACCGCGGCGAGCGCCTGGTAGGCCACCCGGACCACGTTGTTCATGGGCTGCTGCGCGGTGAGCGTCACCCCCGCCGTCTGCGAATGGAAGCGCATCATCCACGAACGCGGGTCGGTGGCGCCGTAGCGCTGGCGCATGTGCCGGGCCC
>DASSBZ010000150.1:0-2747 GCA_035698205.1 Gemmatimonadaceae bacterium | reverse complement strand
AGCCACCTCGCCAACTGCCGCCTGCTGCGTGGCGACGACGTTGCCCTGCGCATCCAGGAACTCGAACGTGATAGTGTAGCTGGCTGCGGCATCAGTGAGGTTCTCCACCGACCCACCCAGCGCGCGCTTGCCTTCGTCGTTGCTGAACAGCGAGAAGGTGACCTTCACGGGCGCCTTCTGGGACATCTCGAAGTACTTCACCAGCGAGTCGGTAAGCGCCTTCTTGCGATCGGCGTTTTTCTCGGCGTTGGCAAGCGCCTGGTAGTAGCGCGCCATGAGCTGCTGGTTCTCCGGATTGTTCGGATCCACGGCGATCAGGCGCTCCACCATGCCCTTCATTTTCGTCGTGTCACCGGTGGCATCGTACATGGCCGAGACGTTGAACAGCGCGTCGCGGTAGTACGGATTCTTGACGAGACCGGCCTCGAACAGTGCGGCGGCCTCCTTGGGACGATCGGCACGGGCGGCATTCACGCCGGCCTCGAACAGCTGCATGTCGGAGTAACCCGCGGGGTTGCTGATCATCGTGCCGAACATGGCCGCCGCGGCCGCGGTGTCGCCCGACGCGATCTGCACACGCGCCAGGCCGCTGGGTCCCTTCGAGTCGTCGGGGTAGGCGGCGATGTACGCCTGGTAGGCGGCGGCGGCCTTGGCGAGGCTGGCGGCCTTCTCGGCACCTTCCTTCTCTTCGGCCACGGCCGCGTGGAGTGCGCCGATACTCAGCATGGCGGCCTGCTTGTCCTGCGCGTACGTGGTGTCATCGCCGATCGCCGCGACCATCTGCTCGTACAGCTCCGCGGCGCGGCCGAAATCCTCCTTCCCCTGCGCCACGTTGGCGAGGACGTTGTACGCGATCGGCGACTTGGGGTAGATGATGAGCGCCCGTTCGGACAGACGCGCCGCCTCGTCCACGTTCTTGTCGTTGTACGCGTTGACCGCCGAGTTCACGACCGGCACGTACAGCACGCGACGATACTCCTCCACGTCGGCGGCGCACTGCGGCATCGCCGATTCCACGGCGTCAAACGAAGAGTCGGCCGCGAGGAGCAGGTCCACCTCCGCCTCGGGGTTCGTGGCATAACCCACGGTGCCGCGGGCGACGACCATCTGCTGCTCAGGGAGCGCGGCCAGTGTCACCAGCGAGCGTCCGAGCACCCAGTCGCGTCCCACCTTGTTGTCGATTTTTTCGGGCTCCTTCGTCAGCAGGCGAATCGCATCGGTGAGCTGCTTCTGCTTGTCGCTCACGATCTGTGCTTTCACCAGCGCGTTGCGGGCGTCCTTCACCTGATTCGGTCGGCCGTCGTCGATCTCACAGGCACCAGCCGCCTGCGCCGCGGCCACCTGGGGGGCGGCCATGCCGACAGTGACGAGCGTTGCGAGTGCAATGGTCTGCCAGAGCTTCATTTTCCTGGTTCTCCTCGAGTCATCGGCGTGCGCACCGGGCGACACGCGCATCGTGATCCTACCCGGCGCCGACTACCGCCGTTCCCATGCCGCGGCGGCCAGTCCGGCGATTTCCTCGGGCGCACGGCCCGTCGCGTTCGCCACGTCGCGCACGTCGTCGTCCTCCGGCTTCGCACGCTCCACGCCATCGGGGCGTGCCGCAATCTTCACACGAATCTGGTGACCCAGCACACCAACCGACCGGATCTGTCGAGTCAGTGCATGCCGTGCCAAGGTGCTGCGTCGTACACCCAGCGTGCTCGTCACTTCGAACACCAGGGATTCCAGCCGCTCGGTGTCAGCCGGGGCCGCGAGCACTTCGATTCGCGTACCCGTGCGTCCCTTCTTCATCTGCGTCGACATCGTGAACACGTCGAGTGCGCCTGCCGCCCTGATGCGATCCACCGCCCCGGCAATGCGCTCCGCCGTCATGTCGTCCACGTCGGTGGCAAGCATGACAATCTCCTCCATGCCCGCGCCCGACGCGAGGGCCGGCTCGGCGAGCACGATTCGCAGCGCGTTCGCCCGTCCCGGGAATTCCTTCGTGCCGGCGCCATAGCCGGAGCGCACCGGCGTCCACTCGGACGGCGGTGGACCCGCCGACAGTACGCGCACGAGGGCGGCGCCCGTTGGCGTGACCAGCTCACCCGATCCCTCCGGCCCCGGGCGCACGGGCAGCCCCTCCAGCAGCCGGAGCGTGGCGGGTGCCGGCACGGGCAGGCGGCCGTGCGCCGCGTCCACGAAGCCGTCGCCGAGCGCGATTGCGCCGCAGTACACGGTGCTGACCCCCAGCAGGTGCAGCCCCCAGATCGAACCCAGCACATCGAGAATCGCGTCTACGGCGCCGACTTCATGCAGGTGCACGCGCTCCACCGTCACGCCATGGATCGCCGCCTCCTGCTCGGCGATCAGCGTGAACGCGGCGTTGGCGCGCTCCTTCACGAGGGGTGGCGCGTCGGAGGCGTCGACAATCCCGCGAATCGCCGAGAGGTGCCGCCCGTGCGGCTGCGACGGAATGTCGAAGTCCACCTTCACGCACGCGATGCCCGCACGCGCGACCCGCTCGATCCGGACGTGCACGTCCTCGAGACCGAGCCGCGCCGGGAGCGCGCGCAGCCAGTCCTCGGACAGCCCCACGTCGATCAGGGCGCCGAGCGTCATGTCACCGGCAATGCCGCTGAACGGGTCGAGAATCGCGATGGTCACGCTACGTCAACGTCGAGTTCATGGGGAGCGCGAAAAAATACGGTCCTTCAGGGAATTCCGGGACAGCAGGACTGAGCCTCGATGAAGCGAATGGCTCC
>DASSBZ010000149.1:0-11010 GCA_035698205.1 Gemmatimonadaceae bacterium | reverse complement strand
TCGATACAACCGTGCGGGTGGTGGATGCCGCCGCGTTCGATTCGGTGGCGGCGGCGCAGGTGCAGGCGCGTGGGCGCGGACGGCTCTCCATGGCGCTGGTCGCCGCCGCGCGCGAGGCGGTCCGGTTGTCGCTCACCCACGATTCCGTGAGCACGATCGTCGTCTCCCCCGTGGCGGACGAGGAGTGGGATGCGGCCACCGTCGCGACGGGGAACCAGGTGCCGGGTGCACTGCGCGTGGTGCGCACGCGAGCGGCCACCGCGGTGCCGCCCCCTCTCGTTGCGGTGCGTGGCGACGAGGATGACCCGGTGCTGCTGGCGATTGGCCGCTCGCGCGGAATCGCTGAGCCGGGCAATGCCGACGTGCTTGTGGTGCGTGACAGCGTCACCGCCTCCGACTCGGCGTTTGCGCACGGCACCGGTCACACGCTCGTGGTCTGGCCCGCGGAGGATGGTGCCACGGGCGATACGGTCGGTGCGGTGGTGGCCGGCAACAGCGTCTTTGCGGCGTCGCTGGTGCGTACGGCGCGACCGGTGGCTGATGGCGGCCGGGTGGTGGCGCGCTGGGCCGATGCCGAGCCTGCGGCCGTGGAAGTGCCCCTGGGCGATGGGTGCATGCGGTTTGTTCGAGTGCCGGTGCCGCTGGTGGGCGACGCCGCCTTGTCGATCGGCTTCTCCCGATTCGCGAACGCGGTGACGGGCGGCTGCAACGTCGCGCTCGCGACATCGTTCGCGCCCGTGCCGAGGTCCCTCCTCGACAGCCTCGAGCGAGAATCACCAGCGGTGGAGCTTCCGGTGCGCGCCAGCATCGCCGGTGGCTCGAAGCTGCCAGCATGGCTGCTGGCGGCGGCGCTGGTGCTGGCGCTGCTGGAGCCGGTGGCCCGGCGGAGGCTGCGGCGATGACCGCCGCCCAGCGCGTCCGGCGCGCCCGCATCGCGTTAGGCACGCTGCTCGCGGCGCGGGCGGTGCTCTGGCTGGCGGCGCTGCTGCTCGCCGGCTGGTGGCTGGCCGGCGCACTCGCGGCGCTCGGTTTCCCGGCGGGTGCCACCGTGGCACGGGCAGCCGTGCTGCTGCTGGCCGTGGGAATGCTCGTGCAGGCGCTGCTTCGCGGCCGGCGCGCGCTACAGCCGGAGCGTGTGGCGCTCTGGATGGAGGAGCGGGAGCCGGCGCTGCAGCTTGCGCTGGTGACCGCCATCGACCCGCGCGTGGCGGGGACGCCGGCGGCCGGCCGGCTCGAACGCCGGATCGCCAGCATGCCCCCACAGGCAATGGAGGCATCGCGTTCGCTTCGCGCGCTCCGCTGGCCTGCGGTTGCCGCGGTGGCGGCGCTGGCCCTCACCCTGCTCGCGCCGGGGATCCACGCGCGCATGGCGGCGCACTCGGCAGATCGCGCGTCCGCGCGCGGGAACCAGATGGCGGAGTTGCCGCGGTTCGTCGATGTGCGCGCCGAGCTCCGGCCCCCCGCGTATGCGAGGCGCGCCGCGCGCACCGTGGACGATCCCGTTCGGATCGTCGGCCTCACGGGCAGCGCGGTCACCGTGAGCGGTGAAGGGAGCGCCGATGGCATGCGCGCGGACGCTGCCGGGACGGCGCTCCCCGTTACCGCCGATGGGGAGCGCTGGCGGGCGCGGCTCACGCTCGGCGATGCGCCCGGCGTGCTGCGACTCGAACGCGGGGGGAGCGAACGCCTGATCACGCTCGAGCCGGTCCCCGATTCCGCCCCGGGCGTGCTGCTCACCGCCCCCGCGCGCGATTCGGTCTTTCGCACCCCCGCGGGGACGATCGCGCTGGCCGCCGACGTTCGCGATGACATCGGCATCGTGAGCGGGGCTTTCGA
This sequence comes from Gemmatimonadaceae bacterium, assembly GCA_035698205.1. Lineage (GTDB taxonomy): Bacteria > Gemmatimonadota > Gemmatimonadetes > Gemmatimonadales > Gemmatimonadaceae > DASSBZ01. Next base: position 9,174 of record DASSBZ010000149.1, on the reverse strand, counting down.
GTACATCGTGAGCTCCGGCGAGGGCGAGAGCTTCACCTTCCGCTCCGGGACTCTCGGCGACGCGACGTTCTCGCGAGCCCGCACGGGGGCGCTGCAGGCGCGGCTCGACCTCGCGCGGCTGTCGCTGAAGGCCGGCGACATCGTGCACCTGCGGGCGGTGGCGCGCGATGCCCGCACGCCGGGCGCGCCTAACGTGGGCGCATCGGAGACGCGTACGCTGCGCATCGCGCGGGCCGGCGAGTACGACTCCGTGGCGGTCGAGGGGGCCCCGCCCCCCGATGCCGACAAGTCGCTGGTGAGCCAGCGCATGCTCATCATGCTCACCGAGAAGCTCCATGCGCGCCGCAACCGCCTGGCCCGGGCGACGCTGCTGGAGGAATCGCGCGCCATCTCGCGCGACCAGGCGCGGCTGCGCACGCAGGTGGGCGAGATCATCTTTGCCCGGCTCGGCGACGACCCATCGGGCGATCACGCCCACGGCGGCCCCGATGACGATCACGGGCTCGACTCGATTTCCGGTCCGCTCACCGCCGAGCAACTGCTGCGCATGGCCGACGCCGCCACCGGCGCGCGGGCGGAGGTCCTGGACTTCGAGGGGGACGAGACGCCGGTGGTGGCGATCAACAAGCCCCTGCTCGAGGCCTACAACCACATGTGGGACGCCACGCGCGCACTCGATCAGGGGGAGACGGGGGAGGCGCTGCCGCCGATGCGCCGCGCACTCGAGGCCATCCAGCGCGCGCGACAGGCCGAGCGCATCTACCTGCGCGGCCGTCCGCCGCAGGTGGTCGTCGACCTCGCCCGCGTACGGCTCACCGGCACCGATACCGGTCACACGTCCACCCGCGTGGCGGGCGAACCGGTGGACCCGAGGTCGGCCACGCGGAGCGGACGGTTCCGCCGTGCACTGTCGCTGCTCGAGCACGACGCGCCAGCCGCAGTGGATTCGCTGACGCTGCTGCGCGTGGAGCTGCTCACCGTGGACGCGGGCGCCGCGACGGCACTCGGCGACGCCATCGAGGCGCTGCGCGGCGGCCGCGATGCAACCGATGCGCTGCGCATTGCCCGGGGGCGCATCAGCGGTGAGACCGTCGCGCACCCCGGGCTGCCGCGGTGGAGCGGGCACCGATGAGCGAATTCGTCTTCGCCACCGGGCAGTACGAATCGGGGGACTGGGACAGCGCGCCCCTCGTGCCCGCCAACCTCATCGACTCGCTCGCCCGCTATACGTCGCTGTCGGTGGCGCCCAGCGGTGCCATCGTCCCGTTAGGCAGCGAGGCACTGCTGCGTTATCCGTTCGTCTGGGTGACCGGCCACCTGCCGGTGCGCTTCACCGAGGCGGAGCGTCGGATGGTGCGCACGTACGTGGAGCGCGGCGGCCTGCTGTTCGTGGATGACCACAACCACGATATCGACGGTGCCTTTCACCGGACGGCCACCGAGGAGATCGCGCGTACCGTGGGGCCCCTGGTGGAGCTGCCCAACGATCACGCGCTCTACCGCTGCTTCTTCGAGTTCCCCGACGGCCCGCCGAGCACCAGCCATGAACTCAATGGCTGGGGCGACAACCTGGTGCACACGCACCTGATGGCGGTCATGCACGAGGGGCGCATCGGTGTGCTGTACAGCAACAAGGACTACAGTTCGGAGTGGGGCTATCACCCCGACAGCAAGCGATTTCTCTCGGTGGACAACACGCGCTTTGGCGTCAACCTCATCGTCCATGCCCTCACCCGCTGAACACCGGCCCGTGCGCCGGATGTCACCGCCACGGGCGGTGGAGGTGGGGCGTGGCTGAGCGCGCACGGCGGAACTTCGAACTCGCGTGCCGTGGCGTCGCACTGCTGGCGATCGCACTGCTGCTCTGGCGCGCGCTGCGTCCGGAGGCGGCCACCGGCGCTGTGCGCGCGAACGGTGCCGAGTTGGCAGACGCGCTGGTGCGGTGGACGCGTGAAGCGCCCGCCACCGCGCACGTCATGTTCGCAGCCCTCCCCACACCGCGCGATCGCGACTGGCTTGCGGCGCTCGGCGGGGCAGGCACAAGCGTCTCCTGGGAACGGGACGGGCAGTCGGGAGGCACACTCCCGGCCCTCGCGCTCGCCGTGGAGCCCGTGCCGCGGCCGGACCATGGGGTGATCGTGCGCGTCGCGGCACCGCCGGCATCGAATCCCATGCTTCACGACGACGCCGGCACCATCGACTCGCTCGTCGTTGCCGCCGGGGGAGCGGTCGCATGGCTCCCCGGTGTGGCGGGCTCCGTTGCCGCGGACGGATCGCACGGCGCGGCCAGCGACGTCGTACGTGATTCGCTCGAACTGCGACTGGTGCTCGTACTCGGCGCCGCCGGATGGGAATCGCGCTTCACCATCGCGGCGCTCGAAGAGAGTGGCTGGCAGGTTGCGGCGCAGCTTCGCGTGTCACCCATGGCCTCGGTGGTGCAGGGCGGCGCCGATCGCATCGCGATTGACACGAGCAGCTACTCGGCGGTGATCGCGCTCGATTCCACGGCGGCTGCTCGCGCTGATGTAATCGCGCGATACGTGCGCAGCGGCGGCGGGCTCGTGCTCGCGGGGCAGGCCGCGGCGGTTCCGGCGTTCGCCCCGCTGCGCGCCGGTACACCGGCGGCGCGCCAGACGGGGATCATCGGCGCCGTACGGTCGGACGATCCGCGGCGCGGGCTGCCGCTGCGGCCCATCGAGTCGCTGCGGCGAGATGCGATGGTGATTGACCGGTTGAACGATCGCGTGACGATGGCGGCGCGCCGCGTGGGCGCGGGGCGCGTGGTGCAATCCGCGTTCGAGGACAGCTGGCGCTGGCGCATGGAGGGGGAAGGGGGCGCACTCGCAGCGCATCGCGAATGGTGGAACGACGCCGTGGCCGGTGTCGCCTTTGCGTCTCGCTCGGATCGTGCTGCAACTGCATTCCAACGAGGCGATCCCGCGCCGCTGGCCGCGCTCCACGATCAGCTCGGCGGGCCGTCCTCCCCCGACGTGATCGAAGGCGCCCGTGCCGCGCTCATCATCCCCACGTGGCTGCTCGCTGGCCTGGCGGCCCTGGCGCTGCTGCTCGAGTGGGCGTCGCGCCGACTGCGAGGCGCACCATGACAGTCGCCTGGATCTCGCACGCCGACTGCGGCATGCACGACACGGGGTGGAATCACCCCGAGCACGTTGGTCGCCTCCGTGCGATCCCGCGGGCGCTGCGCGAGTACCCTGATCTCTGGCAGGCGGTGGAGCACGTGGAGGGGCGGCACGCAACCGTCGCCGACCTCGCGCTGGCGCACGATGCCGGGTACATCGCGGAGGTACAGCGGCTGGTGGAATCGGGGGGCGGTCCGCTCGACCCCGACACCGTGGTGAGCGAAGGTTCGTGGCTCGCGGTCACCGCGGCGTGCGGCTGCGTACTCGATGGCGTCGACATGGCGTTCGACGGCCGTGCGACGCGCAGCTTTTCCGCCGTTCGTCCCCCGGGGCATCATGCACTGCGCGCGCGCGCCATGGGATTCTGTGTGTTCGGCAACGTGGCCATCGCCGCGCATCATGCGCGCGCCAGGCACGGCGCTTCGCGCGTGCTGATTGCCGACTGGGATGTGCACCATGGCAACGGCACGCAGGCGCTGGTGGAGCACGACGCCGACATCCGCTTCATCTCGATGCACCAGTGGCCCTGGTACCCGGGCACCGGAGCCGCGGAGGACCGCGGTCCGCACGACAACGTGTGGAACGTTCCCATGCCCGCGGGGCTGCCGCCGGACCGGTACGTGGATGCGTGGCGCACGGCGATCGACGAGGCCACGCGGGGGTGGATCCCTGACCTCGTGCTGCTCTCCGCCGGCTTCGATTCCCTGCGCGGCGATCCGCTGGGCGGGTTCACGCTGGAGCTGGAGCACGTCGATCTGCTGACCCGCGACCTGGTCGCGCGAGCCGACGCCTGGTGCGGCGGGCGGCTCGTGAGCGCCCTCGAGGGCGGCTACGATCCGGAGCGACTCGGGGCGGCCTGTGTGGCGCACCTGCGGGCGTTGCTGTGACGAGTGCTTGCTTCGACTTCCGGCACGGGGCTACCTTCTTTCTTCCATGAGCGCCGCGCCGCGCGTACCTCCCGTGCCCGCCGTGTTGCGCCTTGTGCAGACGGTCGCGCTTGGCCGTTGGCGTGAAAGCGGCGAGGCGCTGTTTCGCGAGGTCGCCGAGCTGCTCGAAGCGGACTCGGGGCGCGAGGTGCTGGTCTCGGGGTGCGGCGACGGTGTGACGACCGAATGGCTGGCGGGGCGCGGCCTGATCGTGACCGGCGTCGACGCCAGCCCGACGGCCATCGAACGGGCGGAAGCCCACGCGCGCATCGCCGAGGAGCCGCTCTCCGTCTCATACGAGCAGTCGGCGCTGGACGACCTGCCGCACGAGGACGCCGTGTTCAGCGCGGCGGTGGGCGAACCGCTGCTGTCGGCGGCCGACAGCCCGGCGCGCGCCGTGGCCGAGCTGTCGCGCGTGACGAAGCCCATGGGACCGGTCGTCCTTCTTCAGGTGACGTGGAGCGCCGACCTCAGCGACGAGGCGCGCGAGATGCTCGTCGAGCGGCTCGGGCTTCGCCCTCACCTGCTGATCGAGTGGAAGCAGATGATGCGCGACGCGGGGCTGGTCGACATCCAGGTGCAGGACTGGACCGACGTGGGCGCCGCCGCGCGGGGTGAGGAGGCGAGCCTCACGTGGCAGCAGAAGATGCACATCGTCGGCAACGCCTGGCGTCGATGGGGGTGGAAGGGCGCACGCGGCGCGGTGGAGCGCGAGAAGACGCTGCTCAAGGAGCTCGGCCGCGAACGCGCGCTGGGGTTCCAGTTGCTCAAGGGCATCAAGTGGCCGCACCAGAGGGAAGATGGTTAGGATTCCGACGCCGGTCATACATGCACTGCAGTTCTATGGAGTCGTCGCCGTCGACCCCGAGTCGCCGTTGCCGCTCGGCCCCGGGCTGTCGCTCGTGACGTATCGCGACATCGCCGCGATCACGTCGGACGCGCCGTACTCCAGGGTGGCCGTCGACGACGCGCGTGTGGCCAGCCATCGACGCGTGGTCGAGTCGGTGTTCGAGCACCGGGCCATCCTGCCGGCGCCGGTCGGCACCGTGTTCCGCTCGCGCGATGCGCTCATGCGCTGGCTCGAACTGCACTACTTCACCTTCACCGAAGCCATGCAGACGGTGGATGGAACGGTGATGGGCCGAGTGACCGCGCGCTTCGACAACGGGCTCCCCATCGACCAGGCGCTCCCCGAGCGTCCGCCGACGGTGATCGCCGCCGAGGAGGAAGTCGCGGCCAGCTTCCAGGCGCTGCGGCGTCGGGCCAGCGCCTGCATCTCCCTTCCGGTCAACGAGCCGCGCACGCGTCGCATGTCGTACCTGGTGCCGCGCGATCGCTGGAAGGTCTTTCGCGAAGGCGTGCGCGATGAGCAGCAGCGCGTAGGCGGCGCGACCCTGTCGGTGAGCGGCCCGTGGCCGCCATACGACTTCATCCGGATGCAGTTCGGAAGCTGACGTGTTCTGCCCCGACTGCGGTACCTGGAACCGTGCGCGTGCAGTGCGCTGCCTGCGCTGCCAGCACGACCTGCCGGAGATCGTCAACGGTCCCCGCGATCGCCCCGACGAGGAGCTCAGCACGCTGCGCCGCCTGACGGGGAGCCGCTATCGCATCGTGAAGCGGCTCGGCTCGGGGGGGATGGCGAATGTGTACTACGCCGAGCACCAGGCGCTCGACCGTCCGCTGGTGCTGAAGGTGCTGCACGCGCACCTCGCGCGCGACGCCGAGATGCGCGAGCGGTTCCGCCGTGAGGCCGAGGCGGCGAGCCAGCTCCTGCACCCGAACATCTGCACCATCGTCGACTACTTCGAGAGCGGCGAGGCGATCTTCATCGTCATGCCGTATCTCGAAGGCGGCTCGCTGGCCGACGTGCTCACGCGCGATCGCACGGTACCGGTGGCGCGCGCCGCATCGATCTGCGCACAGGTCTCCATCGCCCTCGACTACGCACATCGTCACGGCATCATCCATCGCGATGTGAAGCCGGACAACGTGCTGTTCGACGAGGACGGCCACGCGCTGCTCACCGACTTCGGCATCGCCACGGCGCGCTTCCACGGGCGCCTCACGGGAACGGGGCGGGCGATGGGAACGCCGCACTACATGTCGCCGGAGCAGGCGATGGGGAAGATGGTCGACGGCCGCAGCGATCTCTATGCGGTGGGTGTGATGCTCTACGAGCAGGTGCTTGGCATCCCCCCGTTCGATGGCGCCGACGCCTACTCCGTGGGTTACAAGCACGTGCACGAGACGGCGGTGCTCCCCGAGGAGGTTGATTCACGCGTCCCCGCCGATCTGTCGCGCATCATCATGCGCTGCCTGGCGAAGCCGCCCGCCGAACGCTACCAGACCGGCGACGAACTGGCGCAGGCGCTGCTCGACTTCCTCGTCGCCACCGACGCCCCCACCGACGCGCGCGATGTGTTCCTCGCCCGCCGGCTCACCGGTTCGCTCATCACGCCCGCCACATGAAGCTCCACTACGAGATCGTCCCCGTCCGCACGAAGCATCCGTTCATCATCGCCCGTGGTGGTTCGAGCGAATGGCGCGTGGTGTGGGTCAGGCTCGTGGACGACGACGGCATGGAGGGGTGGGGGGAAGCGGCGCCGAGCCGGTTCTACGGGGAGACGCCCGACACCGTCGTTGCCGCGCTGGAGCGATTGCGCGCGACGATCGAGTCGCTCGATCCGTGGCACCTGGTGGCGGCGGAGGAGGCGCTGGTGAAGGAGCTGCGCGGCAACGCCGCCGCACGTACCGCCGTGAGTGCCGCGCTGCACGACCTCGCCGGCAAGCGGCTGGGCGTTCCCGTCTGGAAGATGTGGGGGCTCGACCCCGCCGCGGCGCCGCTGTCGTCGTTCACGATCGGCATCGCCGAGGACGACGACGTGCTGCGCGAGCGCGTGGCGGAGGCGGCGGAGTATCCCGTGCTCAAGATCAAGCTGGGATCGTCGCGCGACGAGGAGATCATCGACGTGGTCCGCTCCGCCGCGCCCGACAAGATCCTGCGCGTCGACGCGAACGCCGCGTGGACCGCCAAGCATGCGTTGGCGATGATCGAGCTGCTGGTGGACTACGACGTGGAGTTCGTGGAGCAGCCGCTGCCACCGCACGACCTCGAGGGGCTGCGCTTCGTGCGGGATCGTTCGCCACTCCCGATCATTGCAGACGAGTCGTGCCTCGTGGCCACGGACGTCGCGAAGCTCGCCGGCGTGGTGGACGGGGTGAACCTGAAGCTGGCGAAGTGCGGCGGGCTGGTGGAGGCGATGAGGATCATCCACGCCGCGCGCGCGCACGGCATGCTGGTGATGGCCGGCTGCATGGTCGAGACGAGCCTCGGCATCACCGCCGCGGCGCACTTGGCGCCGCTGCTGGACTTTGCGGATCTGGATGGGGCGGCCCTGCTTCTTGATGATCCGGCCCGAGGGGCTACTATCGAGGGAGGGCAGATAGTTTTGCCTGCCGGTCCGGGGCTGGGAGTTGTGGTAACAGCACGCTGACTGCTGCTCGCTGTATGCTGGGGGCTGCGTGCAACCGGTTGGCGACTTGCGGGGCCGCCTGCAATGCGTCGGGGCACTGCATGCTGCGTGCTGCATGCTGCGCCCCGTCAATCCGCTGCCGCCTTCCGCGGAGTAGCCCGATGCTCGCAGCCACCAGCATACAGCATGAGGCACGCAGCATGATATTTCCGCAATGCCTCGCCTTGTCGATATTTCGCTGGCTCTCCCCCTGTTCCAGTCCTTCACCTATGCCGTGCCAGCGGACGTGCGGACGCCAGTCACCACAGGCACACGCGTCCTCGTACCCTTTCGCAACCGCAGGCAGATCGGCATCGTCCTGGGCGACGCGGTTCGCCCCGACCCGGCGCGTGAATACAAGGAGATTCTCGAGGTCCCCGACGATGAGCCGGCGCTCGATGAATCGATGCTCCGCCTCGCGCGCTGGATCGCGGGCTACTACGCCGCCCCGCTGGGGCTGGTGATCCGTTCGGCGCTTCCGGCGCTGCTCACCGGCGCCGCGCGGCCGGTGCCGCCGCGGAAGACGCATCGCGTGGTGCGCATTCGCGACGACCTCCCCACGCTCATGCAGCGTGATGCCGCCTTCCGGCGTGCGCCGCGACAGCGCGAGCTGTTCGAGCTCCTCGAATCGCTTGGCGGCGCGGCACCGGTCGAGCACCTCACCGATCAACTCGACTTCTCGTCATCGGTGCTCGACGGCCTCGTCAGGCGTGCGCTCGTCACCGTCGAACGCGTGGACGTGGAACGCGATCCCTTCGCGGCACGTGCACTCACGGCGCCGCAGCGCCACGAGCCCACCCCTGCGCAACGCGCCGCCATCGACGCCATCGCCGGCGGCGAGCCAGGCGCGACCTTCCTGCTGCACGGCATCACCGGCAGCGGCAAGACGCTCGTCTACCTCGAAGTGCTGCGCCGGGTGGTGATCGAGCGCGGGCAGTCGGCCATTGTGCTCGTCCCCGAGATCGCCCTCACGCCGCAGACGGTGGACCGGTTCCGTGCGGTGTTCGGCGAGCGCGTCGCGGTGCTGCACTCGGCGCTCTCCGATGGCGAGCGCTATGACGCATGGCGGGCGCTGCGTCGTGGCGAAAGGACCATCGCGGTGGGTGCACGGTCGGCCGTCTTTGCCCCCCTCGCCAACCTCGGCGCGATCATCGTCGACGAGGAGCACGAGGCGAGCTACAAGCAGGGGGAATCGCCGCGATATCACGCGCGTGAAGTGGCCATCGTGCGCGCGCGACAGGCCGGTGCCGTGGTCGTACTCGGATCGGCGACGCCAAGCCTGGAGAGCTGGTCGAACGCGAAGGAAGGCCGCTACAACCTCCTGCAGCTCCCCGACCGCGTTGGCGGCGGTGCGCTGCCGAAGGTCCGCGTGGTCGACCTGCGCGAGCGACGCGACTCCCCGGCGGCGTCCGCGCGCGATCCCTTTCGCCAGGTCGTCAGCGGCGTTCTGGAGGAGGCGCTGCGCGATCGCCTCGACCGCGGCGAACAGAGCATCCTCCTGCTCAACAGGCGCGGCTTCTCCGCCTTCGTGCAGTGCACCGCCTGCGGCGACGTGGCCGTCTGCCCCGACTGCTCCATCTCGCTCACGTACCACCG
>DASSBZ010000148.1:0-8672 GCA_035698205.1 Gemmatimonadaceae bacterium | reverse complement strand
CGTTCGCGCGCTCGGTCGCAACGATGAGAATCGAACCGTCGTCCGATGCCTGCACGTCGCCGAGCGTGGTCGCACCGCTCACGATCACGGAATCCACGAGCACGGGCGTGTCGCCGGAGACATCCCAGATGAAAAGCGCATTGCCGAACGAAGTCCCGCGGAGCCCCCATGTGGTGGTGTACGCGGTGTTCCCCTCCACCCACACCTCGGCCGACCAGCGATCGTCCACGCGGCCGATCCCTGCCACGGGGAGTGAGCGTGGGGTGACGTCGGTGGGACCCGTGGGCCGTTCGCTCTGACATGCCACGCCAAGGCACAGCAGTGCCGCGGGGATGAGTCGCCTGGTCATCGCTCCGCTACCCCGTAGCGACCCATACTGTGTGCGCGCGCGAACAGTCCGAACCGGATGCCCGCGGACAGCGTCCAGAGTCGATCACTTCCATAGAACGTTTCGGGGATGAACAGCGATGGCCGGCGGTGCTGGACGGGGTGGGCAAGCGAAGCCTCGGCAAATGGCGACATGCGCAGCGGACCGAGCGTGGCGTCGGACAACCGCACGGCAACGGTGGCAATCTCCCATCGCGTTATGCCCATGATGTGAAAATCGGCGATGGGGCGCGGTGAGCGGAAGAAGTCCAGCGTGCGCTCCTCCTCGGGGCGCGTCGTCCGCTCCAGCCGCAGACTGACGTCGGCACCGTGCAGGCGGGCGGACACCTCGCCGAGCAGCGAGCTGTATGTGAAGAGCGTGGGCCCGGCGAGCGACTCGTCGGTGCGAGCCCACTCGATGAGGGCGTAGTGCGGGCCGCGATCGCGATCCGCGCTCCAGCGGACCGCCGCGCTCCACTTCCGCTGATCGAGCCCGCCGCCGCTGCGGTTCTCCGGCGACTCGACGCGTGCCGCGCTGCCACTTGCCTCCAGCCCCGGGAGAAGGGTGACCGTGAGTCTGGTGGACCATGAATCCGCGAACCGACCTGCCTTGGGCGCGCGCCCCGGGCTGGTGGGCTCGTCGCCCCCGAACAGCGCTCCCTCCAGCAGGAGCGGGCCCCGTCGCGCCGCGACGACCACCACCGACCGCTCGAGGACCTGGGCGAGGTGGTGGTTCACCGGATACTTGACGAACGGGCGCATCATGGGATCGTCGGTGCCAAAGGGGGCGAACCCGCGTCCGGCGGCCAGCGAAAACTTCGCGCCAGCAGCGGTGGCACGCATGGTGACGATCGCCTCGTGCACATACGCGTGCGGATGGCGACGATCGATATAGCCCTCACCCCATGCGCCGGGGGTGAGTTCGCCGCGATCGAGCGTCAATCCTTCGAAGTCGATGGTCAGCAGCGCTTCGAACGTGCGCCCGGCAGACGCGCCGTGGAGCATGATCAGCGGTTGCGTGAGATATCCCTCGGTCATCGACTCGCCACCGACCGCGGGATCGACATGCGTGAGGAGCCCGATCGCGTGCAGTGCAGCCTCAAACGACCGGCGCGGATGTTCGTGCGATGCCTGCGCGCGCACCGCGCCCGACGCGAGCGTCAGGGCGATGAGCGCGACCGGGCACGCGCGGTTCGCGGCCCGCTGCCGCAGGCGATGCACTCAGTGCGCCACGCGCGAATCCAGCCAGCGAGCCCGGAAGGCGCGCACGCTCGGCGTGAGCGCTTCGCCCACCGCCTCGAATGGCACGACGTCGCGCGAGGGATCCACCGAAAAGGTGATTCGTGCACTGCGCGTCATGCCGCGACTCTCGAACACCACCGGGATCGTGTCACCGGGGCGGTGTGCGTCGATCACGCTGTCGAGGGCCGCCTGTGAGTCGATGGCACGCCCGTCGAGCGAGACGATGCGATCGCCGCGATCCAGGCCAGCTTCGTACAGTGGTGTTCCGATGAGCGTATTGCCCCGGAGCTCGGCCGCACCTTCGCTGACGCGGATGGTGGCGCCGAGCCACGCCGTGGAGGAATCCGGCGGCTGCATGCGAAATCCGGCGGCGGCGAACAGCGGCGCAAAGTCGGGCGACTCCTGCCCGGTCACGTACCGCCGGAAGAAGTCATCCGCAAATGCCTGGTCGCCGGTGACCTTGCCGAGCACGCGGCGCGCGTCATGCACGGTATAGGTGCGGACGGGCGCATAGTTCTCCTGATTTCGCCCGAACTCCGCCCACATGCCGCGCATGAAATCCTCCAGCGTCAGGTCGCCGCGCGTGCGCATGGTGAGGTCGAGTGCCAGCGCGAGCGCCTGCCCGTAGGTGTAGTAGCTGATGAAGGTGTTCTGCTTGTTCTGCGGGTCGATGGAGGAGGCCGCGTCGACGAATGGGGCCTGCTGGCTCATGCCGACGGGTGAGTAGAACCGGCGACCGGGGTTGTTCATGACGGCGTTCGCGCCGCGCCCCTCGACCGCGGCGAAGGTGCGATCGTCGTAGATGCCGGTGCGACGCAGGATGAGCTGTCCGATGTAGTTCGTGAAGCCCTCGGCCAGCCACAGCTCGTTCGACATGTTTTCGCGCTCGAAGTCGAAGGGTTCGAGCGTTCCCGGCCTGGCGCGCTCCACGTTCCAGGCGTGCGTGAACTCATGCGAGACGGTACCGAGCAGCTGGTTGGCGGAGCGCGCCAGCGAGCCCGTGCTGGAAACCACGGTGGAGTTGCGATGCTCCATGCCGTCACCCGAGTCCCACGGCAGGTAGTCGGCGAGGAAGGTATAGGTGCCGAAGTCGAAGCGCGGAAACTCGCCGAAGAAGGCCGCGAGTTCGCTCACGATCCCTTTCACCCGCTCGACGTAGGCGTCGGCCTCGGCCTTCGTGCCGGCATGATGGAGCGCGAATCGGATGGTCTGTGCGGGACCGCCGAGGCTGTCACGCCAGGCGTAGAGCGCATGCTCGCTGATCTCCGTGGGGCTGTCGAAGAAGTACTGCAGATGCGGCGCTGTGAAGGTGGCGTGTGTCGACGTGGTATCCGCGGTTGGTGCGAGCTGGGTGGCTACCCGCCACGCCGGGTTGGTCCAGTGGAAGGTGACGCGGATGGGGCGTGCCTCGGTGCCGCGGGCAAACATGAATGTCGCGGGCATGTTGAGGTGTGCGTGCGTGAGGTCGATGCCGGAGTAGGTACCGTCGGCACGATCCGCGTAGAGCGTGTACCGCACGGTCACGGTGCCATCGTGGCCGGACACGCTCCATTGATGCGGGTTGACGCGCGTGACGTCGAGCGGCCGTCCGCGGGAGTCGGTGGCCGTGACGGAGTAGACATTCTTTGCGAACTCGTGCAGCGCGTACCGCCCCGGGGAGCTGCGGCTCATGCGAAGCTGCGCGGCGGCCGATGGAAGGTCGCTGAAGGTCGCCGTGACCACGGCCTCATGATGCGTGGCGTTTTCGAAGGTGATGTCGTAAACGACAGGAGACTGGGCAGAGGCTGGCAGCGACAGGAGGCATGAAAGAGCGAGCAGACGAGTGCGCATGACGAGGTTGAAAGGGGAGTAGGGCGCCAGCTCTGCTTGAGGTCGCTGACGTTTTCCGCTTTGGGAATTCTCGCAACTGCACGGCGTCGCGCAAGTCATGAGTCGTTCTTCACGTGCGCGATGCACTCCATCTCCTGCGCGTTCGGTTCGTCCCAGTTCGTTTGTCTGCACTGTGACGCGCGCGCATCTCTCGGGTTCCAGCGAGTGACGGTGTGAGACGCGCAACCCCGCGCCGGTCCCGCTCCGTCAGTCCCGGAGACGGAGGATATATGAACCGAAGTTTCTGTCAGATTCTGACGCTCGCGGCAGCGCTCGCGCTCGCTTCGAGCGACGCGATGGCGCAGGGTGCGACGACCGGCACCATCACCGGACGCGTGACCGACGTGCAGTCGCAGGCACCGGTTCCCGATGCACAGATCATCATCGTCGGCACGCAGCGTGGGACGCGCAGCGGCAACGACGGTACATACCGCCTCGGCGGGATCGAGCCTGGCATGGTGCGGTTGCGCGTGCTGCGACTCGGCTATGAGGCGCGGCTCGACAGCGTGCGCGTCGATGCCGCCGGCCAGGCGACGCTCGATTTCGCCCTCACACCCACCGTTACCCGGCTGGACCAGGTCACCATATCGGCGACCGGCGAGTCCGAGCGGCGACGGGAATCGGGCAACTCGATTGCCAGCATCAGCGTCGACTCCGTGCCACTCGTGGTCATCACCAGCGTCAACGACCTGCTCTCGTCGCGCGCATCCAACGTGGTTGTTACGCAGACGAACGGCGCAACCGGCACGGGTTCGCGCATCCGCATTCGCGGGTCGAACTCCATCTCGCTGTCGAACGAGCCGCTCATCATCATCGACGGGCTGCGCTCGGTGAGCGACCCTGCCGGGTCGAGCATCGATATCGGCGGGCAGAACCCCACCCGGCTCGATGACCTGAACCCGGAAGACATCGAGAACATCGAAATCATCAAGGGGCCTGCGGCGGCGGCACTCTATGGCACGGCCGCCGCGAACGGCGTCGTGCAGATCACCACCAAGCGCGGCCGTTCCGGCGCCACTCGATGGAACGCGTACGCCGACGGTGGATCGGTGCGCGACGTGTTCCGCTACCCCGACAACGTGGCGCGGAGCGGAACGCGACCGAGTGGCAACCCGACGATCTTCTGTACGCTCGTCGATGAGGTGAATGGCGACTGCACACCGGACGCCGACGGCCTCATGAAGTGGAATCCGCTCGAGGACGCCTCACCGTTCGTCGATGGCTGGCGCGAGGCGCTTGGGCTGAGCTCGGCCGGCGGGTCCGACCAGGTGCAGTTCTACCTGGCGGGCGACTATGAGCGCGAGCAGGGCGTGATGAAGAACAACGGGCTTCGCCGCGCCAGCGTGCGCACGAATCTCACCGGGCAGTTCAACCCGCGAACCGATTTCGCCGCGAAGCTGGCCTATTCGCAGGTGCGTTCACGACTGCCACAGGGTGACAACAACGACCTGAGCGTCATCGCCAACGGCGTGCTCGGCAACGCCGAGGATGATCCGGATCAGCGGGGCTACCTGTTCTACCCTGTGTCGGCGCTCGAACAGATCTACACCAGCCAGGATGTCGACCGGTTCACCTCGTCGCTCAACGGTACCTGGCGTCCGGTGACGTGGCTGGCGTTTACGGGGATCGGCGGCGTGGACTACGCGGGGCGCAATGACTTCGACCTGCTGCAGCCAGACCTGATCCCCGCGCCCGACGAACGGAACATCGGCAGCCGGCAATCCAATCCATTCCACTTCTGGACCTACACGGCAAACCTGAACGGTACCGCCAACTGGCGCCTCGGCGACAACATCGAGGCGGCGACCAGCGCCGGTACGCAGTTCAACCGCGAAGTCGTGAAGGGCACGCAGGCGTTCGGGCGCGGCCTCGCGTCGGGTACCGGATCGCTGGGCGGCACCACGTCCGGATTCGCGGTGGGTGAACTCAACCAGGAGATCGTCACGCTCGGCGTGTTCGCGCAGCAGAAGCTGGCGTGGCGCGACCGCCTGTTCTTCACGGCGGCAGCGCGCGGCGACGACAACAGCAACTTCGGGCAGGACCTGGAGTTCGTCATCTATCCGTCGGCGAGCCTGTCGTGGGTGATCGGCGAGGAGAACTGGTTCCCGCACAACAACATCTTCAGCTCGCTGCGGCTGCGCACGGCGGCCGGGCAGTCGGGGCAACGCCCCGGCTTCCGCAATGCGGTGACGTTCTACAACACGATCGCGGTGGCGAATGCCGGACGCGACGTCGGAGGCGTGGAACTCGCGCCTAACGTCGGTAACGCCGAGCTCAAGCCGGAGCTCTCCACGGAGTACGAGGCCGGGTTCGACCTGGGCCTCTTCAATGGCCGTGCATCGCTCGAGCTGACCGGTTACCACAAGACCACGCAGGATGCGCTCATCCAGCGGCAGTTGCCGCCGTCCACTGGCGCGGGCTCGCGCTTCGAGAACCTCGGCAAGGTCACGAACAAGGGGATCGAGGCCGCGATCAACGCCACGCTGCTTGACGGTCGCAACCTCAGTTGGGACGTGACGGTGAACGGCTCGACCAACCGGAACGAACTCGTGAAGCTCGGTGTCGGCGTTGACACCATTTTCGTGGGGCTGGGAGCCATCGATGGCAACTTCTCCCAGCGCTTTGCTGAAGGGCACCCCATCGGCGGCTACTGGCAGCGCCCGATTCTCTCGTGGGGCGACGAGAACAGCGATGGCATCATCGCGCCGAGCGAGGTCCAGATCGGTGACGACTATGCCTTCCTCGGCAGCCCGCTGCCGAAGACGGAGCTGTCGTTCAACACCAACCTCACGGTCTTCCGTTACGTGCGCCTGTCGGCGCTGCTCGATCACCGTGGGGGCTACACGCTGTACAACGCGGGGGAGGAGTTCCGGTGCGTCCAGTTCCTCAACTGTGATGCGGCGTTCGACAAGTCGCAGCCGTTGAGCAAGCAGGCGGCCATTGCCGCAGGTTATCTGGGCACGAGCGCCGGCTGGATGGAGGATGCCAGCTTCTGGAAGCTGCGGGAAGTGGCGGTGACGTTGAACGCGCCGGAGGACTGGGCCGCTCGACTGAACACGCGCCGCCTCAGCCTGACGCTGGCCGGCCGGAACCTGGCAACATGGACCGACTACACCGGTTTCGACCCGGAGCTGAACTTCAACGGCACGTCGAACTTCAGCACCGCCGAATTCTTCACGCAGCCGCCGGTGCGCTACTTCACCGCGCGCGTGTCCATCGGCTGGTGACCCCCATGCGTTTCCACGGAGATCCATCTCACATGACTCGATATATTCCGCGCCCGTCGGCTGGCGGGCGCCCCGCAACCGGGGTGGCGCGCGCGATGGTGATGGCCGGCCTCGCGATCGTCATGCTCGCCTGCGATACCAGCCGCGTGCTCGACGTCGACGACCCGGACGTCGTGCGCCCGGGGAACCTGAAGGACAAGTCGGCGTTGCCGGCACTCCGGAACGGCGTGCTTGGCAGCCTGCAGGTGGCCTACTCGGGCGGTGCCGACCAGTCGAACGGCGGGCATGAAGGGCTCATCCAGCTCGGTGGGCTGTTCGCCGACGAATTGATCAACGCCGAGACGTTCACCGATCGCATCAACGTGGACCGGCGGAACGTGCTGGCATCGAACGGGTCGATGGTCTCGCTGTATCTCGACCTGTCGCGCGCGCGTGCGGCGGCGGCGAACACCGTGGCCAAGTACGAGCAGCTCGATCCCGGCACCGATGGCCAGGCGGAGATGCTGGCCGTGGAGGGGATGCTGGAGGTGCTCTTCGGTGAGCACTACTGCTCGGGTGTCGTCTTCAGCACCATCGACGAGAACGAAGAGATCATCTACGGCGAGCCGCTGACGCGCGATCAGGTGTTCACGACGGCCGTTGAGCACTTCGACGCGGCGATCGCGATCGCCGTCGCCACCGGGAATGCCGAGCTCGAGAACCTGGCCCGGGTCGGGAAGGGGCGGGCGCTGGTGAACCTGGCACAGTACGCCAATGCCGCCTCGGCGGTGAGCGGCGTGCCAACCGATTTCGTCTACGAGATCGAGGCATCCAACAACTCGGATCGCCAGCGGAATGGCATCTGGCACTACGCATTCAACAACGGCGCGTTCAGCGTGGCCGATGTGGAGGGTGGCGTAGGGCTGCCCTTCGCGAGTGCCAACGATCCGCGGGTACCCATTCTCGACACGGGGGGGCCCGGGTTCGACAACACGACGCCGCTGATCGTCTCGATGCTGTATCCGTCGTCCACCACGCCGACGCCGTTGGCGACGGGGGTGGAGGCGCGGCTGATCGAGGCCGAGGCGGCGCTGCGAGCCGGCAACGGCGGCGGGATGATGTCGATCCTGAACGCACTGCGCAGCGATGCCGGGATCACGCCGGCGGCGGACCCCGTGTCGCAGGCGGGTCGCGAGGACCTGCTGTTCCAGGAGCGCGCGTACTGGATGTACCTCACGGCGCACCGGCTGGGTGACATGCGGCGACTCGTCAGGCAGTACGGGCGCCCCATCAACTCCGTCTATCCGAACGGTGAGTACTTCAAGGGTGGGGACTACGGAACGGACGTGAACCTGCCGGTGTCGGCGGATGAGCGGAACAACCCGAACTTCCAGGCGTGCCTGGATCGGGATCCGTAGGCAGCACGGCGGTGCGTGTGAGTAGGGGACGGGGCATCCGGGTGGGTGCCCCGTACCTCATTCGCACATCTCTGCGACTGAACTTCACCGCCACCGCAGAGTACGCTGAGGACGCGGAGGTTCGCGGAGGAGTTCGTTGCTAGCCGCGCGCCGTGATGCGATGGCGCAGGTAGCCGGCAACCGCGTCGTCGTCCAGTTGAGTCGTCGCTACCCGCATCACGAGCGCGTGGAGTTCGGCCGGCGCCGCGTGGAGTGCGAGGTCGTTGAGCCCGAGAAATACGAGCGAGCCGGCCAGGCCGGTGCGTTTGTTTCCGTCCACGAATCCGTGATTGCGAACGAGGCCCACGAGATATGCGGCGGCCAGATCGGCGAAGTCGGACTTTTGTCCGATATGGCAGTTGGTTGCGATGGCACGCGAGCGCCGACGAGAGCAGGTTCCCGTCCCGTACGCCGTGGGCGCCGCCCGTCCGCCACGCGCTGGCCACCGCCGTGCGGCGGGCAGCCTGCCTCCTGGCAACCATCGATGGCCGGCCGCCGGTCGAAGTACCGCAACATCGAGTTGCGACGGCCG
>DASSBZ010000147.1:0-3731 GCA_035698205.1 Gemmatimonadaceae bacterium | reverse complement strand
CGCGAGAGCCCGCCGTACGAAAACTCCGTTGCTTCGCCCCTCCAGCGCGCGCAGACTTCACTCCATGCCGCAACCCGAACTGCTCGAAACGTTCACGAACCCGTATCAGGGGCGTGATTACGAGATTCACATGACGTGCGCCGAGTTCACGTCGCTCTGCCCCCTGGGTGGCGTGGAGAGCGATGCCCGCGAGCTCGAGCTCCTGGGCGGGGGCGCGCCGGACTTCGGCACCATCATCATCACCTATGTGCCCGCGGAACGCTGCCTGGAGCTCAAGAGCCTCAAGCTCTATCTCTGGAGCTTCCGCAACGACGGCATTTTCTACGAGCGTGCCGTCAACCGCATTCTCGATGACCTGAGCGCGGCGGCAGCCCCGCGCCGGATGACGGTGACGGGCGACTTCAACGTGCGCGGCGGAATCAAGTCGGTCATCTCCGCGCGCTACGAGGCATCGGCGTGAAGGATCCCATGATGCGCGCATGGGCGCTGGTGGCCGTCGCCGGCCTCTTCGAGGTGGGGTGGGCCGTGGGCCTCAAGTCGACGCACGGATTCAGCCGGCTCGGGCCATCGCTCGTCACGTTAGGCGCCATGGCCATCAGCTTCATCCTGCTGGCGCAGGCATTGAAGACGCTGCCGGTGGGGACCGGGTACGCCGTATGGACCGGGATCGGCGCGGTCGGCACCACCATCGTCGGCATGTGGCTGCTCGGTGAGCCGCGCGACGCCGGGCGGCTGGTCTCGATCGGACTCATCGTCGCGGGCATCGTCGGCCTGCGTCTCGCGAGTGGCTGAGGGTCTGGCACACTGATTGCCCATGTTGCAGGCGCGTTCGAGGTCTGCCGGCAACGGCGAACAGCGAGCGCAGGGAGTGTGGGGAGATAGAGGGGGAGCGACCGGTTGCGCGACGGGTCATCGTCAGCGTGGCCGGTCGTTCCGGTTTCCGGGGGCACGTCGTGCGTGCGCTACGTCTGCCCGTCGCCGGCCCACTCGGTGCACGCACCCGGCCAGCCCTGCTCGCAGGCTATCGCATACAGCCGCGCCGGGTCACGCTCCACGAGCGGCGGCTTGGTGCCCCGCAGCACGATCGGCAGGTCTGCGAGCAGCGGCCGCCCCTGAACCAGCGCCGAGGCGTTGCCGCCGGCACGCGTCGCGTTCGCGCAGGCGGGCGCGTAGCCGAGTTCGCAGGCGTGGGCAAATGCAGTCCCCGCCTCGAGTCCGGCGCGCCGCCGGCGCACTGCCCACTCGTTACACGCCCACCCCGAACCGTTGTCGCAGTAGATGGTGGTCATCGAGCCGGCGTAGTTGCAGGCGCGCGCGTTCCCCGCGTCGCACGTCTTCAGCCAGAAGGCGAGCGACTGGCCGGCGGGGCGGTCGCCCACCCCCTGCACCGCGCTCATCGCGATGAAGATCACAGCCCAGACTCCGGCGTACGCGATGTGCCGCTGGCGCGTGGCGAGGCCGGCACCAGGTCGCTGAAGGTCGAACGCCGCCGGCACGCGCAGGCGATCGATGAACCGCACCATGAGGTTCATGATCGGGACGGGGAGCAGCTTGTCGTAGAACGTCGGCTCGCCGAGCGCGCCGAGCAGCACGTAGAGCGCGGCCGTCCCCACCGCGTAGATGACGCCGAACAGGATCTTGCCGGGCTCGCTCCGCGGCGACGTGGATGGGTCGGGGAGCAGGAGGTGCATTCCCAGGAAGATCGCAATGGGAATGTGCGTGTCGTAGAACAGGTACGTCCCCGTCACCTGAAAGAAGGCGAGGCTGATCAGGTAGATGGTGACCACGGCCGGCATCGTCACGCGCGCCACGCCGAACAGCAACTGCCCGGGCAGCGACGCGAGGAAGATCACCAGATAGATGTAGGGCGGGTAGAACTGCGTGGCGGCGATGGCCTCGCCGAACGTCGCGTCGGTGCTGCCGGTGACGAGCAGCACCAGCGACACCACCGCCAGCGGGAACGACGACGGGTTGAAGATGTGCGCCGAACGTCCCTCCTTGTTCCAGTGGATGAGCGCCTTGGCGGCGAAGCCCAGGGCGATCATCACGAACTGCCAGTGGAACCACTCCGGCTTGAAGAAGAGGAAGAGGTTGATGCTGAGGATCACCGGGAGCGGGCCGAAGCCCAGCGTCCAGTTGCTGCGACGCGACCAGGTCAGCAGGCTGTCGAAGGCAAAGGCGAACAGCACCTGCGCCGCCACCAGCGGCAGGAACACCCAGACGAATCGCACGTGCCAGGCCCAGTAGAGCAGTACCGTCCCCTGGGCGCACGCCTGTACCCAGTGGTGCTTCCTGATGGCGATGTCGAGTGTCAGCGTGCGGTTGTCGCGCCGCGCGGAGAAGAACAGCACGGCGGCCCAGACGAGCAGCAGCGAGGCGGTTGCGATGAACGTCCGCAGCAGGTGGGGCTGCTGTCGGACGAGGGGGACGAATGCGAGCAGGCCAATGGCGCACGTCGCGGGAATTGCGAGCACGGGTCCGGCGTGCAGCTCAGGTGGCGCCGGCGCGATGGTTGAGCGAGCGGCACGACCGGTGGAGGCGACAGGTACGGACTGGCGAGGCATGCTCATGCGGCGGATCGCGGCTCCCGGCGGTTGACGGATCGTCCGGCGCGCCTCGTCGGAGGCGTTGACGGTCCAGGCGTGATTGACGGCTGGAAATACAGGTCCGCACATTGAACGGCAAGCGGGTGTTCACTCCGTACGGGCTGCCACGGCGGTCATCGGGATACGATCATGTCAATCCAGGTGCTCAGGCACGCGGTGCGGCGCCTTCTCCGCGCGCCAACGTTCACGGTTGCAACGATTCTGACGCTGATGCTCGGCATCGGCGCGGTCACCGCCGTGTTCACCGTCGTCAACGGGGTGCTGTTGCGTCCGCTCCCCTTCGCGGGGGCCGGGCAACTCGTGGATCTCTCGCATACCCTCACGATCTCGGGGATCTCGCGCGTCGATCAATCCGACGCGACGTATCTGTACTATCGAGGGGCGAACAGCACCTTCGAGGATATGGGCGCGTATCGAGCGGTCACCGCGAGTCTGGCACCCGATCAGGGGGCGGTGGCCGACGACTCGCACGCGGAGCGCCTCGAGGCTGCGCGGGTGAGCGCGAGCACGTTCCACGTACTGGGCGCGCAGCCGCTGCGGGGGCGCACGTTCAGCGATGACGAGGATCGCCCGGATGCGGCCAGCGTCGTGCTGATCGGTCAGGGGTTGTGGGAGCGCAAGTACGGCGGCGATCCCGCAATCGTCGGCCGACGCATCCGTGTGGACGGCGTGGGGCGCGACGTGGTGGGCGTCATGCCGGCAGGCTTCCGCTTTCCGGAACCACGAACGGACCTCTGGATTCCCATCGGAATCGATCCGGCGCGTACGCGATCGGCGGCGTTCGACTACCGTGCCGTCGGCCGGTTGCGCGATGGCGTCACGCTCGAGGCGGCCCGCGCTGATCTGCAACGGCTCCTGCCGCAGGTACCGGTGGCGTTCCCCGGGCGACTCACCGCGCCGGCCATCGAGCAGACGCAGATGGCAACGGTGGTCCGCCCGCTGCGCGATGTCGTCATCGGCGACACCGGACGGATGCTCTGGGTGGTACTGGGCGCGGTCGGATTCGTGCTGCTCATCGCCTGCGCGAATGTGGCGAACTTGTTCCTGGTACGCGGTGAGGCGCGCCAGCACGAGCTGGCGATCCGGCGCGCACTCGGCGGCGGGCGCGGGAGCATCATGGCGGCA
>DASSBZ010000146.1:0-6227 GCA_035698205.1 Gemmatimonadaceae bacterium | reverse complement strand
CCCGGCGCCGCTCCACCAGCGGCATTTCTGCTCGGCGCCCCGGACCGACCGCTCGCCGTGCACATCGCCGCTGCACTCTTCGCCGACGCGAGCCGGTCGGCGCCTTCACACCCCTGACGAATTTCGAACGCCATGCCTCGCGCCCTGCTCTCCGTTTCCGACAAGACCGGCCTCACCGACTTCGCCACCGGGCTGCACCAGCTTGGCTGGGAGCTCGTATCAACCGGCGGTACCGCGCGGCTGCTGCGCGACGCCGGCCTCCCGGTGCGCGACGTGAGCGAGCTGACCGGATTCCCCGAGATGATGGACGGCCGCGTGAAGACGCTGCATCCGGCTGTGCACGGTGGGCTGCTCGCGCGCCGCGACGTGCCGGCCCACCTGGCCGACGCGGCGGCGCACAATATCGGCCTCATCGATCTGGTCGTCGTGAACCTGTATCCCTTCCGCGAGACGGCGGCGAGCGCCGGAATCACCGCCGCCGACGTGATCGAACAGATCGACATCGGCGGCCCGTCGATGCTGCGCTCGGCGGCCAAGAACTTCGCCTCGGTCTATGCCATCGTGGACCCGGCCGACTACGATCGTATCCTGGTTGCGCTGCAGTCCAGCGATGACGACGGAGAGCTGCGCCGTTCGCTCGCGGGCAAGGTATTCGCCCATACGGCGGCATACGACGCGGCTATCGGCGCCTGGTTCGCGGAGCAGCGCGGTGAGCCCTTTCCGGAGTACCTCGCGCTCACGTTCGGCCGGGCGCAGACGCTGCGATACGGGGAGAATCCGGGGCAGCGCGCCGCCTTCTACGTGGAGCAGCCGGGCGCCGGCCTCGATGCGCTGGTACAGCATGGCGGCAAGGAGCTCTCGTTCAACAACCTGCTCGACCTCGAAGGCGCGATGCTCGCGGCCGAACCGTTTGGCGATGCACCGGCGTGCGCGATCGTGAAGCACACCACGCCGTGCGGGCTCGCCACCGGCGCGACGTCGCTGGAGGCGTACCGCAAGGCACTCGCCTGCGATCCGGTGTCGGCGTTCGGCTCGGTGATCGCGTTCACGCACGCGGTGGACACCGAGGCGGCGGAAGCGCTGGCCAGCCTGTTCGTGGAGTGCGTCGTCGCACCGGAGTTCTCCAGCGAGGCGCTGGAGATTCTCGGCCGCAAGAAGAACCTGCGTGTCCTCGTGGGAAGCGCGGCGTGGCGCCGCGGTGCACTCGACTTCAAGCGTGTACGCGGCGGCATGCTCGCCCAGGAGCGCGGTGCGGCGGTGGTGGATGACACCGCGTGGCGCGTGGCAACGCGCCGCTCGCCCACCGATGAAGAGCGACGCGACCTGCTCTTCGCCTGGCGCTCGGTGGCATCGGTCAAGTCGAACGCCATCGTGCTCGCGCGCGACGGCGCGACCATTGGAATAGGTGCCGGCCAGATGTCGCGCGTGGATGCCGCGTTCATCGCCGCGCACAAGGCGCAACTCGCCGGGCACGAGACCGCCGGCTCTGTGATGGGCTCCGACGCCTACTTCCCCTTCCGTGACGGCATCGACCAGGCCGCGAGCGCGGGGGTGACCGCCATCGTGCAGCCCGGCGGGTCGGTGCGCGATGCCGAAGTGATCGAGGCCGCCGACGAGCACGGCCTCGCCATGGTGCTCACGGGGCAGCGGCTTTTCAGGCATTAATTCGCCTCTACCCTCATTGCCCCCGGTCCGGCATACTTCGCCCGCATGACATCGTCCGCGCCCATCGAGCTCGACTACCGGCCCTCCTATCTCGCCGCCTTCGTCGCGTCGCTCGCGGTGTTCGGGCTCTACCTGCTGACGCTCGGGCCATCCACGGCCATGTGGGACACGAGCGAATACATCGCCGCCGCCTACGTCGTGGGACTGCCGCATCCGCCGGGCAATCCGATGTTCGTGCTGCTGGGACGGTTCTTCACGCTGCTGCCCATCGCCGAGAGCATCGCGGCGCGCGTGAACATCCTCGCCGCCGTGTGCAGCGCGGCGTCGGCCGGCTTCTGGTTCCTGATCACCGAGCGCGTACTCGTGAGCTGGCTCCCCGAGCGCCGGCAGCGGATCTTCGGGGCCTCGCTCGCGGCACTGATCGGCGCCACCGCCTTCACCGTGTGGGCGCAGTCCGTCGTCAACGAGAAGGTCTATACCGTTTCACTGGTGGGACTCGCGCTCGTCGCCTGGCTGACCGTCCGCTGGTGTGACGATCCCGACGGACGCAAGGCAGACCGGATTCTCGTGCTCATCGCCTATGTGCTCGGCTTGGGCTACGCCAACCACATGGCCGGCATGCTCGCGGCGCCGGCGGTGGGGCTTGCCGTGCTGCTGCGCCGGCCGGTCACGCTGCTGCGCTGGAAGCTGCTGCTGGCCTGTGTGGGCGCGATCGTGCTGGGGCTGACGCCGTTCGCCACCCAGCCAATCCGCGCCGCGTACTTCCCGGCCATCAACGAAGGGGAACCAACCGCCTGTCGCGATGCGCTCACCTTCGAGTGCACCTTCTCCGAGGGCACGACCGAGGCGTTCAAGTACAACTTCAATCGCGAACAGTACGGCAAGCCGTCGGTGCTGGAACGGCAGGCGCCCATCGGCGCGCAGATCGGGATGTGGTGGCTGTACTTCAAGTGGCAGTGGCTGCGCGACGCGCACCTCGAGCGCCCCGGCCTGCAGAACGCCCTGGCCGCCGTCTTCCTCATGCTCGGCTTCATCGGCGGGTGGGTCCACTGGAAACGCGACCGACAATCGTTCCTGTTCTTCGGGCCGCTCATGTTCACCATGACGCTGCTCCTGATCTACTACCTCAACTTCAAGTACGGCTACTCACAGTCACCGGACCTCGGGGAGAGCGTCGCGCGCGAGGTGCGCGACCGCGACTACTTCTATCTCTGGAGCTTCTCGGCGTGGAGCGTGTGGGCCGCGCTGGGGCTGATCTTCGTCTGGGAGAGCACGGCGGCGCTGATCGGTCGCAGGCAGGTGACCGTGGGGCGCGAACAGGTCGAGCTCCCCACGAATCGCGGTTGGATGCTCGCGTCGCCGGTGCTGCTGATTGCGCTGGTGCCGCTGTTCGGCAACTGGAGCGCGGCGTCCCGGCATAACGACACCACCACGCGCGACTTCGCGCACGACCTGCTCAACTCGGTGGAGCCGTACGGCATCCTCGTGACCGTGGGCGACAACGACACCTTCCCGCTCTGGTACGCGCAGGAGGTGGAAGGCATTCGCCCCGACGTGATCGTGGCGAACACGTCGCTGCTCAACACCGAGTGGTACACGCGCCAGTTGATCCGCAATCCGGTGCGCGAGTACGACGCCGCGGCGGGACCGGCGATCTATCGCAATCAGCAGTGGACGAAGCCCGACGGTCCGCCGGTCGACATGACGATGGACGAAGCGGATGCCGTACCGCTTGCCGTGGATCTCCGCGAAACCATGCTGTTCGAGGCTGGTAACATCCAGGCGCAGATCACGCCGCGCATCATCCAGCGCGCCGACATCTTCGTCCTGCGACTCATCAAGGACAACCCGGATCGTCCGGTCTACTTCAGCCGCACCTCCGGCGGCTACGGACAGGACCTCGGACTTGGCCCGTATCTGTTGACACAGGGGCTGGCGCGGCGACTCGTGCGCAGCGGCATCCCCACGCCGGGGCCCGATACGCTGCTCATTCCGGGCGAGGGGTTTGTGGACCTCAAGCGGACGACCGCACTCTGGGACTCGGTGTTCATGGCGCCGAAGTCGCTGATCGAACGCGGCGACTGGGTCGATCGGGCATCGGTGGGGATCCCGGCGCTGTACGTCTCCACGGGGTTCATGTTGGCCGATGCGCTCGACGCGACGGGAAGCGCGGAGAAGTCGAAGGCCGTGCTCAACCTGACTGAGCAGGTTGCGCAGGCCACGCGCCTGAGCGATCTCTTCCAGGCCAACCGCGAATTCCAGGAGCGCATGCGCCAGCTCGACTCCCCCACCGCCCTCCCCATCCCGCTCGCACCGGCCGAGAGCGGGCGCGTACCATGAGCCCCGCTGCCGGCAGCGGCTCGCCGCGCGACGACGGACCCATCCTCGCCACCGTCGGCGGACGGTCCGAGCGCGGCACCGCG
Source organism: Gemmatimonadaceae bacterium (assembly GCA_035698205.1). GTDB lineage: Bacteria > Gemmatimonadota > Gemmatimonadetes > Gemmatimonadales > Gemmatimonadaceae > DASSBZ01. Next base: position 2,139 of record DASSBZ010000146.1, on the reverse strand, counting down.
TCAACAAGTGTGGATATCCACCGCCACACCTGGAGCATTCTGGCCCTCGCCGGGGCGGTATTCCTCCTGATCGGCATAGTGGATATCGCGCTGGCCTGGCTGCCGCTGCGCTTTGGTGATCCGGAGTGGGAGTTCGGGACGATCAGCACCACGATCAACAACCTGCCGGTGCCGGCGATCGGGCTCGCGCTCTTCCTGGCCTCGGCGGTGGCGGCCGATCATCGTTGGCAAACCATGGTGGGAGGTGTGTTTGCGCTTCTTCTCGCGGCTGACCTCGCCATCATGGCGACGTTCTACGGCCTGGCCGCCCCGCTCGCCTGGCAGGCCGGATCGGCTGCCGTAGGTCGTGCGATCATCGGCGGCGCCATCCTCAAGGCCGTGGTGGCCATGGCTGCGTATTTCACCTTCGCAGTCATTTCGGCCATTCTGGGACTGCGGGCGCTGCGCCGCGTGTAAGGGTTTCCCAACCTTCCGGTATGGTACAGCTTGTGCTATCATGCTGTCACAGATCGGACGTTCATTGTCACATCTCCGCCCCTACCGAGCCGTAAAGATCATGAGATTGCTCCGTGTCGCTGCAGCTGGCGGCCTCCTCCTCGCCATCTCCGCTGTCCCCGCCCACGCGTACAACTACGCGGGCTGCGGCGGCAGCAGCTTCTCGACGTGCGCCACCGCGAGCATCACGGCCACCTGGGACGGGACGAAGACCACCGTCCAGGTCATCGTGATGAACACGGGGACCTTCGGCGACATCTTCACGGCGATCGGGATCCAGGGGCTGCCGACCGGTACCTCCCTGTACGGGAACGGCAACTTCGTGGGCCCCACGAACTGGGCCATCGGCACCACCGGAGGCGCGCTCGGGAACCTGGTCAACGCCAAGTTCATCGGCAGCACCAATGGTATCGGGAGCGGCATTCAAAACGGGGGCATGATCACGTTCTCGTTCGATCTCGCCGGCGACTTCTCGCAGTACACCTTCGATGACTTCGGCATCCACTCGCAGAGCGGCCCCGCCGGCTGCTCCACGAAGTTGCTCGTCAGCGACGGAACGGCGAATGTGCCGACGGGCTTCGACGATACCGGGCTGGCATGCACGCCAACCAGCACGGTGCCCGAGCCGGCCACCATGGCGCTGCTCGCGACCGGCCTGATGGGCATCGCCGGCGGTGGTGCCGTGAAGCGTCGCAAGAAGTAGAACGCGACTCGCAGCTCAGTCGCCTGCGCGGGCCCCGGCAATCACGCCGGGGCCCGTTTTGCGTTCGCCCCTCGCCGGCGTCGGTGCGCCGGGGCGACGAGTCGCTCCACCGCCGCCAGCACGCCATCCACCAGCAGCGCGAGCAACGCGGCCGGTATGGCGCCGGAGAGGATCATGCGCGTATCCGCCAGCGCCAGCCCCGCCACGATCGGCTCGCCGAGTCCGCCGGCGCCGATGAATGCCGCCAGCGTGGCGGCGCCCACGGTAATCACCGCGGACGTGCGCACCCCCGCCATGATCACGGGCGCCGCCAGCGGCAGCCTTACCTGCAGAAGGCGCTGGCGCGGCGTCATGCCCAGCGCCTCGGCAGCCTCCACGGCCTCGGGATCGGCATCGCGCACCCCTGACCATGTGCCGCGCGCAATGGGATAGAGCGCGTACGCCCACAGGGCGACGAGTGCGGGCACCACGCCCACGCCGAGCAGGGGGATCATGAACGCCAGCAGCGCGATGCTCGGTACGGTCTGCAGCACCCCCAACACACCGATCACCGGCTCCGCGATCCTCCGCACGCGCTCCAGCGCCAGTCCGAGCGGAATAGCCACGAGCGCCGCAGCACCGAGTGCGATGGCGACGAGTAGCAGGTGTCGCGCTGCCTGTGCGCCAAGCATGGCGCGCCGCTCCCAGAGATAGGCCGGCATGGCGGCGATGCCGCGCACCGGCGTGTCGATCGCCGCCGGCGCCGATGACGCCCCGTTCGCGACGAGGCCGAGCGCACGCAGTGCCGACGCCGCGACGACGGGAATCGCCTCGCCATCCAGCTCCACGCGCCGGTTGAGTGCACGCATGGTCACGACGTCGAGCCGCCCGCTCAGCAGCGTGAGCGTGGCGATGACCTCCGGACGCTGGTGTGCGAGCTCGCCCCGCACGAGCGCCGCTGC
>DASSBZ010000145.1:0-5118 GCA_035698205.1 Gemmatimonadaceae bacterium | reverse complement strand
TGGTCAGCGCACCTTCTGGAAGCGCGAACGCCTGGTCTGGGACGGGGTCGAGACAGAGCCGTCGAGCGGTGCCTGAGCGGGCGGGTGGGTTGATCAGGCTGATCTTACTCAGCGACGACCCGTGAATGGTGATACGCTGTGGGTTGCCGTGCGCATCCCCAGGCGGGATTGGAAGAGGGCCTGGTCAGACAGGCGTCTCTTCGTTGCCGGCGAGGCCGCTGCCGGTCGCGGCCCCGACCCGACGGCGCTCCATATGACACGAGTCGAGGTCATCGACGTACGCAAGCGAGCCGTGATCGTCTCGCGCGATTTCGATGGCATCATCGTGGATATCGACGCCGACCTGCGCGCCACGCTCAACGACCTCGATCAGGCGTCCGAGCCCCGGCTTCGCGTCTTTGATCTGCGTGTGATTCAGCCGGATTGAAGGGCGACGCTCGGACTGATCGACCACGGGCGCTGACCTGCAGCCCGGGCCTGTCCCTTACATCCGCTCCCCCGGCAGCCGACTCGCCTGCTTGATCCAGTCGGCAAACTGACGCTCGTCGAACGCCTCATCCTCGTGGATGTGCGCGTACCGGATCTCATCGTACTTCGACTTCTCCGGCGGCGGCGGTTCGAGCGACCCGCCACGAAAGAACGTCACCTTCACGTACTTCGCGAAACAGTGAAAGCTGAGAAACCAGCCATCGCTGTCCCTTGCACCATAGAACGGCGAGTTCCACTTCACGCCCTTGCGCACGCCGGGAACCGTGCGCTCGACGATGGCATCGAGCCGGCGTCCCACGCTTCGCTTCCACCCGGGCATCGCGGCGATGTACGCCTGCACCGGCGCGTCGCCGTCGCCCTTCGCGATCTGCGGATTCCCGCCGGACAGCAGTACGGGGCCGGGCTTCGAAGCTGACCTGGACTTCGACGCCGACTTGCTCCCCGACTTCGCCGAGGCATTCTTCTTCGCCGTGCTGCCTGCGACCTTCGTGGATGCTTTTCCGGCCATGCTGTTCGCTCCTCCCGAGGTAAGCCTTCGCGCTCGCCCGCGCGACGTACGCGGCGGTGGATCAGGGCAACGCGCCACCAGAGCCACACATTCGCGCTCCCCCGCCAGGCGACGCAACCCGCGCAAGCCCCGCGCCGCTGCGCCGCGCGGTTGACCGCCCCCACCCATCGGGCTACGTTCCGACGCCCGCACATGGACTGGTGCCACTGGCACTACCCGCGCGGCTTGGTTTGGAGGGGTGGCCGAGAGGCTGAAGGCACCGGTTTGCTAAACCGGCATACGGGGTCAACCTGTATCGAGGGTTCGAATCCCTCCCTCTCCGTTCGGCAGGCCCGTCGAGCGCGGCGGGCCTGCTCGCATTTCCGCCCCTCCGCTCGATGCCCCTCCCCGATCCGCTTCGCGTCCGCTTCGCCCCCTCGCCCACGGGCTACCTGCACGTTGGCGGTGCGCGCACCGCGCTCTTCAACTGGCTGCTGGCGAGGCGCTACGGCGGCGCCTTCCTGCTGCGCATCGAGGACACCGACCGCGCCCGAAGCACCGACGAGAGCACACGCGCGATCTTCACGGGGCTCAACTGGCTGGGGCTCGACTGGGATGAGGACGTCACCCACCAGGGCGCCAACATCGAGCGGCATCGGGCCGACGCCGAGCGCCTCCGCGCCGCCGGCGCCGCCGATCGCTGCTTCTGTACCGCCGACGAGCTGGCCGAGCGGCGGCGCGACGCCGAGTCCCGCGGCGAGGCCTTTCGGTACGATCGCCGCTGCGACCGCCTCACGAGCGACGACGTCGCCTCACGCGTAGCCAGCGGCGTACCCCACGTGCTCCGCGTGCGCGTGCCCGATGGCGACACGGCGTGGGACGACCTCGTGCATGGCACGATCAGCTTTCCCAACAAGGACGTCGACGACTTCGTCGTCCTCCGCTCCGACGGCACACCGATCTACAACCTTGCCGTCGTGTCCGACGACATCGCCATGGGGGTGACGCTCGTTATGCGTGGCGACGATCACATCTCCAACACCCCCAAGCAGATCCTCATCTACCGCGCACTCGGCGCCCCGCTCCCCGTGTTCGCGCATCTGCCGATGATCCACGGAAGCGACGGCAAGAAGCTCAGCAAGCGTCACGGTGCCACGGCGGTGGGCGACTACGCCGCGCTGGGGATCATGCCGGAGGCGATGATCAACTTCCTCGCGCTCCTCGGCTGGTCCCCCGGCGACGATCGTGAGGTGCTCTCGCGCGACGAACTCATCGCGCTGTTCTCCGAGCAGGGCCTCCTCGCCGCCGCCTCGGTGTTCGACCCGGCCAAGCTGGAGTGGATGAACGGCCAGCACCTCATGCGTGCGCCGATCGCTCGCGTGGTCGAACTCGTGTCGCCGGGGCTGGTGGAGGCCGGGCTCGCGACGGGGGACTGGCTCGATGCGAACGCCGACTGGCTGCGCACCCTGGTGGAGCAGTTGCGCACGCGAGCTCGCACGATCGTCGACCTCGTGGAACAGGCGCGGCCGTTCTTCGGCAGTGATGTAGAGCTCGACCCGGATGCCGTGGCAAGGCAGTGGAAGGATCGTGACGCCGTCCGTGACGTGCTGCGCGCCGCCAACGAACAGCTCGCCTCGCTGGATTCGTGGGAGCCCGATGTACTCGAGCAGACGCTTCGCGCGCTCGCCGAGGCGCGCGGCGTGGGAGCGGGGAAGATCATGCAGCCGCTCCGCGTCGCGCTTACCGGGCGCGCCGCCAGCCCTGGCATGTTCGACGTGCTCATGCTCCTCGGCCGCGATCGCACGCTGCATCGGATCAACCGCGCGCTCGATCATCTGGTCGCACACGCATGAGCGTCACGCACGCCGATGCACGCGTGCAGGTCGAACGGCGCCCGCGCACGCCGCAGGTCATGGAGCGACGATGCCGGATCCGCTGACCCCCCTCGAGCGACGCGTCTACCACTACCTGCTCGACTTTCTGGCCGAGCATACGTATCAGCCGAGCATCCGCGAGATCGGACGGCGCTTCCGCATCAAGTCCACGAAGTCCGTGTCGGACATCCTCGGTGCGCTGGCCGAGAAGGGATACATCCGGCGCGAGGCGGGCCGCTCACGCGGCGTGCACCTGATCGGCGTCGCCACGGCGGGTCGCACCATGCCGGTACCATGCTACCGATGCATCCACGACACCGAGCCGTTGCTGCGCCCCGAGGACCACGAGCGACACATCACGATGGATCGCGCGTTCCTCCCGAGCGACGAGGTGTTCTTCATGCGCGCGTCCGATGACGGCATGATCGGGCGCGGGATTCATCGCGACGACTATCTGCTCATCGACCCGTCGGCGCGTGCCCGCGACGGCGACCTGGTGATGGCACGAGTGGGAGACGTCACGCTGGCGCGCACGCTGCAACGGCGTGGTGCGGCGCTGGCGCTCGAGGCGGCGGCGACCGGCGAGCGCGATCATCTGCTGGGCCCCGCCGACGATTTTGCGATCGTGGGCGTGATTGCCGGTGTGTGGCGCCCCTTTCACGTCGCTGCCGACGGCAGCGACGCCGACAGCTAGTCCTCGCGCCCCGGGTCGTCGGGAGACGCGACCACCGGACCACCGCGACGCGCCCGGTCGCGTTCGCGCTCCCGATCCTTCCGTTCACGAATGGCCTTGACGGCCTTCCGGAAGTCGTCCTCGCTCATCGCCCGCGCGATGTTGTAATTGATGTCCGCCCTCATTGCCGCCAGTGCGCGCTCGCGTTCGTAGGCGATGGGGTTGCGCTGCGGCATGTTGTTGAGCGGCAGCAGGGCGAGCAGCGCCGTGGGAATGGAGACCTTACCGAGGCGGATGTACTGGTTGTCGATCCCCCACTTGTTCCCGTCCTCACCCACGGTCCAGTCGCCGCGCTCGAATTTGCCCGGGACGTGGGCGAATGCACGAACGGAATCGTTGTACGTGGAGATATGCGACTTGAGCGCGCTGTCCAGCCGCTGCGCGCTGGAGAGCTGCGATTCCGCCACGACGGCGTCGGGACCCACCCAGACGCGTGCATCGCCGAATGAGGGGCGGACGCCGCGCACCGGACCGCCATCGCCTACGAGGGGACCGCTCCCCCCAGCGGAGGGCGATGGCGTCGCGGTCCCGGGCTCCGGCGCCGGCGGCAGCGCGCGCGGCACCGTGGTTGGCGCCACGAGCGGTGGTCCGGGTTCGGCCGTGCGATCGGGGTTGAACGGGCGGTCGTCGCCGCCGCTGCGCCCTTCGGTGGCCGGGGCGGCAGCGGGTGGCTGCGGCACCGCCAGGTATGTGATGCGCTCCGGTCGCAGCTCGGACGTCCGCGAGTCGTAGTAGTCACCGAACGCGAACGGCACGATCAGATACTTCGCGAGCAGGGCGATGAGGACGATGTGCAGCCCGATCGCGACCAGCGTGGACCGGCTTCGCAGCACCCTCGGACCCGGGCGCGACGTGAGCGGCGCGGACACTGCCCGCGGTCTCGTCGTGGTCGGTTTCCGGTCATCTGCGGCCATGCCGATCCTCTCGTGAGCGCGCGGTCCTTCGCGACGTGACACGTGCGCGTGGACAACCCGATGTCCACGCCTTGCCTCAATTTAACCCCTTGGCTCTCAGGCCGGTTCCCCGCTGCCGGCCACGACGTTGCGCACGCGGCTGAACCCCGGGACCTCCACCTCGACCTCGTCCCCCGCCACGAGCGCACCAACGCCCGCCGGTGTTCCGGTTGCCACGATGTCACCGGGCTCCAGCGTCATCACCTGCGAAATCCAGCGGAGCAGCTCGGGAATGGCAAAGACCATCTCGCCGGTTCCAGCGCGCTGGCGTTCCACGCCGTTCACGCGCGTGACGATCTCCAGCGAGTCCAGCCGCTCCGGCGCCGGGGCCGGCGCGCCCACGGGGCAGAAGGTGTCGAACCCCTTGGCACGCGTCCACTGCTTGTCGCTTCGCTGCAGGTCGCGCGCCGTCACGTCGTTGAGAGCGACGATCCCGCCCACTGCCCGCGCCGCTTCACGCGCATCGCCCCGCCGCAGCCGCGACCCGATCACCACGCCGATCTCGCCTTCGAACTCCACCTGCGTTGACACGGATGGCAGCACGATGGTTTCCCCGTCACCGATGATCGACGAGGGCGGCTT
>DASSBZ010000144.1:0-7575 GCA_035698205.1 Gemmatimonadaceae bacterium | reverse complement strand
CGGGCCGCTCGCACCGGGCAGGTACGCGGTGAAAATCTCGCGGCCATGCACCGACAGGATCCGTGCGCCATCCACCTCCAGCGGGAGCGACAGCTTCACCTCGGCGCGTTCCCGCATGAACGTCACCACACGCTTGGAACCCGCAGGAAGACGGAACCGCGCCCATGGATCCAGCTCCAGCACCCCTTGGAGCGCGAGCTGCGATCGGACGATCGGGTAGAAGACGCGGCCCAGCTCCCGCTGCATTGCTCTCTCCGCCCGGCGCTCCAGTGCCGACTCGGTTGCGCTGCGCGCATTGAATATGACGTTGCCGCTCCCCAGGACGGTCTTGACGTCCGTGAACCCCGCTGACTCCCAGCAGCGCCTGAGCTCCGGCATCTTCGCGTTAGTCGGCATCACGCCGCGGAGCAACGCTATGTAACGTGGCATGGCGGTCGAATCTGGCCGACGGCCGGAGCAATTTCCAGTATACGGGCGGTGGCCCGGCGAAGGCGAAACACACATGCTGCGACGTCGTAGGGCCTCGAGGGTGTGGACTGGCCGCCACTGCCCTGTCATCCACCACCGATTCGAGGTTCATGTCATGCGCTTACGCCTTGCCGGACCCGCCCTTGCTTTCGCCCTCGTGGCGACTGCGTGCTCGTCGGAGACACGGGGCGGCTCGACCGTGCGCGACCTGCCCGGCCCCAGCCAGGAGATCGAGGAGCCCTACTCGCTCGTCACCTCGGTGCGAGAGGCGGGGCAAGGGCTGGTGGTAGTGGTAGACGGATTGGATGGCGACGTATCGTCGGTGAACTTCGCCAGCGGCGAGCGCAATCCGGTCGGGAGGCAGGGGTCGGGCCCCGGAGAGTATCGCGCGCCGGGAGCGGTCTTCCGCGTGCACGGCGACACGATCTGGGTGCTGGATGCGGCGCAGCAGCGGATCACGACCTTTCTCCCTGACCTCTCGGCGGGGATTCCGTTCCGTATGCCGCTGTTCGACGCCGAGTCCATGACGGCATCCATGGCACCGTTCCACACCGACGATGCCGGACTCGTGTACTCCAACGCACTGCCGGTATCGGGCGGGCAGGGCATGCAGATCCCGGACTCCGTGGAAGTGGTGCGATTCGACCCGCGCGCCGACGGTGAGCGCGCCGTGCTGGCGAAGCTGCGATTCCCTACCAGCGGCACGCCGGAGATGCACGTGGAGGGAACGGTCATCAAGTACAAGATGGAGTTCCCCGGTCTGGTGACCGCCGATTCGTGGGCAGTGTTCCCGGATGGCCGCCTCGCCATCGTGCACGGCGCGGACTACAGTGTGGAATTCGTGTCGGCCAACGGCGAGCGCTCCGCCGCGCACCCAATCGCTTATGAGCGCATTTCGGTCTCGCCGGCCGATCAGGATGCCGAGATGGCCGAAGCAAGGCGGCAGCTCGCCGAGCAGACGAAGGCTGCGCAGCGCACCCTCCCCGCGGGGGTGTCGATCGAGATCGACATGCCGCCGCCGGAAACGTGGCCGTCGGAGTATCCGGCCATCTCGCCGCTGCAGGCGTTCGCCGCACCGGATGGTATGCTCTGGGTTCGGCGTGCGGTTCCCGTACGGCTGGACCGGGAGCGCTGGGACGTCATCGATCCCAACGGAATGCTGGTGGCCCGATGGCAGCTTCCGATGAGGACGAAGCTCGTTGGTGTCGGCGCGGGCGTGGCGTATACCGTGCGGCTCGACGACGACGACTTGCAGCACCTGCAGCGCGTGCAGCTCGGGGGCTGATCGCCGGGGCCACCTGCCGCCGCCGATGTCCGCGCTCGCACGCCGCGCGGACCACTCACGGGGTGGCAGTCGGACGCACCCCGACTCAGGGCACGTAGGCCACGATGCGCAGCGGTCCGCCGCTGCCGCCCTCGATCTTCATTGGCAGCGCAACGATGAAGCTCCCCGACGGCGGCAGCTCGCCCAGGTTGGCGACGTTCTCGAAGCCGGGGATGTTCGCGGCGTAAAGCGCCACGTGTGTGCCGAAATCCTTTGACTGGCCGTAATCCACACTCGGGGTGTCGATCCCGAAGGCGGCGATGCGCCGGTTTGCGACCAGCCAGCTCGCTGCGTCTGGCGCGAGCCCCGGAAAGTGCAGGTCGGCAACGGCAGCAGGGCCGGTGAGAGCCGTGCCGAGGTACGCCGCACGGTCGGCATAACGCGAATCCCACCCGGTCCGCGCAAGGACGATTGCGCCATCGGGGATGCGTCCGTGTTCCCCTTCCCATCGGGTGAGATCGTCGATGCCCAGCTGGTAATCGGCGCCGGCGCTGTCGGGGGCGTCGACGACCACTGCCGGACCGATGAGCGACGAGAGCGGGATCTGGTCGTTGGTCTGCCGCCCTTCGGCGAAGTGAATGGGCGCGTCGAGGTGTGTACCCCCGTGCTCGGCGCCGGAGTATCGGTAGGACGAGTAGAACCAACCGCCATCGGTATGGCCGTAGGCCAGCTCTTCGAGGCGGAAGCCGACGGTGTCGGTCGGCCAATACACCGAGCTTGACGAGAAGGCGTGCGTGAGGTCGACCCAGCGGCCGCTGCTGCCGTCGAAGGCCGATGCGACCGCGGTGGATGCGCCGCCGGTACCGGGCGAAGCCTGCTGATCCTGCGCGCTGCCGCAAGCAAGGACTAGCAGTGCAGCAACGACGGAGGTGCACCGGCGCAAGATCGATCCTTGGCTGAGGGTTTGGGTGAGCTTCAGAGTCTGGCGGCCGGCTTAGCGCCTCACCCAGACCGCACTGTAGTTGAGCGATCCGCTCTGTCGGGTCAGGTTGACGACGCCGCTGCCATCGAGATTCACGAGGTAGAGATTCGTGCCCGTGATGGTACCTCCGGTATCGCGCTCGTATACGGTAAACACCAGCCGATTGCCGTCCGGCGACCATGCACAGAACGACGCATCGAACCGCAACTCGGGATACGTGGGCATCTGAACATCGATGCCGTCCATGTCAACGATGTGAATGCCGTCATTCTTCCGGTAAATGAGTCGCGTGCCATCGGGCGACCACGGGCGCGCGAGGTGCTCACCGTTTGCGCGAATGACACCGGATGCGAGGATACGAGGGTCTGAGCCATCAGCGAGGGTCACCATCAACTGGCCGCCGCTCCAGTACGCGACGCGACTCCCGTCAGGGGAAACGAATATGTCGTTTATTACGAAGTCGTGCGTGACGAGGCCATTGCCGTTGATGTCAGCGGAATACACGGTTGTGCCCGCGCCGCAGATGTGTCGGGAGAACACCACGCGGTTGGACGATGCCCAACCGATTATCCCGACGTCCCACTTGGGCTCGGGGCTGCAGCCGTGTGAGACGGGCGGAAGCGCGACCGACACATCGCGGGGGGCACTCCCATCGATGTTGGCAACGTGGATGCTCCTGGTCGTCGTCGATATGTACGCAACGCGATTTCCATCCGGCGACATACGTGGGGCGCCATGGCAGTCGCCAGTGGTCAATCGCCTCTGCTGCGAGCCGTCCGTCGCCATTGACCAGATCTGGTACGGGCAATCGCCATCCGGGAGTCCATCCGCGGCATTCCATGTCGCGAAGATCAGCGATCGTCCGTCGGGCGTTGCCTGCAGATCGGCGTAGACACCAAGGCTCTCGGCCAGGTTCTCGAGATCGCTACCGTCTGCATTCATGGAGTAGATGTCGTACCGCGCGTTCGTGAAAAAATCGCCAACGTACCCGCGCGAGCTGAGGAAGATGATCCGGTCAGCATGCGCATCCGCAGGCTCGGGCGCGAGCGAATCGCTGCAACCGATCGGGCCGAACGCGAGGACGAGTCCGATCGCGACGCTCACGAAGCGCGCGGAGCGAAAACGACGATAGGCAGTAGACGACAGATAGCGCATCGGACCTCCCTATACGAATTTCCCAACAAGCCGGGCATTGAACGGCAGGTGGATCGCGTGTCGCACCAGAGACGCAAATGGGCCTGTCCGCCCCACGGGCACGGGGGTGCGGCACTGCAACTAGTACCGCCATCGAGGTGAGACGTCAACCGTCCGCAGCGCCAAACCGGCCTGCCACAGGTGCCGAAGCTGATGCCGCGGCAGGATGGTCAGGCACGCATACAGGTTGTAGCGCACACGCTCGTCGAAGGGGGATTTCACGCGCACGCGAGCGATCGGCAGGCCGTCCGCCTCCTCCACGCACGCGATCTGCTCCCGCTGCAACCGCCCAAACTCGGCGATGAGTACTTCAAGCGCTGACGTGGATTCCGGAACGAAGGACGCTGCCGTCTTGATCCGGAAGCGAACCGGTGGTCCCATGGTTCGCCAGAGCAGCCACCCCAATGGATCTCGCCGGTACCGACGTGGGGGTGCTTCGGCTATCGCGCGAGCCTCCTGCAGCCCGATGCGGATTCGCGGCAGCACCGCGCGCGACGTCAGGTTCAGATGTGCGACGCACTCAGCGGCGCTCCATGCCGTCGGACTCGGGCGCACAATCCAGTGAGCGACCGGCGCGCGGGCCAGCTCTGCGAGGAGATCCTGTGCCTGGTGGAACTCCGCCGCGATGATCTCAAGCTGTGGATGCATGCGACACGACCGTCAGGGCGCGGTTACCCGGTGAACCGACCCGCGTTACTCGATCGACTCGCCCGACGACGAGAGCGGGTAACGGTAAATGTCCGACGGCGCGCCGAAGAACTCGATCGATTCCGCCCGCGTTGCACCCAGCGCCGTCGCCACGCGAATCGAACCGATGTTGTCAGGGCGTATGATGCTGATGATCTCACTTCGGCCCAGCACCCTGCGGGCGTGATCCAGCGACGCTCGGCCGCTCTCGGTGGCGTACCCCTTCCCCCAGTACTGCTTGCCCAGCGTGTACGCCAGCTCGAATCCCGGCCACCCGCCTGGTTCGTGCAACCCGATTCGTCCGATGAGTGCGCCGGTTGACCGCTCCTCCACGGCCCACAATCCAAAACCTCGAAGCTGCCAGTGGCCCACGATCATGGCCATCTGGCGCCAGGCATCGGCGGCGCTGATCGGTGAACCGTCGCCGAGGAACCGCGTCACGTCGGCGTCGGCCACCAGCTCGGCGTATGCATCGAAGTCACGTTCCTCGAAGCCGCGAAGTGTCAGCCGCTGAGTCTGAATAGTCGGAATTCGGACGATGCGTTCGTTCACGACTGGTGTGGTTATCGGTGCACGTAGCGGTGCGATCCCCGGAGTAATGTACGGTACGGTGCCGCCGCCCCGCCGCCGCACACAACCATCGGAGCTCGCCGCATGACAACGCTGAACTTCCTGCTGCCTGACGCCGTTGCGGTACTGCAACGGACACCTGCTGTCTTTCGCGCCTTGCTGTCGGGGCTCCCCGACAGCTGGATCACCGTGAACGAAGGGACCGACACCTTCAGTCCGTTCGACAATCTGGGACATCTGATCCACGGTGAGCGCACGGACTGGATACCACGAGCGCGAATCATCCTGGACCAGGGCGCAGACAGGACATTCGAACCGTATGACCGGTTCGCGCAGAACCGGGAGAGCCGGGGGAAGCCGCTCGCACTGCTTCTGGATGAGTTCGAAACGCTCAGGCGCGGGAACATCGATACCCTGCTGGGCTGGAGCCTCTCCGAGCGAGAGCTCGCCCTGCAGGGGACTCACCCCGAGCTCGGCCCCGTGTCGCTGCGGCAGCTTCTCGCCGCGTGGGTCACGCACGACCTCGGCCACATCGCGCAGGTCGCACGTGTGATGGCGAGGCAGTACCGACATGCGGTCGGTCCGTGGCGCGCCTACCTGCCGGTCATCGACCGTGGCCCAGCGATGCAGGAGGATGAGGGCTGAAGGGAGAGCGGGTCGAGTGCGTCCTGAGTCTGAATCGAATACCGCCCCCCACGTCAGGCGCCGGCCGCCGCTGCGGCGTGCTGTGCGTCGCGGCGTCGCTTCTGCGCGGCAAGCTCGGTGGACGCGTTCGTGCCCGCCAGTCTGTTGGACGCGAGACTGATCAACCCCCGCCCCATCCCCTTCAACTGGTTGCGCCACAGCTCCGCGCCGGTCGCGGGATCCAGGCGCCAGACCTCGCCCGCGTTGGCCGCGATCAATGCCTCACCGTCCCACAGGACGGTCACGTAGTCGCCCGAGCGCAGCTCCGCTCGCCAGACCTCCGAGCCGTTGCGCGCATCGATGGCGACCACGGCGTGCTTGATGCCCACGAAGATGAGAGCCTGAGGGTCGCGCGGCATGGAGCCTCCGGGAGAGGGTGTCTCGATGATCGGGTTCCAGAACTGGCGACCGTTCAACCATGTCGTAAGGATGGCGACGAAGTCCACGCGTTGCCAGCTCATTCAGACCGGCTCCCTGATGCAGCATGCTGCGCCGCGTCAAGCGACGCTCTCCAGCCGGCAGAACCGGTTGCACCCAGCCACCAGCAAGGAGCGTGGAGCAGGCAGCATCATGCTCGGACCTGACCCCGCGGCGGCCGGTCAGTCGTCCTTCTGCCCGAAGATCGCCATGTTCGAGCTGTGCCCCGGCGCCACCTTCTTCTCCGGATAGATCCAGTGCACGGCCTGGTTCACCGCGATCGCCGCCTCGCCGAAACCGGTCGCGATCAGCTTCAGCTTCCCCGGATACGTCGTGATGTCGCCGGCCGCATACAGCCCCGGCCTGCCGGTCTCCATGGTGCTCTGCACCACGATCTCGTTGTTCACGATCTCCATCCCCCACGAGTGCATGTCGCCGAGGTGGCTCACGAAGCCGAGCATCGGCAGCACCACATCCGACACCACCTCGCGCGTCTCCTTGGTCTTCACGTCGCGCAGCACCAGCCCGCGCAGCGTGCCGTTCTCGTGGCGGATGTCGGCCAGCTCGTGGAACGTGTGAATCGCGGCGCGCCCTGCCTGCGCCGCCGCCTGCACCTCGGCCACGGTCGCCGCATGCGCACGGAACCGGTCGCTCCGGTGCACCAGGGTGACACTCGCCGCCCGCTCCAGCAGTTGGTACGCCCAGTCGAACGCCGAGTCGCCGCCGCCGATGATCACGACGTGTCGCCCACGGAATGACTCGGGGTCGGTGACGATGTCGTGGATCCCGTGCCCGTACCACGGTTCGGCGCACGCTTGCGGCAGCCGCCTGGGCGAGAAGGCCCCGATCCCTCCGGCGATCACCACCGCCCGCGAGTGAAACTCGTCGGTGGTCGACCGCAGGATGAAGTGACGGTCGGTCTCCTCCAGCCCCGTGATGTTCTGCCCGACGTGGATCGACGCGCCGAACTGCTTCGCCTGCGCAACGAGTCGGCCCACGAGATCCTTGGCCAGGATGCTCTGGAAGCCGGCGACGTCGAAGATGTGCTTTTCGGGGTAGAGCGCCGTGAGCTGCCCCCCCGGTTCCTGCAGCGCGTCCACGATTCGCGCGGTCGCCCCGCGCATGCCGGCGTAGAAGGCGGCAAAGAGCCCCGTGGGGCCGCCGCCGATGATGGTCAGGTCGATGAGGTCATGCGTGGTCATTCACGAAAGGTCGGCGCGTCCCACCCACGCTACAAGTGGCGGCACAGACGAATGGTGGCAGCCACGCCATGGCGCGGGTTATCGTTCGACATGACTCTCAGGATCTA
>DASSBZ010000143.1:0-4240 GCA_035698205.1 Gemmatimonadaceae bacterium | reverse complement strand
GGTTCCAAGCGTGTGGTGACGTTCATGCGGGAACGCGCCGAGGTGAAGCTGTCGCTCCCGCTGGAGGTGGATGGCGCACGGATCCTGTCGGTGCATGGCCGCGAGATTTTCACCGCGTACCTGCCCGGTGCGAGCGGCCCGACCTTCATGAAGCTCATCGAGAAGACGTTTGGCAGGAACATCACCACTCGCACGCTGGAAACGGTCCGGAAGTGCGCCGGGGCGTAACTGCATCCACTTGTCACGCCCAGCACCTCGTGCCGGCGCCCTCCGCCATATAGCCTTGCCCCCATGAAACCGAAAGAACTCACCGTCCGCGGTCTCGTCCTCGGCGCGCTCCTGACCACGGTCTTCACCGCGGCCAATGTCTATCTCGGCCTCAAGGTCGGGCTCACCTTCGCGTCGTCGATCCCCGCCGCCGTCATCTCGATGGCCATCCTGAGCGCGGTCAAGGATTCGTCGATCCTCGAGAACAACATCGTCCAGACCGTCGCGTCGGCGGCGGGGACGCTCTCGGCCATCATCTTCGTCCTCCCCGGCCTCGTCATCGTCGGTTGGTGGACCGGATTTCCCTTCTGGCAGTCGTTCCTCATCTGCCTAAGTGGCGGCGTGCTCGGCGTGATGTTCACCATCCCGCTCCGACGCGCCCTCGTGACCACGTCGGACCTGCCGTACCCCGAGGGGGTCGCCGCCGCCGAAGTGCTCAAGGTGGGATCCGCGACGCGCGGCGAAACGAAGGACGAGTCGGGGGAATCGCGGGAAGGGCTGACGGCCGTGATGCGCGGTGCGATCGCATCGGCCGGTCTGGCGATCGTGAGCGCCACGCGCATCGCCTCGGCGGACGTCACCGGCTACTTCCGGATCGGTGCGACCGCATCGACGGGCTACAACTTTGCCTGGTCGCTCGCGCTGCTCGGTGCAGGGCATCTCGTCGGGCTGTCGGTGGGAATGGCGATGCTCACGGGACTCATCATCGCGTGGGCGATCGCCGTTCCGATCCTCACCGCGCTGCAGCCGGCCGCCGACAGCATCACACTCGCCGCACATACGTCGGAGATCTGGCGCACGCAGGTGCGATTCATCGGCGCCGGCACCATCGGCATTGCCGCGATCTATACGCTCGCCACGCTGGCGAAGCCTGTGGTCGGTGGACTGATGAGCACACTCGCCGCGTCGAAGCTCGCGATCACCAGCGACGACCGGGACCGCGATCTCTCCCCGGCGTGGATTCTCGCGCTCACCGTGGCATCCCTCGTGGTGTCCGGCTGGCTCGCATGGACGTTCGCGCGCTCCACCGTGCTCGCTGCCAATGCGCTGACGCTGACGCTGATCGCGGTGCCGTTCGTGCTGGTGGTCGGGTTCCTGATCGCGGGCATCTGCGGATACATGGCGGGGCTGATCGGCGCCTCCAACAGCCCGATCTCCGGGGTCGGCATCCTGTCGATCGTGGTATGTGCATCCATCGTCGCCGTTGCCGTGCCGCCGACGATCGATACGCGGGATGCGCTGGTGGCTTTCGCGCTGTTCGTCACCGCGATCATCTTCGCCTGCGCGACCATCTCAAACGACAACCTGCAGGATCTCAAGACCGGACAGCTCGTTGGTGCGTCGCCCATGCGACAGCAGATTGCGCTGATCGTCGGCGTTGCCGCCGGGGCCGCGGTCATCCCCCTGATTCTCAACCTGCTTGCCCGCGCATACGGTTTCGCTGGCGCAGCGAATGTAGGTGTGCTGGCGCCGAATCCGCTGCCGGCGCCGCAGGCCACGCTCATCGCCGCGCTCGCGCAGGGGGTGATCGGTGGCGACCTCGAATGGACGATGATCGGCATTGGTGCACTCGTGGGTGTGGCGCTCATCTTCATCGATGCCGGGCTCAAGTCCCTGCGATGGCTGCGCGTGCCGCCGCTCGCCGTGGGGATCGGGATCTATCTCCCCATGTCCGCGACCTTCGCGGTGGTGATCGGCGCGGTGCTCTCGCAGTGGTACAACCGGCGCGCGCGCGCCATGCCGAATCCGGGGCGTGCCGAGCGACTCGGTACGCTCGTGGCATCGGGGCTGATCGTTGGCGAGAGCCTGTGGGGCGTGCTCAATGCCGGGCTGATCGTGGGGCTGACCAGCGATGCTCCCATTGCCCTGATCGCGGGAGACTTTGCGCCGGCGCCGTGGCTTGGGGTGATCGGATTCGTGGGCACGATCGTCTGGCTCTATGGCTGGATGCTGCGCCGGTCGGCGGCAGCGGGTCCTGCATGAGTGGCACCTGAAACGGTGGCCTGCGTCGTGTGAAACGAACTGTCCTCACGTATGGCCTGCTCGGCGGCCTTCTGATCGTGGTGCTCCGGCTCATCGAGTATCGCTTTCTGATCGTCGAGCATTCGATCGAGATCTACGGGGGCGCCGTGGCGCTGCTCTTCTCGCTGCTCGGCATCTGGCTGGGCCTCCGGCTGACGCGCACGCGCGAGCGCGTGGTCGTGCGGGAGGTGCCGGTTCCGGTTCCGGTGGCATTGCCGTTCGAGCGGGACGCGGAGCGTCTCGCGGAGCTCGGCATCACGCCGCGCGAACTCGAGATCCTCGAAGCCATGGCGGCGGGGCTGAGCAACCGCGAGATCGCCGGCCGGCTGTTCGTGAGCGAGAACACGGTGAAGACGCACGCCGCCCGGCTGTTCGACAAGCTCTCGGCCAGGCGGCGCACGCAGGCGGTGCAACGCGCGAAGGAGGCGGGGCTCATCCCCTGAAAGGGTGATTCTGCCGCGTTTGCACAAAATCATCCTTTCGGGTGAGGCGCGCGCGTCGGCGAATCGCTACCATCAGCGCCATCCGGATTCGACCTTCTCCCGCCGAGGACCGATTCATGAAGCGCACCGTACTGACGTTCGGCCTGATTGCCGGAGCGATTCTCTCGGCGATGATGCTGCTCACGATCCCGTTCCAGGACGAGATCGGTTTCGAGCGGGGTGCCGTCATCGGTTATACGACGATGGTGCTCGCCTTCCTGCTGATCTACTTCGGGGTGCGTTCGTACCGGGACAACGTGGCCGGCGGCACGATCCGATTCGGGCGCGCTTTTGTGGTGGGTGGGCTGATCGCGGTGGTGGCATCGCTCTGCTACGTGGCGACGTGGCAGGTGGTCTATTACAAGCTCGCGCCGGACTTCATGACGAAGTACCAGGCGCATGTGCTGGAGAAGGCGCGCGCGGATGGCGAGAGCGAGGAGGTGCTTGCGCAGCGGCGGGAGGAGATGGGCCGATTCGTCGAGCTCTACCGGAACCCGGCATTCAACATGGGGATGACGTTCCTCGAGCCGATGCCCGTGGCGCTGCTGGTGGTTCTGGTGTCCGCCGGGGTCCTGAGCCGACGCAACAGAGGTGCGTCGACCGCCGAGACGGGGTCGGCAGCATCGGGAACGGGCTGACCGGAGTCCTGATTGGTTCCTCCGGCTTCGTTCGACGGATCGCGGTAAGCGCGCCCGGCAGGGAGCCGAGGCGCTGATCTCCCGGCAACATTCGGAGGTTCGCATGGTACGCACCGCCTGCGTCATTGCCTTCGGCCTTTCCCTTTTTGCGACGAGCGTCCGGTCGCAGCAGCCGGTGCACGACAGCGCAGCGCAGGAGCGGCTGGGAACCGTGCACTTTCCCACGTCGTGCGCCGATACCGTCTCGCCCGGGTTCGATCGTGCGGTAGCACTGCTCCATTCGTTCGAGTTCGGCGCGTCGATCCGGGCATTCCAGGGCGTGCTGGCAGCCGACCGCACCTGTGCCATGGCCTGGTGGGGAATTGCGTTGAGTCAGTGGACCAACCCGATGGTGCCCAATATCCGTCCGCCGGAACTGCTCGCCCGCGGCCGGGCGGCTGCAGACTCGGCGCTTCGGCTGAGTGAGTATACCAGCGCTCGCGAACGGGCATGGATCGCGGCTGTCGCCCGTCTTTACGCTGACGCCGATCCGCGCAGCCAGCGCCAACGAGTCGACGACTACGAGCGCGCGATGGCGGAGCTGGTCGCGGCGTATCCCGAGGACGAAGAGGCGCGAATCTTCCACGCGATCGCCCTTGTTGCGGCGGCGGACCCGGCCGACAAGCGCTACGCGAACCAGTTGCGTGCCGGTGCCGTTCTCGAGGAGCTGTTCGCCAGGCGCCCGGATCATCCGGGGCTCGCGCACTACATCATCCACACGTACGACGTGCCCGCGCTGGCGGCTCGGGCATCACGGGCCGCCAGACGCTACGCCGAAATCGCCCCGTCGGC
>DASSBZ010000142.1:0-3231 GCA_035698205.1 Gemmatimonadaceae bacterium | reverse complement strand
ACATTCTGCCGGTTGGAGTAGATCAGCTGCACGTTGGCCGGCATCACGTCGCTCAGGTAGCGCAGGCGCGGCAGCGAGACGTCGAGGATCACGACCTTGGCCCCGAGGCCGGCGGCCATCTTGGCGGCGTTCACGCCGACGATGCCGCCGCCCAGGATCACCACCTTGGCCGGCGATACACCGGGCACGCCGCCCAGCAGCACACCGCGGCCGCCATAGAGCTTCTCGAGGTACTTGGCCCCTTCCTGTACCGCCATCCGGCCGGCCACCTCGGACATGGGCGTCAGCAGCGGCAGTTCGCGCGACGACAGCTCCACGGTTTCGTAGGCAATGCAGGTGGCGCCGGACTGCATGTGCGCGCGGGTGAGCTCCTCGTCGGCCGCGAAGTGGAAGTAGGTGAAGACCACCTGCCCCTTGCGCAGGTGCGGCCACTCGACGGCGATCGGCTCCTTTACCTTCATGATCATGTCGGCGCCGCTCCAGACGGCGGCGGCATCGGGCGCGATCTGCGCCCCGACCGACGTGTAATCGCTGTCCTCGAAGCCGCTCCCCTCACCTGCCCCGGTCTCGATCGAAACCGTATGGCCGGCGCTCACCAGCGCCTCGGCACCCGCCGGGACGAGGGCGATGCGGTTCTCGTTGGTCTTGATCTCCTTCGGTACGCCGATGCGCATGAAACGGATTGCAGGGGAAGTGGTGGAGGGCCGCGTCAGCCGGTTGTCGACGCCGGCCCGAGACTCAGCAATGTATGCGATCGGGAGTCGAAGTAGTCGCGGCACACCTGTGCGACGGTGGCTTCGTCGATCGCGTCGATCTCGCGCAGGATCACGTCGAGCGGCCGGAACGGCTCGCCGTAGAGCTCCACCGCCGCCGCGCGGTACATGCGCGACGACACGCTCTCCAGCGACAGCGTGATCTGCCCCTTGAGCTGGCTCTTGCCGGCGGCCAGCTCCTCGGGCGGGATGCCCTGCTCCACGACGGTTGACAGTTCCTCACGGATCGCGGTGATGGCCTGCGCCGCCGTCTCCGGTGCGGTCGCCACGTACACGCCGTGCATCCCGACGTCGGCGTGAAATGACTGGAAGGTGAACACGGCATACGCCAGCCCCAGCTCCTCGCGCACGCGCTGGAACAGCCGCGCGCTCATGCCGCCGCCGAGCAGCATGCTCACCAGCGACACCGCATAACGCCGCTTGTCGCCATGTCGCACGGTGGGCCCACCCATCACCACGTGGGTCTGCGTGAGGTCGCGTTCGATGTGGTGCGTGCCGGGCACGGTGGTCGCCAGCGCCGGCGCCACCAGTCGCGGCCGGCCGCCGGCGGGAACGGACGTCCACCCGGTCTGCTCGAGCACGTCGATGAGATGCTCGTGGTGCACGTTCCCCGACGCGGCCACCACCACCTGGTCGGGCGCGTACGCGCGCGCATGCAGGTCGCGCAGGTCGTTGACGCCGAGCGACGAGACGGTGTCGCGCGTGCCAAGGATGGAGTAGCCGTACGGGTGCGTGCCCCACACGTGCGCGTTATGCAGCTCGAAGACGAGGTCGTCGGGGGTGTCCTCGACCATGCTGATCTCCTCGAGCACCACGCGCCGCTCGAGCTGCAGGTCCTCGTCGCGCAGCGTGGGGCGGAAGACGAGGTCGCCGATCACGTCGGCCGCGCGGGCCAGGTCATCGTCGAGCACGCGCGCCTGGAACGACGTGTGTTCGCGCGAGGTCCAGGCATCGAGCGAGCCGCCCACCACCTCGAGCGCGAGGGCGATCTCGCGCGACGAGCGGTTGCCCGCGCCCTTGAAGACCATGTGCTCCAGCAGGTGCGAGACGCCCATGCGCTCGGGCGTTTCGTGCACCGATGCGGCGCGCACCCAGGCCCCGAATGCAACCGACCGCACTCCCGGCATGAACTCCGAGAGCACGGTCAGCCCGTTCGGCAACGTGGTGCGACGCAGCCCGTGTGCAGCGGCGGTCGACTCGTCGAGCGTCACTCCCGTCCGCGACCTCCGCGGCCTCCGCGACGGGGACGGCGGGGGCGCGACGCATCCTCGCCGCTACCCACGGCCGCCGGCTCGTCAGACGATTCGGCGGCGTCGGCCTCCGGCGTATCGGCGCCGTTGGCCTGCGACTCGGGCTTGGGCTCCAGCGCCTTCATGGAGAGACGCAGCCGCCCGCGCTCATCGCGATCGATGAGCTTGACCTTCACCCGGTCGCCCTTCTTCACCACGTCCTCGGTCTTCTCGACGCGCGCGTGGCGCATCTCGGAGATGTGGAGCAGCGCCTCGGTACCCGGCATGATCTCGACGAAGGCGCCGAATGCGGTGGTGCTCTTCACCACGCCCTCGTACACCTCGCCCACGATCGGCTCGGCGGTGATCGCCAGCACCATCTGCTTGGCGCGCGTCATTGCGTCGCCACCCACGGCGGCGATGGTGACCGTGCCGGAATCGTCCACCGAGATCTCGGCGCCCGTCTCGTCCTGGATGCCGCGGATGGTCTTCCCCTTGGGGCCGATGAGATCGCCGATCTTCTCGGGGTTGATCTGCACCGTGATGATTCGCGGCGCGTACGGCGAGAGATCGGCGCGCGGCTCGGCGAGCGCCTTGTTCATCTCACCGAGAATGTGCAGGCGCCCTTCCTTGGCCTGCGCCAGCGCCTCGGCCATGATCTTGAGATCGAGTCCCTCGATCTTGATGTCCATCTGGATGGACGTGATCCCCTCGGCGGTACCGGCCACCTTGAAGTCCATGTCGCCCAGGTGATCCTCGGTGCCGAGAATGTCGGTGAGGATCGCGTACTTCTCGCCTTCCTTGATGAGCCCCATTGCCACGCCGGCCACGGCGGAGCGAATGGGCACGCCGGCGTCGAACAGCGCCAGCGATCCGCCGCACACCGACGCCATGGACGACGAGCCGTTGGACTCGAGCACGTCGGAGACGATGCGGATGGTGTACGGGAACTCCTCGAACGGCGGCAGCACTCCCTGCAGCGCGCGCTCGGCCCGGTTGCCGTGCCCGATCTCGCGCCGGCTCGTGCCACGCACCGGACGCACCTCGCCCGTGGAGAACGGCGGGAAGTTGTAGTGCAGCATGAACGACTTCGTGGTCTCGGCGGCATCGTCGATGGAATCGAGACGCTGCACGTCGTCCTGCGTGCCTAACGTGGCCACCACGAGCGCCTGCGTCTGCCCGCGCGTGAACAGCGACGAGCCGTGGGCGCGCGGCAGCAGCGCGGTGTC
>DASSBZ010000141.1:0-8955 GCA_035698205.1 Gemmatimonadaceae bacterium | reverse complement strand
CAGCGCGCGCTCGATCGCGAAGTCCGCCATGTGCTGCACCACCCATTCGAAGTACTCCGGCGTGAGCGAGTTGACGTCCATGTCCGGTGCCGGGTTCATGAAGTCGATGGCGTACGGGACGCCATCGCGAATGGCGAACTCGATGGAGTTCATGTCGTAGCCCAGCGCGCGCACGATGGTCCTCGCGTCACGGGTGATGCGCTCCCCCAGCGCCGGCGAGAGATGGGCGTGCTCCACCAGGTAGCGGCGCTCGCGCGGGTCGTACTTCATGGGCAGGATGTGCTCCTGCCCGATGCACATGCAGCGCACGAACCCGTCCCACTCGATGAACTCCTGCACGATCATCGTCAGCATCCCCGAGTCGTCGTAGTGCTGGAGCAGCTCGGGGAGCGTGCGGCAGACGTACACGTCGCGCCATCCGCCGCCGTGTGCATCCTTGAGGATACAGGGGAGGCCGACGTGCTCCACCACGGCCTGCCAGTCGAGCGGGAACGCGAGGTTGCGCAGGCTCTTCTCGTGGTCGATCCCCGGAATGTACTTCTTGTTGGGGAGCACCACCGTCTTCGGGCTGCGGACCCCGAGCCGCTCGATCAGCGACGCGCCGAAGAACTTGTCGTCGGCCGTCCACATGAACGGGTTGTTGATGACGTACGTCCCGGAGAGCACGGCGTGCTTGAGGTACGTACGGTACATGGGCACCTCATGCGAGATGCGATCGATGATCACGTCCCACGGCACGGGCTCGCTGATGCCGGGCGCACCGATCGTGACGTACTCCGCCACCACGCCCCGGTCGCGCTTCGCCACTTCCTCGATGAACCGCGGCGGGAACGACCACTCCATGCCGACCATCAGGCCGATTCGCTTCGTCATGTTGCCTGCATCCTTGCCCCCGGTGTGTGCCGCATTCAATCGTGCCCGCCCACGTACAGGCGAATCATCTTCTCCCACCACGGCCAGTCGTGCGCGAAGCCGTGCCATTCACGCAGCGCGTTGCCGATCCCCTTCTCCCACAACAGTCGGGAGAAACTCCGGTTGTTCTCGAACATCGGATCCTCGGTCCCGATCGCGAGGATGATGTCCTGGCGCCGGAAGGCCTCGAGCCGCGCCGGGTCGGTCTCGTGCGCCATGAATTCCATCGGATTGCAGGCGTAGACCGTCGAGTCGGAGAAGCCGCCGGTGAATCGCCGGATGTCGTACATGCCGCTCAGTCCGATCAGCCGCTGCACCAGGTGGGGGTACTTGAACGCCAGGCTTGCCGCGTGGAACGCGCCGAAGCTCGCTCCGGTGGCAATCACGAACGGCGTGCCGTTTCTCGACTCCGAGAACGGCAGGACTTCATCCGCCAGGTAGGCCAGATACTGCAGGTGCCGCCACGCCTGCGCGCCCGGGTGCAGCGTCTCGTTGTACCAGCTCTCGTCGGTCACCTGGTCGAGAAAATAGAGCTGGAGCCAGCCGCGATCGACATGATCGCGCAGCACCTCGTGCATGCGGCGGTCGATCCACTCGAAGCGCGTGCCCATGGAGGTGGGAAACACGAGCACGCGCGCGCCGCCGTGTCCGATGACCTCCAACTGCATGTCCCGCTGCAGCGCGGGGCTGAACCATCCGGCATGTTCGTGGTGCACGCGTCACTTCCGTCATCCGCTCAGGAGAAAGGGCAGCGCGGCGGCCAATCGGCGCCCCCAGTCGGACTCACGATGCTGCCCGCGAGGGTCTTCGACCCATCGAAGGTGCCGGCCGCGATCGTACCCCTTCGACTCGAGTTGCGCGAGCATCGCCCGCGCCGAATCGAGCACGCCCGGACCTTCCTGGCCACCTGCATCGAGGTAGATGCGCCCCGGCGCGAACGCTGCAGCCTCGACCGCCGGGAAGATGGCACCATCGGCGAACCAGAGGGAAGGACTCAGCGCCGCCACGAAGCCGAACGGCGATCCCGGGCGGAAGAACGCGTACAGGCTGATGAGCCCACCCATGGACGAGCCCGCCATGCCGCAGTGTTCGCGCCCGGGGTGGGTGCGATAGCGCTCGTCGATCATGGGCTTCACGACCTGCGTCACCCAATCAAGGTAGACGTCGCCCTTCCCGCCCCCATCCGTTTCGCTGACGAAGGGGCTGTACTCGTCAATGCGATGGTCCCCGGAGTTGGGGATCGCGACCACGATTGCCTCCACACCACGGCGCGACGCGACACGCATGGCCTCCTGCACGCGCCACGGCTCGGCGAAGCTGGTCTCGCGATGGAACAGGTTCTGCCCGTCGTGCATGTACAGCACGGGATAGCGCCTCGTGCCGCGATGGTACGACGCCGGCAGGCACACCTCGATGTCGCGCGCGTTGCCGAGTGCCTCGCTGCGCATATTGCGAATGATCTCGTACGAGACGCCGCGCGCGCCCAGGCGCCCGCGCCACCTCCAGAGCAGGTCAGGTATCCGGCGCATCGTGCTCCCGTCTCGGCTTTCGGTGATTCCGCTCGGGACGACACTGCTGGTTGCTCACGTTGGGCGGTTTGCGACGGTCGGTGTGCTCGGGGCGGCTTTCGGTGATCCCGCTGGGGAACACGCTGCTCTTTTCACCACAGGGGTCACAGGGGAGCACAGGGGACGGCAATCTGTACTCGGCATTCTGGCGCGTACGGCGAATGCATTTTCGTTGCTGACCCTCGTATTTCTTCGTGCTCCTTCGTGCTCCTTCGTGACCTTCGTGTTATTGCGGCAGCTGTAGCGGTTGCCGTAGCTGTTTGTTGTTGCCGTTGTTGTTCCTCTGTGTCCTTCCCCTGTGTCCCCTGTGCCCCCCTGTGGTTCAATCTGTTGTTCGGTGCCTGCCAGCCACATCCCAATCCACCCCGGTCGTTCAATCGGCTGTTCCGGTGCCTGAGCTCGTGCCCACCGACACGATAACCGTCGCGGATCCTGCGCGCACCGGAATGCAGGGGGTGATCGAGATCCCCTGCACCGTGCGCTCCAGCCCCTTCTCCGACTTCGCGATGGTCTCGATGGGATGCCGCCAGACGACCACCTCGCGGTCACCCGCCACCTCCACCCGCACGTCGACCTCGCGCGCGCAACTGAGCTCGGGCGCGAAGATGGCATCGGCGGGAAACACGCTCGCGTCCCACCTGTAGTCCACGCGCAGCACCCCGTCATCGTGCAGCGTGATGATCTTCTCGAACCCGCTGTCGTCGTGCATCGTCACGCGGACGCGCCGGGTTGGCTCTCCGTCCCCCTCCCCGTCACTGTCGATCGTCCAGCGCAGCGGCGCGCGGGACCACGAGTGCACCGCGGCATATTCCGCGCGTTCGTACACCTCGAACGGGAGCCCCGGCGGGAGCACCCGGTCGACGAACAGCGCGCGCACGTCGTGATCCACCGGCGGCAGCGCCTGCATCCGGTTCTGCCGCTCGATGTCATGAATGCTCGGCGTCGATTCGTCGCTGTCATCCCCCTCGCCGTCCGCCGCGTCGTGCGCGTCGCCGGCCAGTCGATGATACGACTCGCGGCGCCGCGTCAGGGTGTCGGCCAGGTTCACGCCGTCGGCGAAGTTCGTGAACTCCTCGATGCTACCGCCGCGCCAAGGACTCACGATCAGGCTCATGGTGGCGGAGTGGATCCAGATGTCATCGTGACCATCGAAATCGAGGTCCAGCACGTCCGCAGCAATGGCGTCGCCGGCGCGGAGCAACCGTTCGGCCT
The DNA here is from genome assembly GCA_035698205.1 of Gemmatimonadaceae bacterium. GTDB lineage: Bacteria > Gemmatimonadota > Gemmatimonadetes > Gemmatimonadales > Gemmatimonadaceae > DASSBZ01. The sequence goes on along the minus strand of DASSBZ010000141.1, from coordinate 5,263 downwards.
CGGCGAGCTCCTTCCAGACGACCGCGCGCAGGAAGGGGAGATACAGCCCGCCGAACACACCGTGCCAGTAGGCGTCGTTGCACTGGGCCCGGCCGACGTGGCGCCGGGCGACGTCCGGGTTCCCGCGTTCGCGGCAGAGCCGCGTGACCGCCAGCATCTTCTTGTGCATGCGGTTCGACTCCGCGTACTTCGCCTGGAAGTTCCGCCAGTGCGAACCGCGGATGAGCGCCCCGTCCACCCCGGCGAGCCGGTCGGCACCGAGCTCGCGCTCCAGGGCGTGCAGGCGCAGCGCCGCCTCGGCGGGGAGCGACCACTCCTCCATCTCGCGATACGACGCCGTCGGCAGGTACGCCGGTCCTTCCGTGGGCACTTCATCAACCGCGGCGGCGCAGGTCGACATCACCACATCGCCGCGGTCGATGGCCGAGTGCATGGCGTCGAAGAAGCGGTTGAACCAGCCCTTCTCGTACACCCATTCGCGCGTGCCCGGCCAGCCGCCGAACTTCTCGCCGTCGTCGGCGAGGATGGCGAGCTGGTGCCCGTTGGCGCGCAACCATTCGAGGTGCCCGATTGTTTCCTCGGGCGGCTGAAATGGAATGAGGTACCGCAATCGTTCGGAGATGGGGAGCAGGGCAAGACGCTTCCCGCCATGCTCCGTCCACCAGGGTGCGTGCAACTGGTCAGGGCGGAATCCGGATACCAGGAAGTGGCGATCGTCGACCAGGGCAAAACGGACGCCGGCATCGTGCAGGTCGGCGGCGAGGTCCGGCTCCCAGACGCGCTCGGTCAGCCAGAGTCCATTCGCCTGCACACCGAACCGCGCGCGAAGCGCCTCGCGCATCCACGCCAACTGCTCCAGCCGGTCATCGCGCGGGAGCGATGCCAGCACCGGCTCGTAGTACCCGGCCATGAGCAGTTCGAGACGCCCGTCGGCGGCGAGCCGTCCCACCTGGTCCACATACGCCGGTTCATGCTGCTCGAGCCACTCCAGCAGCGGACCGGAGATGTGGAGGGTGACGGGGAAGAACTCACGCTCGGTGAGCGCCGCCAGCAACGGCGCGTACACGTCGCGCACATGATCGGCAAAGACGTGGTCGAAGTTTCCCACCGGCTGGTGCAGGTGCACTCCGAATACGAAGCGGACGGGAGCGGACATTCCGGTCATTCAGATGCTGTCGGTTCGGGAACGACGAAGCCGAGACGATGGGCGAGCCCCGAGAGGGCCGCGCGCCGCTCCCGCGAGTCGGAGCCCGGTTCGAACGCCTCCGCGAAGGCGGTCTGGGCGTCGAAGGGCACGCCGGCACCCAGCGTGTGGAGCAGGTCGAGCAGGGCATGCGATCGCACGGTGTCGAGCGCACCGCTCTGTCGCTCGAGCGAGCGGAACTCGTCGCGCAGCGCCACGCCGATGGCTGCGGCGAGCGTGACCTCGCCGCTGGCCACACGCGTGCGCAACTCCGCCGGGAGCGTGGTCTCGAGCAGGGCACGACGCAGGCCGTCGCGAATGGCGTCGCGCTGCGATTCGGTCATCTCATCGAGTGCCACGGTCGTCGCGGCGCCGTCGCCGTCCGCGCGAGCGGCGCCATGCACATCGCTCGTTCCATCGCGCGTGACCGCCACCACGGTGCTCGTCACACGCCCGATGCGTCGCTCCGTCACACGCACGTGATCGCCGTCGCGCGCGATGGCGATGGCGGGTGCGGACGCAATTGACCGGGGGTCGTCGGGTGCGATGGCGCACGCCGCGCCCACCGACGCCGCCAATCGCAGCGCGGGCACCGCCGGAGGTCGTGCCCGACGCAGGAAGACATCGCGACCGGTCCCCTCACCGGGATCGTTGCTGATCGCGCGCTCCAGCGTGTCGAGAAAGGCATGCTCCAGCCGCGCGCTGTCGGAACCGGCCAGCTCGAGTGCGCGCGCCGCATAACGCAGCACCTGTACCGCCTCGATGCCGGCGATGTCGTCGAAGAACCAGGCACACGACGTGAAGATGCGCAACCCGCCGCGCGCGAGTTCGAGCAGCGCGAGCGCCCTTTGCACGTCGCTTCCGCCGCTCGCCGCGGCCGCGAACGCCTCGATCGCGTCGGGTGACGCACCGACCACACCGCCGAAGGCATCACGTACTTCCCACGGCTCCGCGAACACGCCGGCGGATTCGCGTTCATAGACCTCGCCGAGTCCGCGCGCGAGCTCGTCGATCGCCTCGCGGAGTGGTGCCCGCCAGCTCTGCTGCGTTCCCTCGCGCATGTGACAACCGCAGTCGCGCGACCACCGCCCCACGCCATGTGCGCAGCTCCACGCGCTTGGCTCCACGAGCTGCACGGTTGCCAGCTCCTCGGCGCCGTACCGCGCGAGCCAGGACGCACCATTCTCCACCCGGGCGGTGGGCGTGCGCTCGAGCACGTCGAGCACGAACGCCAACGCCATCTCGGCGAACTTCTGATGGTGCCCATAGGTCTCGCCATCGGTCGCGACGGTGATCAGTCGCGGCGACGTGCCTGTCGCCGGTATGGCAAGCAGTCGTTCGAGCCAGGCCACCCCGTTTCGCAGCACGGCGCCGAACGCCACGTCGTGCGACATCCGGCCATCGTAGGGGAATATCACGATCGTACGACCGCCCCTCGTGACATACCGGACCGGCGATCCGTCATCCGGCGCTCCCTCCACCTGGTACGGTGCAAGGATCGTGAACTGGATCCCCTCGGCGGCCAGGACGTCCAGCGTCTCGTCGTCGACCGCCGTCTCGGGGAGCCACATCCCCACCGGCTCACGACCGAAGCGACGACGGAAGTCGGCGATCCCCCACCGGGCCTCGGTCCGCTTGTCGCGCCACGAGCCGAGCGGCAGGATCGCGTGATGATATGGCTGCGCGATAGCGTTGCCATGGCCGAGCCGACGTTCGCTCTCACGGTCGGCGGCGAGGATGCGCGCATAGGTGTCGGGCGCCTTCCGCTCCATCCATTCCAGCAGCGTGGGTCCGAAGTTGAACGACATGTACTCCAGCGCGTTCATCACGCGCACGATCCGCCCCTCGCCATCGAGGAGGCGCGCGGCCGCCACCGTGCGATAGCACTCGGCCTCGATGCGCTGGTTCCAGTCGTGGAACGGTCGCGCCGACGGCTCGGCTTCCACCTCGTCGAGCCACGGATTCTCGCGCGGCGGCTGGTAGAAGTGACCGTGAATGATCACGGAGCGCGGCTCGCTCATGCGCTCGCCATGGCGAGTGCCACGTCCACGGAGTCGAGCACGTCGGGGAAGAGATCGTCGCGGCGACCAAGCGACTCGGCAAGCCTGGTGGGCGGACCCCACTCTCCGTCGTCGGCCGCGAGGGAGATCGCGGTGAGCAGCTTCTCGGCGTCGTCGGCGTGTCCGAGCAGCCGGCGCATGCCGTAGTCGCGGGCATCGCCCCGGGTGATGATGAACGGCCAGTCCGAACTCTGGGCGAGCATCATCGCACGCGCGGCCTGTGCCAGCGCCGGTCGTGCGGCGGCGATGGCTCGCGCGCGCGGCGCCAGCGTCCAGAAGGCATCCTCGATCCTCCAGAGGCGGGGCCATGCGAAGGCCGTCGCGTCGTTCAGCCACATGCGCCAGTCGCCACCAGCGCCCCACGAACCGGCGTCGAGCCGGATCGCCTGCCGACGCCCCCGCCTGTCGAGGTGTTCCGACGCCGTCGTCAGGCGCACGCCGCGCGCGGTCGCGGCGCCGGTCGACCGGGCAACGTCGGCCAGAAAGTCGACGCCCTCATGCCACCAGTGCCCGAACAGTTCGGCGTCGAATGGTGCCGTCACCACGCCGCGGGCAAAGGCGGGGTGCGACTCGGCGAGCTCGGCGAGTCGGTGCGTGAAGTCGAGCGCGTCGCGATGCGCGGCACATCGCGCCTGCGCAGGATTGTAGGGCAGCTTCTCGTCGAGCGACAAGGTGCGGTCCGTGACGCGCCAGCATCGCAGCCCGTACCACTCGTGCCGCTTGTGATACTCCAGGTAGTTGCCGTTCCCCGGATACCCGTCGTGCCGGCTCCAGACGAGCATCGCGGTCTCGGGATCGCGGGGCAGTACGTGTACGTCGTGCAGGGGCGGGCTGGTCGCCACACGGTACGTCCGGTATGGAGACCGCACGGCCCTGGCTTCCGTGAAGGCGTGTGGCACCGCGTAGTCGTCCGGTGGCGCACCAGCGCGCGCGACGTGAGCGCCGACGAAGAAGTAGCGAAAGCCGGCCGCCGCGACGTGATCCTCGAGGCCGGCACGATCTGCCTTGCGCCGCACGTCGGGCATCGGATCCCATGCACCCGCCGGCCGATAACCGCACTCGGGGAGCCAGCACCCCGCGGGGCGACGGCCGAAGTGCCGGGCATGTTCCCGCTTCCCCGCGTCGAGCTGCAGGTGGATGCTCTCATCGCGTGCCAGCAGCGGGAGCAGCGCGTGGGTGGCAGCCGACGTCATGAGTTCCACGCGGCCGTCGGCCTCGAGGGCACGGAACGGTGCGAGCAGGTCGCCGTCGAGTGCACGCAACCGCTCCAGCGCGTGCGTCCAGCGCGCGCGCCAGTACCCGGCCACCTGCAGCAGCGCGTCGCGATCGGCGGAGCGCATGTGCACCGGTGCATCGTCGCAGGCGGCGATCCGCTCGCCGAGAAACGCTTCCAGTTCACCGGCCAGCGCCGGGGAGGCGAGCTGCGCGGCCAGCACCGGGGTGAATCCCACGGTGAACCGTGCAGCGGTGCGCTCGTCGCGCAGCGCGCATAACGCGTCGGCGAGCGGGAGATAGCTGTCCACCGCCGCCTCGGCCAGCCAGGTGCTGCCGTGCGGCCAGCGACCGTGGTGCAGAACGTACGGGATATGCGCATGCAGGGCGAGAACGACGTCCATGCCTATCCGCGCGCGGCGTGGTACGCGAGCACGCGCCGATACAGCTCGCGGTACCGCGCCTCGGACCGTTCCCATCCGAACTCGCGCGACATGGCCTCGCGCAGCATGGCCTGCCAGCCCGCGCGGTCCTGGTAATGGTCCAGCGCGCGCACCGCCGCATCCATGAACGACTCCGACGAGTATTCGTCGAACAGGAACCCCGTGACACCATCCTCGATGGTGTCCGCCAACCCACCCACGCGTCGCGCGATGGGGATGGCGCCGTAGCGCTGCGCCCGCATCTGCGTCAGCCCGCATGGCTCGTACATCGAGGGCATGAGGCACATGTCGGCGCCGGCGAGCAGGCGGTGCTCGATCCGGTCGGTGAAGTTGAACTCGGTTCCGATGCGCGTCGGTGCGCGCAG
>DASSBZ010000140.1:0-3174 GCA_035698205.1 Gemmatimonadaceae bacterium | reverse complement strand
ATACCACGAACGACGAATCCGCGTCCATGGCCTGCTGCGCCACATGCACCGTTTCGGCGTAACGGTGCGCCCGGAAATAGAGCGACGGGAGCGCCTGCAGCGGCTCGATCGCGTCAGGATACAGGTTGCGCATCCCCTCGGCGGCGGCGATCGCCCTCCCCACGTCGGGCTCGGGGCCGTAATTCCAGTATGCGATCTCGGCCGACAGTTGCTCCCGCCGGGGAAGCCGGCTGCGCAGGCCGTACGCGTGCTGCAGCATGCGGCTCTGCGCGTCGCGCGTCCCCGAGATCTGCGCGATCGTCACGCCAAGCGCGACGTACGGCGCCACGAACTGCGAGTCGATCGCAATGGCATCCCGGTACGACTGCATGGCCAGCAGGTAGTCGCCACGCGACGCCGCCTGCGTGCCGCTGGTGTACTTCCTGAGCGCCGGCAGCGAAGCCGTCGTGACCTGCTCCAGCGGCGGCATGGCGTTGACGCGTCGCAGCGATTCGCCGATCCGCGCCCGCAACCGCCTGGCCAGCCGACCGGTGGCGGCGCTGAAGTCGGCGTCCGTGTCGGCCGTCTCCTGCAGGCTCACCAGCGGTTCGTCCGAATCCACCGGCAGCAGCCGGACGGTCAGGATGGACGTGGTGCCCACACGTCGCACGTCGCCGTCGAGCACCGCCTTGGCCTGCACCCGCGCGGCAACGTCGCGCGCCACACCGGCCGTGAGCGCGGCGCCGGGGCGCTCCATCTGCTGCAGCGTCCGCTGTGCCAGCTCCTTCGACACGAGCCGTACGGCGTTCGATTCGCCCAGCCCCACGCGCAACCCCTCGGCGAGCACGCTGCCTAACGCGGTGTCGGACGCCGGGCCGCGCATGTCGGCAACCACGATCCGGTCGCGCGCGGCCAGCGCGTTGCTGCCGATCAGCGAGCCGAACGGGCCGATGCCGAAGTGCCGCATCGTCATGAACCCACCCACCGCGGCCACGAACGCGCTGCCGGCCACCGCGCCGGCCAGCACCGCCCGGCGCCAGGTGAAACGCTGCGACTGCCGCATCGCGAGCCGCGCGAGCGTGCCCGCCACGTCCGGCCCGCTCGCCACGGAGCGCTGCCGCTGGACGAGCCCCGTGAGCAGCACCACCGGCAGGCCGAGCAGCATGATCCCGATCGCACCAGGCAGCACCCAGTGCGGCAGCCCGATGAGCGTGATCGCCAGCCGCGTCGTGATGCCGACCAGCGCAAACAGCGCCGCATAGATCAGCAGCGCCCTGAAAATGCCTGTCGAGGAGCGGTCGGCGGTCGTCGCGCTGTCGAGCACGTCCACGAGGTCGCTCGCCCGGGCCGGACGCTCGTCGGGTGACTTGGCCAGGCACCGCATGATCAGGTCGCAGATGGTGCGCGGTATACCGCGCGCTCGAACGGCCACATGCTCCGGCAGCTCGGACATGTGCGCGCGCAGCATCGCGTGCGTGGACCGGTGGTGCGCGAACGGGTGCGCTCCGGCCAGGAGCTCGTACGCCATCACCCCCCAGGCGTACAGATCCGCGCGCGCATCCGTGTCGGGATCGCCGGCGGCCTGCTCCGGCGCCATGTAGCCGGGCGTTCCCAGCGCGACGCCCAGGCTCGTCAGCGCAGCGCTGGTCGCGCCTTCATCCGTGCCCTCGCTGTTCGTCGCGCGCGCCTCGGAGATGGCCTTGGCAATACCGAAGTCGGTGACGACCGCTGTCCCCGCCGAGAGCAGAACGTTCTCCGGCTTGATGTCGCGATGAACGACGCCCTCGCCGTGCGCATACGCCAGCGCCCGGGCCACGTCGCGCAGGATGGCCAGCGACTGGGACGCGCCGAGCGTGCCCGTGTTCGCGGAAGCCGCGTTCATGGCGGCGCGAAGCGACTCGCCGGCGACGAACGGCATCGTATAGTATGGGAGTCCGTCCAGTTCACCCGCGCGCAGCACCGGCACGATGTTGGCCTGCTGCAGCCGCGCCGCCAGGCGGATCTCGCGGACGAATCGCTCCCCGCTGAGCGCGCCCGCCACCTCGGGCGCGAGCACCTTCACGACGACCCGTCGCCCCAGCGCGGTCTCCTCGGCCACGAACACACGTGACATGCCACCCCCGCCGAGCTCGCGTTCGACGGAGTAGGTGCCGCTGAGCGACGAAGCCAGCCGCTGCTGCAGGTCGGGTTGCAACGATGCCGGGCCGGGGCGAAGGAGGCACAACGGTAGCACACGGCCGGGGCCCCCGCGAGCCGACAACGAGCCGACCCCAACAGTACCAGCTTCCCCTTCCGCTGGTCCTGTGCGACGAATACCAATTAAATGCTTGACAAATCTCGTATTTCAGCCCTACATAGCCGTTCCCCGTTCCACCACTCCATCGGAGTCTGAGCCATGCGCATGCGTCTGCTCGCCGCCCCCGCCCTGTTCATCGCCCTCGTCGCCGCCTGCGGTCAGGGCGATGACGTGCCCGCCACCGACACCGCCACCATGGCGGCCCCCGCCCCGGCAGCGCCCGCCCTCGACGACGCCACCATCGTCGCCATCTTCGACGAGACCAACACCGCCGACATCGAGACCGGCCAGCTCGCCGTCGAGAAGGGGAGCACCAAGGAGGTCCGCGACTTCGGCGCCATGATGGTGCGCGACCACGGCGCCGTCCGCCAGCAGGGGCGCGACCTGGCCGCCAAGCTCGGCGTCACCCCCACGCCCCCGGCCGACAACGCCTCGGCGCAGGCGCACGCCGACGCCATGGCCTCACTCGGCGCGCTCTCCGGCGTGGAGTTCGACAAGGCCTATCTCGATCACGAGATCGCGTTCCATCAGGCCGTGATCGACGCCATCAACAACACGCTGATGCCGGCAATCCAGAATGCCGAAGTGCGGCAGCTCGTGACCGACGTCGCCCCGGCGTTCGAGGCCCACCGCGTCGCGGCGGTGCAGCTCCGCTCGAAGATCGGCGGCTGAGCGGCTCTGCGATTCCGCTGGACTTTGCGTGAAGGCGGGCGCTGCTGATAAGCGTCTCGCGGAGGTACGCGGAGGATACGCAGAGGTGCGCGGAGGTAAATCCGTGGGGAATTTCCTGTTCCCCCGCGGCGCACCTCCGCGAGCCCTCCGCGTACCTCTGCGTGAGCTCGCCGCAGGCGAGAGCCGACGCGCCGCAGTCAGCACGGTGAGCACCGCCGGCAACCTTC
>DASSBZ010000139.1:0-4632 GCA_035698205.1 Gemmatimonadaceae bacterium | reverse complement strand
CTTCGGGCGCGGACGCGATCACGGTGTCGTCCACGAGGGCGCCGTTCAGGTAGTGCACCCCCATGGCGCCGAGTTGCGAGTCGCGGAGGCACGTTCGCGAGTTGACAGGATGCACGACGACGACGTCGTAGCCGGCGGCCTGCGCCGCGGCGAGGTCGCGCAGGGGTTCGACGGATGTGCGGAGTTCCGCGATGGCGTCGTCGTCGGGTGCAACAGGATCATCGGAATCGCTGCACCCGGCCACGATGCATGCGAACAGAGCGCAGGGCAGCCAGCGCACTCGCATCATGAATGCGTTGTGGAGCATGGGAATCTCCGGATCTCGGGTTGAGGGATCTCACCTTCACGCGGTAACGACCGCGGCGTCCTGCCGCGGCTCCGCCGTCACGGGATCCATCTCCCCGGTGATCTCGTGGATCTGGTTCGCGGGGAAACCGCTGATGCGCGCGTGCCTGCGGATGATCTCGGGGTCGCTGGCGACGTACACGCACGTGATCCGGTCCTCGCTGATGAAGCTGTGCTGCCACTGGATGCCGGTGCCGAGGTGATCGAGCACATCGCGCGACTTGTTGGCCGCCTCGCGGCGCTCGGCGGTGGTCATCTTGTGCGCGCCGGGAACGGTACGTTCGATCAGGTAGCGGGGCATGACAGGCTCCTCGATGTGTGGGCAGGGCGCGGTACGATGGCGTTGCGCCCGGCTGGTTGAAGGACGGCCCTCGATCGGACCGTCGCGCACAAGTCTGAGGAGCCGGCGTTGCAGCGAGCGTGTCAGTCTGCGTGTCAATTCGGGACGACAGCTCAGCCGGCGCGCTTACCTTCCCCGCATGCCGAAACTGCCCCTCGCGCACACCGCCGTCACGCTGGCGCTCACACTCGCCGCATCCGCACCCCTGTCGGCGCAGGTTGCGTCATCGGATTCGCTGGCCGTGCTGCGCGTGCGCGTGGTGCACGACATCACGATACCGGTACCCGGCGCGCTCGTCCGAAGCGGGCATGCGAGCGCTCGCACCGACGTCAACGGCGCCGCGATGCTTCGGCTCACGCCCGGCGCACATGTGATTGTCGCCATGCGACTCGGATACACGCCGGACTCGGCTCGCGTATCGCTCATCGCGCGGCAGGATACGTCGATCGTACTGGTGCTCGAGGAACGCGCTGCGGAAGTGGAGCGCGTGGTGATCGCGTCGACCCGCGCCGAGCGACGGATGGAGGATTCGCCGCTGCGTGTGGAGGTCATCGACGAGGAAGAGGTGGCCGAGAAGGTCGCGATGACCCCAGGCGACATCGCGATGATGCTGAACGAGACGGCGGGGCTGCGCGTGCAGACCACGTCGCCCTCGCTCGGCGGTGCAAACGTTCGCATCCAGGGTTTGCGCGGGCGTTATACGCTGATGCTTGCCGATGGACTGCCGCTCTACGGCGGGCAGGCCGGTGGCATCGGGCTGCTGCAGATCCCTCCCGTGGATCTGGCGCGCGCCGAGATCATCAAGGGCACCGCGTCCGCGTTGTACGGCTCGAGCGCGCTCGGGGGTGTCGTGAACCTGGTATCGCGACGCCCCGGGGCGGAGCCGGTGCGCGAGGTGCTGCTGAACCAGACATCGCGCGGCGGCACCGATGCGGTGGCGTTCGTCGCCACGGCGCTCGGCCAGGACGATGAGAACGCAAGCGCCGGGTGGGGTGCAACGCTGCTGGCGTCGGGGCATCATCAGCGCGCGAACGATCCGGACGATGATGGATGGGCAGATCTCCCCGGTTATGACCGACTGGTGGTGCGCCCTCGATTGTTCCATTCGCGGGGCCGGCGTTCCGCGTTCGCGACGATCGGATTCACGGGTGAGTCGCGCGAGGGGGGCACGCTGGATGGGCGCACGACGCCGGACGGATCGGCATTCGTTGAATCGTTGCGCACGCGACGACTGGATGCGGGGGCATCCGGTCGCACGGTAACGGAGAACGGTGTGATCCTGAGCGCACGAACGGCGGGTGTGGAGCAACGCCATGCGCACCGCTTCGGGTCCATCACGGAAGACGATCGGCATCGGACGTGGTTCGTCGAGGCATCCGCCGCCGTGCCTCGCGGGAACTGGACGTACGTGGCTGGGGCGGCCTGGCAGACGGAGTGGTACCGGAACCGGGACGCGCCCGCATTCGACTACATCTCACACGTGCCGTCGGTGTTCGCACAGGCCGACGTCGATCCTGTGCCCTGGCTGGCGCTGTCGCTGAGCGCGCGGGTGGATCGCCACAACGAGTATGGCGCCAGCATGAGCCCGCGTTTGTCGGCGCTGTTCCGGATGCCCGACGCGTTCGGCATCTCCGGCTGGACGCTGCGCATGTCGGGCGGCGGCGGCACGTTCGCGCCGGTGCCATTCACCGAGGAGACCGACGTGACGGGACTGTCGGCGATCCTCCCGCTCGCGAATCTCGAGCTCGAGCGTGCGATCAGCGGGTCCGTGGATCTCAGCGTTCCGTTCGAACTGGCAGCGGCCAGCGTGGAACTGAACGCGACGCTCCATGGTTCGCGATTGACGCATGCCGTCGCGGCGCGTGAGGTGTCAGGGACGACGGCGCCGTCGGGAGTGCCGTTCCTCGAGCTGGTCAATGCTCCCGCGCCGGCGCGCACGTGGGGGGGCGAGCTGCTGGCGCGCGTGCTGCACGGTCCGCTGCGCGTTACTGCAACGTGGGCATACCTTCGTGCCACGGAATGGGATCCGGATGCGCCCGCCGATCCGTTCGCTCGACGTGCGGTGCCGCTGACGCCGCGGTACAGTGCCGGGCTCGTCGCCAGCGTGGAGCAGGAGGAGACGTACCGCCTGGGGCTGGAGTTCTATTACACGGGGCGACAGTCACTCGATGACAACCCGTATCGCGATCGCAGCAGACCGTACGTGATCGTCGGCATGCTCGGCGAACGGTGGATCACGACGGGCGTCGGGAGCGCACGCGTGTTTCTCAACCTCGAGAACATCGGGAACGTTCGACAGACGCGGGAAGACCCGCTGCTGCTGCCGGCGCGCGGACGGGGCGGGCGTTGGACGACAGATGCCTGGACCGACCTCGGCGGCTTCACGGTGAACGGTGGAGTACGGCTCACGTTTCCGTGAGGGGTGTCCACGCGGGGCGACTGGTATGACCACGCCGTCAGTATTCGCGTCGTGACCCGGAATGTGACGCCTTGCGGAACGGCAGCGTTAGGCGTGGTATCTGCGGGTCGTGACCGTCAGCGAACGCCTCATGCACGACGCATCACATCCGTGATGCCGGGGCACTGTGCTTGCACGTTTCGGGACTCCGCAGAATCAGTCGGCCCTGCCGCGCGCGAGCGTTCCTCGCGTGACGCGCATTCATGCAGTTCAGCCGTTCAAGGAGTCTCTACCATGAGTAGTCGCAAGCCCTTCCATTCCTGGCGCGTTGCCTCGAACGCGCGCTCTCGCATCGCACTCGCCGCAGCGCTGCTGTTGCTGACCGGCGCGGTCGCGTGCGATGATGACGATGACGATCCAATCACGCCGTCGACCCCGGCTTCGATCGAACTCATCAGCGGTGGCGATCAGTTCGTCGCGACGGGAGCCGCTGCCGCCGATCCCATGGTGTTCGAAGTCCAGGACGCGGACGGCAATCCGGTGTCCGGCGTTTCCGTAGCGTTCGCCGCCATCGATGACGGCACCGTGGATCCGGCAACGGCTACCTCCGGCGCCGACGGCAGGGTCACGGCGACCTACACGGCGGGCGCAGGCGTTGGTGGCGGTGGCATCACCGCAACCGCGACGGGCGTCACGACAGCGGCCACCGCGAACGCGACCGTCCTGGCGTCGGTCGCGATCGATCCGACCATTGGCGGTGACAACCAGACCGCGGCCGCGGGCGCGGATCTCGCCGCGCCGCTCGTCGTGCTGGTCCTCGACGGCGACGGGAACCCGGTGGAAGGAGCGACAGTCGCCTGGACGACTGACAGCGACGGTACGCTCGGTTCCGCATCGTCCACGACCGATGCAGCCGGACAGGCTTCCACCACGCTGACGCTCTCGGCGACAGCCGGGGTGCAGCACGTGGTTGCGGAAGTCGCAGGGCTGCCCACCGTTTCCTTTACGGCCACCGGCAGCTGACGACAGTTGTACGGGCGGGGTCAGGTCTTGTATTGATGCCTCCACCCCGGAAGCATCAATACAAGACCTGACCCCGCTTTGCGTTGTCAGCCGGGGCGGACGAGGGCGACGGCGGCGATCACGATCAGCAGGCCGAGCATCGCGGTGAAGCGCGCCAGGCGAGCGGAGCGTTGTCGCAGGGCGAGCGCTTCGTTCGAACCACTGACGGCGCGACCGGCCGCGGGGCCGAGTATGAAGTCATGCAGGCCGCTGGTCAGCAGCATCACCGTCACGGACCCCAGTTTGACGGCCAGCGCGACGCCGGTGCGGGTACGCCAGAAGTCGGGCGCGCCAAGCACGCCATCCCAGATGAGCAGCCCTCGCACGTGGAGCAGCAGCGTACCGGTCACCACGAGCGTCGCGAGCGCGGCCCATCCAAGACGCCGGAATCGCAACCCGAAGGCCTGGAACAGCGCCTGACGCTGGCTCGCCGGTTCGATGTGCCGCAGCACCGGTGCGCCGATGAGGGCGAGGAAGAACATGCCTC
>DASSBZ010000138.1:0-4097 GCA_035698205.1 Gemmatimonadaceae bacterium | reverse complement strand
GCGGCCGCCACCGGATCGGGCTCATCGCCGCGCCGGGCCTGTCGCAGCGTGGCCACATGATCGATGTTTATGTAGAGCCGCAGCGGCCCGAACGCTGCGCCGTCACGTATTGATCGCATGAACGCGGTAGTATAGGTTCGCTGGCAACCCGATGTGGAGCATGCCGTGAAGAAACTACTCGTCCTGATGTTCGCCCTGGCGGCGTGCAGTTCGTCGCAGTCCGGACCGTCGCCGTCGCCCTCGCCCGATGCGTCGGGCGGATCGTCGATGACGGGCGCGACGTCGTCGAGGGGTGCCGTTGAACAGTTCCTCGCCGCCGTGCGCGCGCGTGACCTGCAGGCCATCTCGGTCATCTGGGGAACCGAGAAGGGCCCGGCGCGCGATCAGCTCGAACGCACCGAGCTCGAGAAGCGCGAGATCATCATGCAGGACTGCCTGGTGCACGATCAGTTCCGCATCCTCGATGAAACGACGGGGGAGGGCGGGCAGCGTGTGTTCCGCGTCGAACTGACCAAGGGAGCGGTATCCGCCACGCCGCGCTTCTACACGGTGCTCGGACCGGAGAACCGCTGGTATGTGCTCGAGGCGGAAATCAACGCCGCCCGCGCGCTCTGCAACCTTCCCTGACGCACCGGTATCCGGGAACGCTTTCCCCCCTGCCGGATTAATATTCCGACAGCTCGATGAGTACGCCGCCCGTGGTGGACGGATGCAGGAAGGCAATCCGCTTTCCCTCCGCGCCCACTCGCGGCGTTTCATCGATAAGCCGGATGCCGGCCGTGCGACACCGCTCGAGCATTTCGTCGAGGTCATCCACGGCAAGACAGATGTGATGGATGCCCGGTCCACGCCGGGAGACGAAGCGACCGATGGGTGACTCTGGAGTCTCGGCTTCCAGGAGCTCCACCAGCGAGTCGCCAGCCTCCAGGCCGACGATCCGGGCGCCGTCCGAGTCGTCCAGGGGGGTCTCCGGCATGCCGAGGACATCCCGATAGAAGGGGAGCAAAGCGTCGAGGGCCTGCACCGCGATTCCGATATGGGCGATGCGGGTGCCGCGGCGGATCTGGCTCATGCGCAGCGCGCTCCGGTGTGTGAGTGAGCGCCACAATCTAACGTTGACCGATCGGTTCGCCCGGTCGGGAGAGGATCACAAATCTGATGTCGACGCCGATCGCCGTAACGGACGCCAGTTGGGAGAACGAGATCGAGAAGCACGAAGGGCTGGCCGTTGTGGATTTCTGGGCCGCCTGGTGCGGACCGTGTCGCATGATCGCGCCCATTCTCGATCAACTGGCGCAGGAGTATGCAGGCAAGGCGAAGGTTGCCAAGCTGGATGTCGATGCGAACGTGCAGACCCCCACGCGCTTCAACGTCCGGTCCATTCCCATGGTCCTGTTCTTCAAGGACGGCAAGCTCGTGGATCAGGTGATCGGCGCGGTGCCCAAGCCGACGCTGGAACAGAAGTTCAAGCTGCACGCCGCCTGACCCCGACAGGGGACGGCAGGACGACGCGCACCACGAAGCAGGCGCCCGGGAGGTCGGTGACTTCCCGGGCGCTCATGCTGTCCCTCGAATGATGTCGCCGTCCGCCCACTCTACCCCGTCCAGGCCCCCCGCGCCACCCGCGGCCGAGTCGCTGCCCATCGCGCGATTGCGGTTCCCCAGCGAGCGCGTGCTGCTGCATCGCACGAAGCTCGCCTACGTGCACCTGCGCAACCTGCTCAGCGATGCCAAGCGGGATCGCACCGGCCGGGTGGACGGCTTCGTGGGTATCTCCATGCCCGAGGAGTTCGTGCTCCTGTTCGTGCAGCGCGGCGTGCTCGTGAACGCGGTGATGGAAACGTCGGCAGGTGCCTTTGCCGTGCCCATCGCCGACGCGGTGGCGCGCGTGCCGCACGAGCCCGAGTTCGGCGAGATCCTCTTTCATGCCACCGCGCCCGCGCAGCTCGCCTGCATGTTCCGATCGGCGATCGTGACGCCGGACGAGCAACTGCCCGGCATCGATCCCGGCGACGCACGCGCGCTGCTCCCCGCGCTCCGGGATTCGCGCTTCACGGGCTTTGTGGAAGTTCGGCTCGCCGATTCCGCCAACTGGCTCCTCTGGCGCGACGGGTTGATAGACGGCATGCTGCTGGCGGATCAGGAACTCATGACGCGACCGCGGCTCGAGCAGGTGGCACATCTCTTCAACCATTCCCGTCCGCGCCACGTGCGCCGTTGGACCGGCAATCCGTACCTGCCGGTCCAGGCGGCGCCGGAGCTGGTTGACGCGTACCGCGCCCTCCACGAGGCGGTGGTCGGACACCTGCGCACGCTCGGCGCCGACGATCCCGCGGCGTCCATGAAGCGTGCGCGCGAACGGCTGCTCGACACGCACCCCGTGCTGCGCCACTTCGGCGACGTCACGCCCGGCGCCCGGGCGGTCGTCTCCGATGCGCGCACACTGTCGGTTGCGATGGCCGCGTGGATGACCGGCGCGCTTCGCGATGCGCTCCACGGCGATGACGAGCTGGCTGTCCGCTGCATTGCGCTCGCCGGGCGTGAACGACGTCACCTGCTCCAGGCCGCCGGCTTTACCGCCGCGCTCCCCTGGACCATTTCGTGGTAGCGCCGGACACCGGTCGGCTGTTCGTCGTCAGCACGCCGATCGGCAACCTCGGCGATATCACGCATCGAGCGGTCGAGATCCTCCGCACGGCTAATCTGGTGCTCGCGGAGGACACGCGGCATTCCCGCCGACTGCTCGACCATATCGGCTCCACCGTGCACGTCCAGGCCTACCACGAGCACAACGAGGCACGGACCGCACCCGCGCTCATCGAACGACTGCTCGCCGGCGCGCAGGTTGCCCTCATCTCCGACGCCGGTACGCCGTTGCTCTCCGATCCGGGGGCGCGACTCGTGCAACAGGCCATCGATGCCGGCGTGTCCGTCGTGCCGATCCCCGGTGCATCGGCGCTGCTCGCCGCCCTGGTCGGCTCGGGGATCTCCGCCGAACGGTTCACGTATTTCGGCTTTCTCGAGCGCAAGGGCGCGGAGCGACGGCGCGCCCTGGAGGCGATCGCCGCGCTCGAGCACACCGCGATACTCTTCGAGGCGCCGGGGCGCGTCGGACGGACGCTCACCGATCTCGACGCTGCCGGCTGCGGCGAACGCAGCGCCACGGTCGCGCGCGAGCTCACCAAGCAGTTCGAGGAGTTCCGGCGCGGAACGGTACGGGCGCTGGCGGCGTACTACACGGAATCCGCACCGCGAGGGGAAGTGGTCATTGTACTGGCAGGACGCTCAACGACCGCCGCAAGCGAAGATGTGCTTCGCGCCGAGGCAGGCGCGATGCGCGAGCGCGGCGTTGCCGCGCGCGAGATCGTGGATCGCCTCGTAACGGAGTTCGGCGCGTCGAGGAACGTGGCCTACAGACTGGCGCACGATACATGACGGCGCTGCGCACGCTGCTCGTGGCGGCTTCCGCCATGCTGCTCCTCCCGGGCGCCACATCGGCGCACGATGGTCCGCGCCTTACGCTGGCGCGACTGCAGTACGACGGCGGTGGTGACTGGTACGCCAACCCGTCCAGCCTGCCCAACCTCATCCGGGCCATCAACGAGCGCACCACGCTGCAGGTTGAACCGGCCGAGGCGCGCGTGCGACTCACCGACGAGAAGCTCTGGGACTATCCGTTCCTGCACGCCACCGGGCATGGCGTGATGCGATTCAGCGATGCCGAAGTGGAGCGGCTTCGTGAATACCTGCTGCGCGGCGGCTTTCTGCACGTCGACGACAATTACGGACTCGACCCGCACTTCCGTCGCGAGATCGCACGAGTCTTCCCCGATCGACCGCTGGTGGATGTGCCGCTGAGCCACCCGATCTACCATCTCGTCTACGACTTTCCCAAGGGCATCCCGAAGATCCATGAGCACGACGGCAAGCCGGCGCGTGGCTACGGCATCTTCATCGGCGATCGCCTGGCGGTGTTCTACAGCTACGAGAGCGACCTCGGGAACGGCTGGGAGGACCCGGGTACGTACAGCGACCCGCCGGCGCTGCACGAGTCCGCGCTGCGCATGGGGATCAATCTCTTTGTCTACGCGGTGACG
>DASSBZ010000137.1:0-2874 GCA_035698205.1 Gemmatimonadaceae bacterium | reverse complement strand
CATCGGCAAGGCGATCAACGTCGAAGGTTTCCCGATGACCGTCGTCGGCGTGATGCCCGAGGGCGCGAACCTCCCGGATCTCACGGTGGAGCTGTGGGCCCCGGCGCACGTCGACTCCACGACCAACTGGAACAACCACTCCTGGAGCGCGATCGGGCGACTGAAGCCGGGGGTGACGGCCGCCGACGCGCAGCGCGACCTGGCGCCGCTCACCGCACGGCTCCCCGAGGTGTTCCCGTCGGTCTACCGGCCGACCTTCGTCACATCCACCGGATTCACCACCAACGTCGTGTCGCTGCGCGATGCGGTCGTTGGCGACATCGTGACGCGCGCGCTCTGGACGCTCTTCGGCGCGGTGGGGCTGGTGCTGCTGATCGGTGCCGCCAACGTCGCGAACCTCTTCCTCGTGCGGCTCGACTCGCGCCGGCGCGAGGTGGCGCTCCGCACCGCGTTAGGCGCGGGCACGCGACACCTGGCCTGGCACTACTTCGCCGAAAGCCTGCTGATTGCGGTCATCTCGGCAATCGGGGCAATCGCGCTGGCGCAGGCGATGCTCTCGCTGCTGCTGGCGATCGCCCCCAGCGAGCTGCCGCGACTGGCCGAGGTCGGGCTGTCGGGGACGAGCATTGCATTCGCGTTCGGGTGCGCGCTGCTGGCCGGCCTGGTGTTCGGCCTGCTGCCGCTCACCGGCGCCCGGCTGGACAACACGATCCTGCGCGAGGGTGGACGCGGGCTCACCACGTCGCGACGCGGACTGATGGCGCGCCGGGTGCTCGTCGCGGCGCAGATGGCGTTCGCCGTCGTGCTGCTGGTGTCGGCGATGCTAATGGTGCAGACGTTCCGCAACCTCCGCGCGGTGGATGCCGGCTTCGACCCGCGCGGTGTGATGACCGCCCAGATCTCGCTCCCTGCACTGCGCTACAATGGCGAGCCCGATCTCGCGAGCAACTTCTACGAGCAGCTCGCCGGTCGCCTGCGCGAACTGCCCGGAGTGGAGCTGGTCGGTTTCACCGATCACCTGCCGATGCTGAGCGGTGACCTGTGCAACGGCGTGACGCTCGAAGGTCCCACGCCGGAGAGCGCGACCGGAACCTGCCCGCCGGCATGGCTCGTCTCGCCGGACTACTTCGAGGCGATGGGGATCCGCGTGGAGGGGCGCACGCTCGACTGGAGCGGGATGAACGCGCACGACGGCGGCATGGTGGTGAGCAGGGCGTTCGCCGAGCATCACTGGCCCAACGAGAGCGCAATCGGCAAGGGGATCAAGTTCAACTCGTCCAAGCCGCCATTCTACAGGGTCGTCGGTGTCGCCGAGGATGTGCGCGGATTGGGCGTGAACGAGCCGCCGATCGAGGTGATCTACTTCCCCATGCGACCGATCCCCGATGCTCCGCTGTGGGGCGCGCCCACCGGGATGAATGTCATGATCCGGAGCTCGCTGTCGCGCCCGATCGAGCTGGCCGGCGCCGTGAGGCGGATTGTGCGGGAGCTCGATCCCCAGGTGGCGGTGGCGAACGAGCGCAGCATGGAGGCGATCGTCGCGGCATCGATGGCCAAGCATTCGTTCACGATGGTGCTGCTGGTGATCGCCGGCGGCATCGCGATCGTGCTGAGCGCGGTCGGGATCTACGGGGTGATCTCCTACATCGTGACCGAGCGGCGGGGCGAGATCGGCGTGCGCATGGCGCTCGGCGCGCGGGTGGAGCAGGTGACACGCCTGGTGCTGCGGCAGTCGCTGGGGCTTGCAATAATCGGGGTGGTCATAGGAGTGCTTGCCGCGGTCGCCACCACGCGCCTCATGCGCGCGCTGCTCTTTGGCGTCGGGGCCTCCGATCCGCTCACCATGGTGGCGGTGCCGCTGCTGCTGCTGGGGGTGACGGTCATCGCGAGCTACGCACCGGCGCGCCGGGCGGCGCATATCGACCCGGCCGAGGTGATGCGGAGCGAGTGAGGGAGGCTATGCAATCCATTCACGCCGTGAATAATTGTCATTCACGGCGTGAATGGTCTACACTGCCCCGGTTCCTCTCGCCCGCCCTCGACAACCGCGGGCACATCATGCCCGCCGCGGCGGCCAGCCGTGCACCAGCGCGGCGGGCCGCGCATATTCATCCCGCGAAAGCGATGCGCAGCGACCGGACGCCCCCGTTCCCCATACAACTGCCCAATGGCCCGCACCCCGCTCTTCGGCATCCTCCAGCGGTCGCTCCGACTTGCCAACCGCTCCATACTGACCGGCGTGCCGGTGGATGAGCTGATCGACCGCTCGCGCGAGAACGGAAATATTTCGAGACGGCGCTTTGTTGCGGGGATGGGCGCGACGGCGGCCGTGGGTGCGCTCGCCGCATGCTCACCGGGGGGCTTTATCGGTCGTTCGGCGCCGGCCACGCGCATTCGCGAGCCGAATGACGCCGATGTTCTCATCGTCGGTGCCGGTATCGCCGGACTCACCGCGGCCTGGCGCCTCAGGCAGGCGGGGGTGGCCTTCCGCCTGTTCGAAGCACAGAACCGCACCGGTGGCCGAATGTGGTCGCTCCGCAACTTCTTCCCCGACGGACAGGTCTGCGAGCTGGGCGGCGAGCTGATCGACACGCCACACAGCCACATCCGCCGACTCGCCACCGAACTCGGCATCGAACTCGACGATCTCGCGACCGACGATCCGTCGCTGCGCTCCGAGACGTTCTACTTCGACGGCCGCATCATCAGCGAGCGAGAGATCGCCGAGGCGTTTCTCCCCATCGCCCAACGCATCATCGCCGACCTCGCCCCGCTCGGCGCCGATCTCGATCCCACCTGGGACAATCCGCAGGGGGCCGGCGCGCTCGACAACATGTCGATCGCCGAGTGGCTCGATCGCGCGGGCGCGAGCGG
>DASSBZ010000136.1:0-3995 GCA_035698205.1 Gemmatimonadaceae bacterium | reverse complement strand
GTGCTGGGCGAATGCGGTGCCGCGGTGGGATGCCTCCGGATGCGCACGCGCCGTGGCGCTGTTGCTGGAGACGGATGTGACACTCAAGTCGGGGCGTGTCTCGAAGGATGATGAAGTGATCGAATCGCTGGTCCTGGCGCTCTGCGTGCCGGCGCGGCAGGCGGCGGCATGATGCGCGCGACGACATTCGCGCTGATTGCGCTCGCCTGCACCTCCGGCGCCGTGCGCGCACAGCAGGTCGAAGCCGGCACGCCATTCGAGCGCGCACAGCGCCTGATGGCCAGCGGCGACGGCATGGCGGCACGCGCGCTCGTCGACTCGGCGTTGCGCGCGAGCCCGCCGGGCACGCCGGCATACGCCGAGGCGCTGTACTGGCGGGCTTCGTTCGCACCGACCGCGGCGGAGGCGGAGAAGGACTACCTGCGCATCAGCGTCGAATACACGCTGTCGGGGCGCGCCGACGATGCGCTGTTCCGGCTCGCACAGCTCGAGCTCGTGCGGGGTGATCGCACCGGCGGCGTGCGGCATCTGCAGCGACTGCTGCGCGAACACCCCGGCGGCAACAACGAAGCCCGGGCGGCGTTCGAGCTGGCGCGCACGCTGTTCGACATGAACGACCCGCCGCGCGCCTGTGGCGCGGTGGCGATCGCGCGCGCCGCGGTGCAGGCCGAGGACGTGGAGCTGCGCAACCGGATCGAATATCTGGAATCGCGCTGCACGAATGTGACGGCGGTGTCGGCGGTGCAGGGGCTGGTGCGCGACGTGGCGCCGGCGCGTCCGCCCGCGCGACCGGTGCGTGCCGATGCGCCGCCGCCGGCTGCGCCGCCGGTGACGCCTCCCGCTTCGGCCGCGGCGGTGACGGATTCGATCGTGGCGTCCACGCCGATGCCGCCTCCGGTCACGGGCCCCGCGTTCAGCGTGCAGGTGGCTGCGTTCACGAAGCGCGCGCAGGCCGACGCACTGGTGGCGGTGCTCGAGCAGCGCGGCTTCACGGCGCGCGTGTGGGGGAACGCGGCTCCGTATCGCGTGCGGACGGGGCGCGTGGCAACGCGCGCGGAAGCCGAGAAGATCCTGGAGGCGCTGCGCGCAGCGCGCATCGATGGCATGGTCGTCGAGGCCGAACCGCAGTGAGCCGCGCCAGTACCCCGTTGATGGAGCAGTATCGCGAGATCAAGTCGCGACACCAGAACGCGATCCTGCTGTTCCGGATGGGGGACTTCTACGAGATGTTCTACGACGACGCCGAAGTGGCGTCGCGCCATCTCGGGCTCACGCTCACCGCGCGGAACAACGGTGGCGCGGCCGAAGTACCGCTGGCCGGCGTGCCGGTAAAGGCGGTACAGGATTACCTGCGCCGGCTGGTCCAGCAGGGCTTCCGTGTTGCGATCTGCGAGCAGGTGGAAGATCCCAGGCTCGCGAAGGGGATCGTGAGGCGCGAGGTGGTGGAGACGGTCACCCCCGGCGTGACGTGGTCGGACGACCTGCTCGACGGCTCGCGGCACAACTACATCTGCGCGGTCCACCGCGCCGGCGACATGGTCGGCGTGGCGGCGGCGGATGTGTCGACCGGCGCGTTCCACCTGGCGCGCGTGCGGCTGCGCGATGCCGATGCGGTGATGGCTCGTTATGCACCGCGCGAGGTATTGATGGCGGCGGGTGCCTCGGACGCGCCGTCCGGTGGCGCGCCCCCTGGTGCGGAGTCGGCGCTCGTGACCGAGCGCGACGCATGGGAGTTCGACGACGCGATGGCCCGCGACGAGCTGGCCCGCCACTTCGCCGTGCACTCGCTCGACGGACTCGGGCTCGACGCGGACGCAGCACCGGCGGTGGGTGCGGCCGGCGCACTGCTGCGCTACCTCAAGGAGCTGCAGCCCGGCGGGTTGCCGCAGCTTTCCCGCCCGACGCTGGAATCGCTGGACGGCAGCATGCCGCTCGACGAGATGACGCGCCGGAATCTCGAGCTGGTGGAGAGCCTGCGCGGCGAGACGGATGCAAAGGCCGCCGGCACGCTCATCGGCGTGCTCGATCGTACGCAGACGCCGATGGGGGCGCGCCTGCTGCGCCGGTGGATGCTGGCGCCGCTGCTCGACGTCGGCGCGATCGGCGCGCGGCACGATGCGGTGGCCGCGATGGTCGCCGATGTCGCGACACGCGCCACGCTGCGCGACGCACTCGACGGCGTGCGCGACCTGGAGCGGCTGGCGGGGAAGACAGCGTCCGGGCGGGCAACGCCGCGCGAGCTCGGCGCCCTCGCGGACTCGTTGCAGCGGCTCCCCGCGGTCCATCGCGCGGCGCAGGCGCTGGACGCCGGCGGCGTGCTGGCATCGACCCTCGGCACATGGGATGCGTGCGAGGACATCGCGGGCGACATCGCGGGTACGCTCGTCGATCGCCCGCCGATCGCGATCGGCGAGGAGGCGACCATCCGCGACGGCGTGGATACCGCGCTCGATGAGCTGCGCGCGCTGCGCACCGGCGGCAAGGATGCGATCGCGCGGATCCAGGCGGAGGAGCGCACACGCACCGGCATCACATCGCTCAAGGTCGGCTTCAACCGGGTGTTCGGATATTACATCGAGGTGACGCACGCCAACCGCCATCTCGTGCCTGACGACTATCAGCGCCGGCAGACGTTGAGCGGTGCCGAGCGGTTCGTGACGCCGGCGCTCAAGGAGTACGAGGAGAAGGTGCTGACCGCCACCGAGCGCATCGATGTGCGTGAGCGCGAGCTGTTCGAGCAGTTGCGTTCGCGCACCGGCGCGTCGATCCGCCGGCTGCAGGCGGCGGCGGCGTGTGTGGCCGAACTGGACGTATTCGCGTCGCTGGCCGAAGTGGCCGATCGCGATGGCTACGTGCGCCCCGAGATGCACGACGACTTCGCGTATGAGGTCACCGCCGGACGGCACCCGGTGGTGGAGCGGATGATGCCGCGCGAGTCGTTCATCCCCAACGACGTGCGGATCACCGCCGAGGAGCGCGTGCTGATCCTCACCGGTCCGAACATGGCCGGCAAGTCGACGATCCTGCGCATGATCGGGCTGCTGCCGCTGATGGCGCAGATCGGCAGCTTCGTGCCGGCGGCGCGGGCGCGACTCGGCGTGGTGGATCGCGTGTTCACGCGCGTGGGTGCGAGCGACAACCTCGTGCGCGGCCAGTCGACGTTCATGGTGGAGATGGCCGAGACGAGTGCCATCCTCCATCACGCGACGTCACGCAGCCTCGTGCTGCTCGACGAGATCGGTCGCGGCACGTCCACGTACGACGGCGTGGCGATCGCGTGGGCGGTGAGCGAGCACCTGCACGACCGCACGGCGTGCAAGACGGTGTTCGCCACGCACTATCACGAGCTCACGCAGCTCGCCGATGAACTCGACGGCGTGCGCAACTTCAACGTCGCGGTTCGCGAAGTGGATGATCGCGTACTCTTCCTGCATCGGTTGCAGCCGGGCGGCGCCGACCGGTCGTACGGCATCGAGGTGGGGCGCCTGGCCGGGCTGCCGTCCGAGGTGGTGACGCGCGCGCGTGCCGTGCTGGCGCTGCTGGAGGGCGATCACCTGGCGCGCGAGCTGTCGAACGGCGGCAACGTGCGCCGAGAGACGCGGCGTCGCACGTCGCCGCCTGATGCCGCAACACCGCTGGACCAGTTGGGGCTGTTCGGCGGCGTGCACCCGGTGGTGGAGGCGCTGCGCACCGTGGACCCCGACCGCCTGACCCCGATGGACGCACTGCAACTGCTGGCGCGTCTGCACGACGACGCGCGGCGATCCTGATCGCCGCTGCCTGAGGACTCCCGTACCATGGCCATGACCGACACCTCGTCTTCCACCGCGGCTCGACACCGCACCCCGTATGATTCGGTCCTCGACACCATCGGGTGGACGCCGCTGATCCGGCTGAACCGGGTGACGCGCGGGTTGCGCACGCCGGTGTACGGCAAGGCGGACTTCTTCAATCCCGGCGGGTCGGTGAAGGACCGCATCGGGCTGCCGATCATC
>DASSBZ010000135.1:0-5829 GCA_035698205.1 Gemmatimonadaceae bacterium | reverse complement strand
CACGCGCGCCACCAGATACGACACGAAATCCTCCTGCAGCCGCATGTTGTCCTCGGAGTCGTTCCACGCGACCTCGGGTTCGATCATCCAGAACTCGGTGAGGTGGCGGCGGGTCTTCGACTTCTCGGCACGGAACGTGGGGCCGAACGTGTAGATGCGGCCTAACGCGGCAGCCGCCGCCTCGCCGTACAACTGGCCGGTCTGCGCGAGGTACGCCTGCCCCTCGTCGAAATACTCCGTGGAGAAGAGGCCGCTCCGCTCGCCGATGGCCGCGGTGAGAATCGGCGTATCCACGCGCACGAAGCCGCGCTCGTAGTAGAAGTCGCTGATCGCCTGCTCGATCTCGTGCCGGATGCGCAGGATGGCGCGCTGGCGGTTGCTGCGAATCCAGAGGTGCCGGTGGTCGAGCAGAAAGTCGACGCCGTGCTCCTTGGGCTGGATGGGATAGTCGAGCGGACTCGTGCCGATGACGAGGAGGTCGCTCACCCCCATCTCGAAGCCGCCCGGCGCGCGTGCATCGGCGCGCACCTCACCCGTGATCGCGACGGACGTCTCGAGCGTCAGTTCCGCGAATCGGTCCCAGACCTCGGCGCTCACCTGCGACTTGACGAGTACCGCCTGCAGGATGCCCGTGCCGTCTCGCAGGACGACGAACGCCACCTTGCCGGAGGAGCGCAGGTGCTGCACCCACCCGTGCACGGTCACCGACCGGCCGGCATGCTGGTGCAGGTCGACGATCCGGACGTTGGCGGCGGACAGGGCGGCTGAGGACACGGCAGAAGGGGATGAGGGGGTCAGCGGGGGCCGAAAACGTATGATGGACGGTCGAGTCGGGCAACGCACCCCCGGTCGATTCACGGGTCCGCGTCACATGGCGCCACCGGCGTGGAGTATATCTTACGCCGTCATGTGCCGGCGTGTACGCGTAGATCGAGCGGCCCACCGGCCGCGGGGCTCCCTGGCCACCATCCGGACGGGCGCTTCCGGATGACATTGCGCGCCCGTCTCGCGCTCGGCTTCGTCGCGATCGCTGCGCTGCTGCTGCTGCCGCTCATGGTCTCGCGCACGGCGCTGCTCGACCTGCTCGAGCGCATCGAGGTGCTTGCCTCGTCCGACGTGGAAGCGTCGCTGCTGCTCGGGCGCATGCGCTCGGGGACCGACGACCTGCGACAGGCCGAGCTCGCGCTCGTCTACGGCGACGAAGGCGACCGCGAGGCGTCATACGCCCGCTTCACCGCCGCCATCACGGCGCTCGACCGGATGACCGACTCGCTCGCAAGCTTCGGGCTCGCCAGCGACGGCCTCGCGCTGCGCACCTCGATGCGGCAGGTGGACACCCTCTCGGCCCGGGAATACGCGGCGGTGCGTGACGGCGATACGCGCACCGCCGACTCGCTCTCCCGCTTCGCGCTGGCGCCGCGATGGCGTGCCGTCGACGGCGTGATTCTCAACGCGAGTCGCACGATCGGCGCCCGGACGGCCGAACGTGCGCAGGCGTCCATCGAAGACGCGACGCGAGCGGAAAGCGTGGCCGAGCTGGCCTTCGGCGTTGCGCTGGCGCTCGCCACGCTCATCGCCATCTGGCTCACCGCCTCCATCAGCCGACCGGTGCGCGAGCTCGAGCGCGGCATGCAGGCGGTGGCGGGCGGCGACTTCGATCACCCCCTCGAACACGCGCGCGATCGGCACGACGAGTTCGGACGCCTGGCCACGAGCTATCGTGGGATGACGACACGACTCGCCGAGCTGGAGCAACTGCGCGCCGAGCTGATCTCGATTGCCTCGCACGAGCTCAAGACGCCGATCAACGTGATCAGCGGCTACCTGCAGCTCATGCAGGAGGGCGTCTACGGCCCGCTCAATCGCGAGCAGCGCGAGATCTGCGACACCCTGGCGGCGCAGTCGGCGTCGCTCGGCCGCCTGGTGCACCACCTGCTCGACGCGAGCCGCTTCGAGGCCGGTGGCGGTCGGCTGGACGCACGCCCGATGAGTCTCACGGCGTTCATCGATGAACTCGAACGCTCCTTCCGCGCGCTGGCGCTGCAGAAGGGTGTGCGCTTCCGTGTTGCCGTCTCGGAGCAGGTGCCGCGTGAGGTCACCTGGGACCATGATCGCATGAGCGAAGTGCTCGGCAACCTGCTTTCGAACGCATTCAAGTTCACCGGGCGCGGCGGTGACGTGGAGTTGCTCGTCACCCCGCACCCGACGGGGATGCAACTGCAGGTGCATGATACGGGGAGCGGAATCGCCGCCGATCACGTGCCGTTCATCTTCGAGAAGTTCTACATGGCGGACAACCAGCACGCGGCCAGCACCAAGGGGACCGGACTCGGGCTCGCCATCGCGAAGGGGATCGTCGAGGCACACGGCGGAACGATCGATGTGGAGAGCACGCCGGGTGTCGGCACGCGCTTCACACTCGTGATCGCGACGTCGCCCACGCCATCGGTCGTCGCCCACAACGGGGACGGCGTTGCCCGCGTAGTCGCGGTGGAAGCGCCAACCAACTGATGCGACGGTTCCTCATCGCGTGCGCGCTGCCGGCGTTGCTCGCCTGCGGACGACGCCAGGGCCGCCTCCCCGAGCCGCCCCCGGAGATGCAGGTGGAGGCGCCGGCGCTGGACACCTGGCCGCTGATGCGCGAGGCTGCACGCATTGCCGCCGACTCGGGGCGGTTCGACGAGGCCGATCGCATGCTCGCGGCATACATTGCCGGCCGCCCGGGCACGGAGGAAGTGAACGAAGCAGCGCTCGCGCGCGCGCTGCTGCTGGTCGACCCCCGTAATCCGGCAGCGTCCACCGCTGCCGCGGCCGACGCGCTCGGGACGCTGCTCCGTCGCGCACCCGACGCCATGCAGGCCGATGCGACCGTCGCCCTGCGACGCGCGCTTCTGCGCGTCGACTCCCTGGAACGGGTCGTTCGACTGGCTCGCGACTCGGCGCTGGTGCGCGACTCCGCACAGAAAACCGAGGCGGCACGCCTCAACGACGAACTCGCGAAGGTGCGTGAGGAGCTGGATCGCGTGAAGCGGCGCCTCAGCGGACGCCCACCCGCCTGACCTGCGCGAACTTCAACCGGTCCGGAAGAGGTCGATCGCCTTCGCATAACGTTCACCGAGCAGGCGTCGCAGACCCGCATGCTCGGGGTGTGACAGCTCCGGATCCGCGTCAAGCATCTTCGTCGCCGCGTCACGCGCCACCTCGCTCAGCCGTTCGTCGCGCACGGGATCGGCCACCCGGAAGGTGGGGACCCCGCTCTGGCGCTCGCCGAACAGCTCTCCCATGCCGCGCAGCCGCAGGTCGGAACGGGCGATCTCGAAGCCATCCTCCGTCTCGCTGAACAGGCGGAGTCGCTCATACGAATCGGGACCGACGTCGCCGAGCAGGATGCACCACGACTCCTCCGCGCCGCGACCGACGCGTCCGCGCAACTGGTGCAACTGCGACAGGCCGAACCGCTCCGGCTGTTCGATCAGCATCACGGTGGCATTCGCGACGTCGATCCCGACTTCGATCACCGTGGTGGCCACGAGGACGTCGATCTCCCCGTCGCGAAAGCGGCGCATGGTCTCGTCACGGGCGTCGCTGCTCATGCGACCGTGGAGCAGCGCCACGCGCCGTTCCGCGAACGGGTGCGCGCGCAGCTCCTCCATGGCCGTCGTGGCGGCGCGCAAGTCCATCTTCTCCGATTCATCGATCACCGGATACACGATGTACGCCTGCCGCCCCTTGGCGATCTCGCGCTCGACGAACTGCAGCACGCGCTCTCGCGCCGAGCCGGGGCGCAGTGCGGTCGTGATGGGTTGGCGCCCCGGGGGGCGCTCATCGAGGATGCTCACGTCGAGGTCGCCGTACAGCGTGAGCGCGAGCGATCGCGGAATGGGAGTGGCGCTCAGCAGCAGCGTGTCGGGGCGCGTCCCCTTGGACCCCAGCGCCTGCCGCTGCTCCACACCGAAGCGATGCTGTTCATCGATGGCCACGAGCCCAAGGTGCCCGAACGACGTGCGCTCCTGCACGAGCGCGTGTGTGCCCACCACGAGCAGCGGCATGCCGCCCGCGAGCTGCTCGAGGACTTCGCGGCGCCCTGCCGCCGACATGCTGCCGGTGAACAGCAGGGGGGAGATCCCCAACGGAGCGAGCAGCCGGGCCATGGTGCGTGCATGCTGCTCGGCGAGCAGTTCGGTGGGCGCCATGATCGCCGCCTGCCAGCCGTTCTCCATGGCGAGCAGGGCGGCGAACAGCGCCACGATCGTCTTGCCGCTCCCCACGTCGCCCTGCAGCAGCCGGTGCATGCGACGATCGCTGCACATGTCGGCCACGATCTCACGCGTGACGCGTACCTGCGCCGCCGTCAGCTCGAAGGGGAGCGCCGCCTTGAGGCGGGACGTCAGCTCGCGACGATTCTCGAAGCGGATGCCGTCGCGGGGTTCGCGCGACAGCGCCCAGGTGCGCCGCTGCAGCAGGTGAAAGCAGAACAGTTCCTCGAAGGCAAGCCTGCTCCGCCCCGTGAACGCCTCGGCGAGCGTCGCCGGCCGGTGCACCAGCCGGAGCGCCTCGGCGAGCGGCGGCACGTCGGCCTCCCGCAGCATGGCCGATGGCAACGGCTCCTCCACCTGCGGGAGCAGCGCGTCGAGATGCTGGTCGATGAGAGACCGGATGACCTTGAACGACAACCCCTCGGTGGCCGGGTAGACGGCCAACACGCGGCCACCGCTGGTGGCGTCGGCGTCGTCACCGAGGTTCACGAAATCGCGAGGCTGCAACTGGCGTCCGTGGAAGAAGCGCACGGGACCGGATAGCAGGAGCACGTCGTCCTTGCGAATCACGCGATCGAGATACGGCTGCCCCGGCCACGATGCCTCGATCATGCCGCTCGCATCCCTGATGACCGCCTGGAAGATCCGGAGCCCCTTGCGCGTGGGGAGCACACCCTTGGAGATCACGGTGCCGAGCACCGTGGCGTCCATGCCGGGGTGGAGCGAGGCAATGGTGGCGACGGTGCTCGCGTCTTCGTAGCGATGCGGGATGTGCAGCAGCAGGTCGGCAGCGGTCACGATGCCGAGCCGGGCCAGCGATTCGGCACGCCGTTCGCCAACGCCCTTGAGATACTTGACCGGCGTGTCGAGGTAGATCCGCCGTTCCGCCGGGGTCACGCCTCGAGCAGCTCCCGCGAAAACGCCGTCGCGTCGAATGGCTCGATATCGCCTACCTGCTCCCCGGTGCCAACGAACTTGATCGGCACATCGAGCGCCTCGTGCACGGCCACGACGATGCCGCCGCGCGCCGTACCATCCACCTTGGTCACCACCAGCCCGGTGACGGGCACGGCCGCCGCGAATGTGCGCGCCTGCGCGAGCGCGTTCTGGCCGATGGTGCCGTCCAGCACGAGAAGCGTCTCGTGCGGCGCCTCGGGGAGCCGCTTCGTGATGACGCGTGCGACCTTCTGCAATTCGGTCATGAGATCGGTGCTTGTGTGCAGACGCCCGGCGGTGTCGATGAGCACAACATCGGCACGGCGCGTCATTGCCGCGTCAATCGCATCGAACGCCACCGCCGCCGGATCCGTTCCGGGGCGTGCGCCCACGAAGTCGACGCCGGCGCGCTCGGCCCACACACGCAACTGGTCGATAGCACCGGCGCGGAAGGTGTCACCCGCCGCCACGATCACACTGCGCCCCTCCGTTCTCAGTCGCGATGCCAGCTTGCCGATGAACGTCGTCTTTCCGGCGCCGTTCACCCCGATGATGAGCAGCACGGTGGGCGGCGATGCGGCGATGCGCAACGCCGGGTCACTCGAGCCCGAGCGCAGCGCCGACTCGACCCCCTGCC